>JBOGNK010000113.1:0-32763 GCA_050747085.1 Candidatus Acidiferrales bacterium
CCCTTAGGCTTGGATCCGTCATCTTCCGAGTATTTTTTCGCCAGAGTCTCGAAATTAGCCCCCGACTTGGCCTGCTTGAGTACAGCTTCGGCTTTCTTCTTGATTTCGGCGGCTTCGGCGTCCGTCTTGCCCATCGTTTTGAAAAGAATGTGTTCCACGTGGACGGTATTTGGGACCTTGTAGTCCGCCAAGTGCTGGTTGTAGTAGTCCTGAAGGGCCTGGTCGCTCACGTGAGTTTGGGAACGCAGGGCGGCCATATCCAGGAGCGCGTATTGGGCAGCGCGCTTTTCCGGGATCTGGTACTTGGAAAGGTTCTGGTTGAAATAGGTGGCGAGCTGCGCGTCGGTCGGCTGGATGGTTGCTGCAATCTCAGCCGGCTTGACCAGCGCGTACTGGATCGTGACCTTTTCATTCCGGCGACGGAACTCCTGCTCGATTTCCGCGGGAGTCACGGAAATTCCGTCTGTAACCAGATGCCGGAAGCGGTCGGCGATCATGCTTTGCCGCAGGGCATCCTCAAACTGGGCGACCGTCATGCCGGTTTGCGAATACACCAGAGTGGGGTACGCGTCTTTCTGCCAAACACCATTCTTGAATGCTGCCGGAAGCACTTGCTCGATTCGGGCCCGCTCCTCGTCCGGAGTGACGTCCATCGAAAGGCGCTGCGCCTCGAATTCCATGGCGTGCTGAAAGATCATCGAGTCGAGCACCTGGTGTGCGTAGAGAGGGCGCATCATCGGAGGAACCTGCTGGCCTCGCGTCATCTGATCCAATTGCTGCTGCACCTCATCCGCGTTGACGGTCTGATTGCCGATCACGGCCGCAACATCGGGGTTGTTGGCGCTGGCCCCGCCCATGAACAAGCCGGGGATCAGCGTGATCACCATGCTGACGCAGATCAGGACCAGGATGATGCCCATGGAAATCTTGATCCAACGATTGCGATCCAAATCGCGTTGCTGAATGCTTTTTAACATGTCTCTACGCGCCCTCTCGCTACCCTCAGAAACTACGAATTATAAGCCAGCGCGCGCAATGACTCAAACAGGAACGGGCAGCCGGGCTGATTGCTTCGACCGGCGAGCTGAGCCTACCGACCGCGGGAATGCACGCGGCAATGCTGGTTAGTGCCCGGTGTGGGGCGCGGATAAAGTACTCACCGAATTTTTGCGTAAGTTTCAAGCTTGAGTCGGTCGGCGTCTCTTCGAATACACGAACCGCTGCCACCACCGCAGCCAAGCATCCGCGTCGAACCTGCTATTTCTGTTAAACGTCAACTCGAAACAAGCGCGGAGACAAGGGCGGCAGCGAGCGCGGGTTCCTCGTCTGGGAACACAGTGCGCAGGTCGAGTGTTAGCCGATCGTCCGTCACGCGCGCAACGACCGGAATACCGCGTACGGGCTTGCGCAGAAGCTCATCGAGAGCGGACGGCGAATGGCGGACGCTGCGCAATGCAAGCAATGTGGTGGGCAACTGTTGGTCGGGTGTCGAGCCGCCGCCGATGACTGAGAATCCCGCGGTCAGCTCGATTAAGATGTCCGCGGGCACCGCTGCGCGGAGGCGTTCGGCGAATCGCGATGCGCGATTGCCGATTTCTTCGCGCGAAGCGCGGATCATACGCAGGGCGGGAACTTCGTCCAGCGCGCCGCGATGGTAAGCCTTTAATGTGGCTTCGAGTGCCGCGACGCTGAGCTTGTCGACGCGCAACGCTCGAAACAAGGGGTTGCGCCGGACGCGTTCAACGATTTCCTTCTTGCCCGCGATGATTCCGGCTTGCGGTCCGCCAAGCAACTTGTCCCCGCTAAAGGAAACAACCGAAGCGCCCGCCTCGCAGCTTGCTCTCACAACTGGCTCGGAAATTCCCACGGCGCTCAGGTCGGCCAGGCAGCCGGAGCCGAGGTCTTCGTAGACGGGAATCTGGCTGCGTTGGCCCAGGAGAATAAGTTCTTCGAGGCTGGGACGTTCCGTGAAGCCCGAGATTCGGAAATTGGAGGGATGCACCCGCAGCAACAGCCGCGTGCGTTCGTTGATGGCGCGCTCGTAATCGCGGATGCGTGTGCGGTTTGTGGTGCCCACCTCGCGCAGAACGGCACCGCTTTCGGACATGATGTCGGGAATGCGGAAGCCGTCGCCAATCTCGATCAGCTCGCCGCGCGAAACGATCACCTCGGCGCCCTTTGCGAGCGTGTTCAGGACAAGGAAAACGGCCGCCGCATTGTTGTTCACCACGATGGCGGCTTCAGCGCCGGTAAGCGACGTCAGCAGCTTCGAGGCATGCACATCGCGTTTGCCGCGCTGGCCCGTGGCGATGTCGTATTCGAGATTCGAGTAGCGTGCCGCCGTTTCTTCGAATGCCGCAATCGCCGCCACAGAAATTGGCGCGCGTCCAAGATTCGTGTGGAGAATCACGCCGGTGGCATTGATCACGCGCCGCAAGGATGGCGCGAGCCAATTTCGTACTTCCTCGGCGATCCGAATTTCGAGAGCGTCTGCTGTGAGACTCGTGGCCACGACTGTTCCAGTTGGCGCAGAGCTTTGCAGGGCCTGCGAGGGTACCACGCCTGTTTCGTGGAGCAGACGCGAGCGAATGTCGGCCAGAACAGTTCGCGTCGCCTCGGTCACCAATGCGCGGCCAGCCGTTTCGCAAAGCGAACGCAGGCGAGGCCGCGAGAGGAGTTCATCAACCGACGGGATTTCGCGTAACTGCGCTTCACGCGTTGAGGCTGAGGAAGAGTCCGATGATTTGGACGATGGCCGCCCCGATGCTTCTCTCTGCATCCGGGCTGCGCGGTCTGCCTCGGGATTCATGGCGCCATTTCAACATAGGCGCCGTTCCGCCGCAAGGAAGGCGGCCTTTGGGCAGTGTACAAATTTGATCGAATTCACACACTATCGGTCGCTGGATTCGCACAAGAATGCGAGTTTCGACGCGAAAGGAATGTTTTCTGGCACGATAGGATCGTGCACAAGGCTTACCTGTCGCTCGGCTCGAATATGAGAGACCGCGCGGCGAATATCGCGCGCGCGATCGAGGAGCTTCGCAAACGCGGAGTTCGCGTCACCCGGCAATCGTCGCTTTACGAAACGGAGCCCGTTGAATTTGCGGATCAGCCATGGTTTCTGAATAGCGCGATCGAGGCGGAGACTGATTTGGAGCCGCAGGAACTTATGAAGTTGGTGCTTCAAATTGAGGCGACCATGGGGCGCGAGCGGCGGCTGCCGAAAGGTCCGCGCGTGATCGATATCGATATTCTGCTCTACGATGGCATGGTGATCCGCACGCCGGAGCTGGAAGTACCGCATCCGCGGATGGCGGGACGCCGATTCGTCCTCGTTCCGATGGCCGAAATCGCTTCGGGCGTGATTCACCCCGCGCTGAAAAAGACGATTGCCCAGCTCTTGGCGGAGACGAGCGACCGCAGTGACGTTCGGCGCTTTTCGGGCTAAGTTCCAGGGTAGGAGTCGCAGAAACGATTCGTTCAGCACTGCGCGTGCAGGAACATCGAGTGAATGCTTCCCGCGCGAATCGCACGACGAGCTATACGAGCTACCTCGATTCGTGAACCTCAACCGAGGTGTTCGCGCTCTTCCTGTTCCTTGCGGCGCTTCTTGCTCTCTTCTTCGTCCTGGCGCTCCCACTCGGCCATCTCTTCTTCGGTCATCTGGTAATCCTCGCGCGGAGCAAACATGCCGGTGTTTCGGTCAGACCGGCGAACCTTGCGAGTCGTGGGGTGCTTGCGCGGAGCGAAATCTCGAATCGAACGAATCGGCGCGTCAATTGCGCCGGCTTCGAGCAGCAGATCGCTCACCTTCTCCAGGAAATCATGCAGGTTGTACGGCTTGAGGGCATACGGAAGGCCTTCGCGCTCGAGGGTCGGCTGCACCTGTTTTGAAACCGACGAGGGGACGAGAAAGAGTACGCGGATGCCTGACCCGACTCGGGGCGGCGGCTTACGTTGCTCTACGATCACTCGACCGGTGCCAAGTTCGTCAGCGGTCTCTTCAGTGGGTACCTCGTCGCTTTCGCGCTCTGAATCCGCTAGCGTCAGGTCGCGCAGAATTGCAAAAAGCGGACCACGAGGATCAGTCAAAGCGGCGTTTACAATAACCAAATTCCATCCCCCACGGGCCAGTTCGGGCAGCAGTTGCTGCTCGGACACGATCCGGACGTGCCAGCCCTCCGCGTCGAGCACGTTTCGTATGGCGCGCTGGCTTGGGGTATCGTCCTCCACTACCAAGATGCTGATTTCCGCCACTTTAAGGGGCCTCCGAGGACTGTCTGCCATGATACGCGCCGGCCAACCGTCGAAGACGCGGAACCCGCTGTGAGTTTCCACTGCATACTCTGTCCACTCAGACAGGCGAATAAAAGACGGCACTTTAGGGTTGACAAGGCGAATAAAAAGCGAATATTATTTTGACTGTGCGGCGAGGCTTTCAATGGCCACTTTTCCCCTTCTTCGACCCGAACCAGCGACGATTCGTCGCCGCCGGAGCGGTGGGGAGCAGACCAGTCTCACCCTCTTCCCCACAGCCGCTCGCCACGGCACCTGTGAGCCCCCGAACGACGCTTCCGCGCCCCCTCCGGCTACCCACCGGAGTGTGAAGCCCGGTTCGGAACTGGTCGGCATTGCGCGCCTCGCCGCATCCTCCCCCTGCGCTGATGCCAAGCGCGGGACGGAGTATTTTCTGCTTCCAGTGAAATCGATCCTGAATCAGTGCAATTCGGAACGGGTTCCGTTTCGCTGGACCGTCAATCCCTATCGCGGATGCGAGTTTGGCTGCCGATATTGCTACGCGCGCTACACGCACGAATACATGGAGCTGGACGGCAACGAGTTCGAGTCGAAGATTTACGTGAAAAAGAACGCGGGCGCGCTCGCGGAGCGCGATCTTTCGTCGGAGAAAATCTGGGGCGAGCACATCGCGATTGGGACCGCGACCGATCCATATCAGCCCGCCGAGAAGGAGTTTGGGACGACTCGGGCGATCCTGGAAAAAATGGCGGAGCGCGAGGGCCTGAGTCTTTCCATCACGACGAAATCGAACCAGGTGGTCCGCGATATCGACCTGCTACAACGGATTTCAGAGCGATCGTCAATCACGATTCACATGACTGTGACCACGCTCCGCACGCGATTGGCCCGCATGCTTGAGCCGCGCGCGCCCCGGCCTGACTTGCGGCTCGAAGCCATTCGCAAGCTGCGAGAGGCGGGAATCAACGTAGGCGTGAACGCGATGCCGATTGTGCCGGGTCTCACGGATCGCGAAGACGATCTCGACGCGCTGGTGCGGGCGGCACGCGACGCCGGAGCGCAATGGCTCGCGGCAAACGTGTTGTTCCTGATGCCGTCGTCGTGGAAAACCTTCATGGCGTTCGTGGAAGAGAAATTCCCGCGCCTAGCGGGTCGTTATCGCGAATTTTACCGCGGCTACGGCGACGCGCCGGAAGAGTATCGGAAGCGGATCAAGGAACTGGTCGATGGATTGCGCCGCAAATATGGCTTGGGCTCGCGTCCGGTTCCAGCTTCGCCGAAATCGTGGCACTCGCCGCAATTGTCGCTGTCGCTGTAGCACGTTGCGAAAAAACTGTCCCCACGACGGCAAAACAAACTCAGAGCAGGCTCCTTCGCCGAGAGGATAGTTAGCATCGCCAATGTTCCAGGCGTTCAGAAGGAGCGCCGCACCTGGTTGCGAAGAGCAAAAGCCTGCGCGAGTCGTTCATCAAGTCTCATGTAGAATCGCGCGATGAACCCTATCGACGTATCCCCTGAAGAATTTCGCCGCGTGTCTGAACGTGTGATCGAAATAGCCACTCAGTTTTTAGAGAACATAGATGAACGCCCGATCCCGCCAACAGAGAGCGGCGCGACCATGGAACGTATCTTCAATACTCGCCTGCCCGAAGCCGGAATTGGAGAAGAGGCACTCGGCGGGTTGGCAGAAGCGGTGAAGCATTCGCGCGCGCAGAATGGCCGATTCTTTGGCTACGTGATGGGTTCAGGAGAGCCAGTCGCTGCGGCAGCCGACCTGCTGTGCAGCGTGATCAATCAGAATGTGACGGCGTGGCGCTCGGCCCCGAGCGGCGTCACATTGGAACGGACGGTGGTCGGCTGGCTGGCGCAGGCGATCGGCTGTCCCGGATTTCGGGGGTCCCTGATTGGCGGAGGCTCGGCGGCAAATCTGATGGCTTTGGCAATGGCGAGGGAAGCGGCGTCGCCATCGAACGAAGCGGGGGTGCAGGCAGGTGGCGCGCTAGCAGTTTACGCTTCGACGGAAGCGCACATGTCGATTGTCAAGGCGATGTCGCTGCTCGGTGTCGGCAGAAATAATCTTCGTCTGATCCCGGTGGATCATTCGTTCCGTATGCTTCCCGAGCAACTCGAACACGCCATGCGTGCCGACAAGGATTGTGGGATCACTCCTATGGCGGTTGTCGCGACGGCAGGCACGGTCAATACCGGAGCGATCGACCCACTCGACCAGATTGCCGCCATCGCTGCCAGCTACGCAGCATGGCTGCACGTTGACGGCGCGTACGGTGCGCTCGCGTCGATTGCCATCCCCGAGCCGTTCGCCGCGCTCAGCCGCGCAAATTCCGTTTCGCTCGATCCACACAAATGGCTGTACCAGCCGATTGACTGCGGTTGCCTTCTCTATCGCGACTCTGCGGCGGCGCAGCGGGCCTTCTCCCAGAGCGGCGATTACGCGCGCTCGCTCGACACGGATCTCCTCGAAAGTGTCGCGTTCTTTGAAGAATCCCTGGAGCTCTCGCGCCGGTTCCGAGCGCTAAAGCTATGGTTTTCGCTGCGCTACCACGGATTGGCTGCGTTCCGAAAATCGATCGAGAAGGATCTCGCTCAGGCCCGCCAGCTCGGCACGCTAATCGAAAACGAAAATGAGCTGCAGTTGATGGCGCCGATTCAGCTGAGCGCGGTCTGCTTCCGTTATAGGGGGCGGGGCGGTCTGCCGGAAGCGAAACTCGATGAATTGAACTTCGAAATTTTGCGACGAGTCAATGCGCGGGGACGCGTCTACCTATCCAACGCCACGCTGCGCGGCAGGTTCTGCCTGCGGGCATGCATTACGAATCACCGCACAACAGACTCCGACATTGACGCCGTTACTTCAGAGGTCCTCGCGGCCGCACCGGAACTCTGACGCACGCAATGTCAGTGATCGCGCAGGTTTCTCGCGACCGGTTCTCCCAGGAAGCGCTCAGGGCACAATAATGCGCGAAGGCTCCTTCTCGGCAGAAGGCAAGGGAAAGCGCTCGCGAAGGAAACCCAGAAACGCGCGCGAGAGCGGGCGTCCGTTGGTCTCCTGTTTCAGGACGCGCAGCAGGAACACCAGCAACTGAAAGACGTCTGAATCTTTTAGTGTCGCAAAACCAGCGCGATCCGCTTCACGCTTGCGGAATTCGTTCAGAAACTCGGCAACGTGCAAGTACAGATTTCGCGCGACACGCACGTCCGGCGGCCGCTCGTAGAGGATCCCCGTGCCGAGTGTGCGGTAAGTCTCGGCAAGCGCCTCAACAGCCAATTGCGCAGCGCGGTCATTGGTGTCGCGATGTTCTGTTTGAAAACGCAGGATTGTTACCGCAATACCGGTGATAATCGGCCAGTGCTCATGCACGAACTCCACCGCAAATTCGACGTCTTTGTACGGGAAATCGTCAGCAGAGAGCGGCTTGCGATGTTCGGCTTCATAACGATGCGCCGCAATTAGGTAGGCGCAATCGACTGGGCAGTCGATCGTGACTTCGCGTCCCGAGCCACAGCAGATTGCGCATATCTTTTCGCCTTTTGCCGGGCAGAACCGCTTCGGCGGACGATTTTCACAAATTGGACAGGGCATCCGTGTTACGTTTTCGCCTCGGAGCCTTCGGCGCGAGGCGCTGCGGTGAAGGAGGCTTCCAGCGGAAGTTCTTGCTGTTCCTTTTTGTGGAGGCGCGCGATTTCCAACTTATCGCCGACCTGCGTCCTTGACCGGTAAATGGTATGGGCCGGCACTTCAAGAATGCTCGTGGCCTTCAGCGATACCTTAGAAATTCGGAAGGGGCGCACGTACTCCTCCAGATGCACCACCTCCTTGTCCTTACTAAGAAAGATCAGATCGATGGGGAACAGCATTCCGAGCGTGTGTACCCCGCGCGACGGGACGATCCAAAGTCCCTTGCCGTGCTGCGCCCATCGCTTTGTCTTGCCGAGCAGGCCGATCAATCGGGGGAAATACGAATCGGCGACGGTGGCTTCGGTGGCGACAAACGTCTCCTTCGTCTTGTTGTAAACATACACCGCGCCGTTCCCGCTATCTTGAGCCATAGTCTCGCAGTCCCCTGATCGACGCCAACACGCCTTCCATGCGCGTGTCGAACCGTGCCGATTCCAACTACTCGACTGCCTTGCGCTTCCGTCTCCACAGAATGACGAAGACAACCACCACAAATAGCACGAATGCAGCTACTCGAATCATCGTTACGTTATCCATCACATTCCTCGCTTAGTTGATCTGCCCGCTTCTTTCGGCCAACAATCCAAACCGCCAAAATCGTTTATCGCTGCAAAATCGGCGAAAACTGTTTCATCAACGCGATCAGCGCAGGCCCTAAAATTACGACCATCAAGGCCGGGAAAATAAAAAACACCAGCGCGGGCACCATTTTCACGGTCGTCTTCGCGGCCATCTCTTCCGCGCGCTGCCGCCGCTTCGTTCGCAAATCGTCCGAATGGACGCGCAACGACTGAGCAACGCTGGTGCCAAAACGCTCGGTCTGAATCAGCATCGCTACCAGTGACTTGATGTCTTCGAGGCCCGTCCTTCGGGCCAGTTCGCGGAGCGCTTCCAGCCGCGTCTTGCCAACGCGCATTTCCAGATTTACCAGATGAAGTTCTTCGCTCAGCTCCGGGTGGGCGATCTGCAATTCCTCGGAAACTCGTATAAAAGACTGATCGAGACCCAATCCGGCTTCGACGCAGATTACGAGCAGGTCCAGGCCATCCGGGAGCGACAATTGCAACCGATGCTGCCGAGCGTGCACCCGCCACACCAGCCACATTTCCGGCAACAAATAGCCGAGGATCAATGCCAAGCCAAACATCACGAGTGGGCTCGAACGGTACACTCCGGTCGCATAAACCAAAATCGCCAATGCAGCAGGGGCCAGGATTCTGGCGCCCCGCAGGGCCAGAACAGCGTTCGGGTTGCGATAACCGGCCCTGAGTAGAACCAGTTCGTTCCCTTTCCCCGATCCCGTCGGGGCTCCCCCAGGCAGCATCTGCCCCAGAGCTGCCAACGTGTCGCGCGCTGTGTGTTTCTGCTTCTCAACGAACGTTGTTTCGTCAGCGGCCGGTGC
This sequence comes from Candidatus Acidiferrales bacterium, assembly GCA_050747085.1. Classification (GTDB taxonomy): domain Bacteria; phylum Acidobacteriota; class Terriglobia; order Acidiferrales; family UBA7541; genus Palsa-295. The sequence goes on from JBOGNK010000113.1 coordinate 9,357, forward strand.
GCTGTTCAACAATCGAGACAGGCGAGATCCAATTCCGATCTCACCCGGCATGAAGGCGAACAGGATTGCGCTAATCACCGCGAGGCTGCCCAGAAATGTGACCGCCGCTATCTGCCAAACCATATCGACCTCACCGCGTCAGACTTCTATATGAATGACCTTCCATAAAATGACGCTTCCGATTACCTGAAGCGTCCCCGCAATCGTCAGAAAGGTGACGCCCTTCGGATCGGTGAAAAGCACTCCAACGTACCCGGGATTCAAAACGCTGAGCGCCACCATCATGAGGGGCGGCAAAGCAATCAATATTCCTGCAGTCAGGCGACCCTGGGCGGTTCTGGTGCGCACCTCGCGATAGATACGAAACCGGTCGCGAATTACGTGCGACAGCCCGTCCAGAATCTCAGCGAGATTTCCGCCTGTCTCCTTCTGGATCAGCAGCGCCGTGGCAAAAAAACGCACGTCGATCAACGGCACTCGCTCGGTCAAATTCATCAACGCGTCGCGGAGCGGAAGCCCGAAATTCTGTTCGTCGAAGGCCGTTCGAAACTCGCCCGCGATAGGCTCGGGTGATTCCTTGGCTATCATCTCCAGTCCGGTTGTGAACGCGTGTCCCGCGCGAACCGCGCGACCCAACAGGTCCAGCGCTTCCGGGAAACGCTCTTCGAACGCCCGCAGGCGCCGTTGGCGCATGAAGGCCACGATCCCAATCGGCGCCAGCCCCACTAGAACCCCGATCAGCAGCACGATTGGAAGGCGGGGCAGAAACACGCTGGTGATTGCCGCCGAGCAAATCGCAACGAAGCCGGAGACGGTGAGCAACTTTGCCGGCTTCATCTCCAAACCCGCCTGGCTCAAAAAATCGCGCAGTCGGCTGGGCCATGCCCACTGCAACAGCACGCGATGAACTGCGGGAATGCCGCTCAACATTTCGTCGCGCAGCAGGTCGATCGCCAGTGACTGCTCGCCCCGCCTCTCCGTTTTTTGCACTGCCTCGAGTCGCCGGCGAACGATTTCCTGCGTGCTCCCCTTCTCGAAAAACATCCATACGAACAGGAAAGCCAGCGCAACCACCGCGAACGTCAAAATGGAAACCAGTAAAGGCATTTGTTTTTATCCGTCCGTGCCGCTTTACTCGAACATCGATACCGGCAACCGAATGCCGGTCACCAGCATTCGCTCCGCGAATTTCGGGCGAATTCCGCTCGGCAGAAATTCACCGATCACCTCGCCGGTTTCTTTTATCCCGTGCTTGCGGAATGCGAATACGTCCTGCATGGTCACGATTTCCTCTTCCATGCCGGTGATCTCAGCAATGCTCACGATCTTTCTCGTCCCGTCGCTCATTCTGCTGATCTGAATCACCACGTCGATGGCCGATGCAACCTGACGCCGGATCGCGTTTTCGGGGAGGTTCAGGTTGGCCATCGCAATCATGGTTTCCAGCCGGCTCAGAGCGTCGCGCGGAGTGTTTGCGTGAATCGTAGTCAGCGACCCGTCGTGGCCCGTGTTCATCGCCTGTAACATATCCAGCGCCTCTTCGCCGCGAACCTCACCCACGATGATTCGGTCGGGACGCATGCGCAGGGAATTGATCACAAGCTGGCGTTGATGAATGGCGCCTTTGCCCTCGATGTTGGCGGGCCGCGTTTCCAGCCGCACCACATGGTCCTGGTGCAATTGCAGTTCCGCCGCGTCTTCGATGGTCACGATTCGTTCGCGGTTTGAGATGCACCCGGACAAAACATTGAGCAGCGTCGTCTTGCCCGCGCCGGTACCGCCGGAGATCAGAACGTTCAGGCGCGCTCTCACGCAGCCTTGCAGCAACTCGAGCATTGGCGGGGTCAGCGTGCGGTTCGCGAGCAAGTCGTCGGCGGTCAGCGGATCTCGTCCGAATCGCCGGATCGAAAGGCACGGCCCGTCGATCGCAAGCGGAGGAATGATTGCGTTTACGCGCGAGCCATCGGCCAGACGCGCGTCCACCATCGGTGACGATTCGTCCACCCGGCGTCCGATTGCGGAAACGATGCGGTCGATAATGCTCATCAAATGGGCATCGTCTCGAAACTGGATGTTCGTCCTCTCCAGCACCCCGTGCCGCTCGATGTAGACCTGTTTGCTCGTGTTGACCAGAATGTCCGCGATGGTCGGATCTGCCAGCAGGGGTTCGAGGGGGCCCAGTCCGAATACTTCGTCCAGCACTTCCTGCGCTAGTCGTTCGCGCTCCTGCAGGTTCATCGGCGTGGACTCGCCGATCACCAGCGCTTCAAGAATTTGGCTCACTTCGCGGCGAACTTCGTCTCGGTTTACTTCGCTCAGCCTGTCTAGATTGAGTTTTTGAATCAGTTTTCTATGGATCGCGGCTTTCACCGCTCCGAAATCCATTCGCGCTGGAACCGCCGGAGTGATCGGCATCGTCGTTTACCTCCTCGCCGGGAACGAGAAGAAGCCTCCGAGCGGTCCTTTCTTAGGAGCGCCGTTGACGTCCATGCCCACAAGCTGAGCCGCCATTTGCCGGTAACGATCGCTCAGCGTGTTGTTGTGGTTATCCAGAATCGGTGTTCCCAGATTCACCGCTTCGCTTGCTTTGCGGAAATCATTTGGAATGCACGCGAACAGCGGGTGGTTGATGTTCTTCTGAATGCTCTTCAGCACTTCTTCATCGCCTTTGTGCCATCGGTTGATGATGATCCGCGCGCGGTCGGGATCCACGCCCAGACCGCTCATGGCGCTGAGCCGCCGATCCAAGGTCCAGAGCGAGGGGACGTTCGCTTCGGCGACGATCATGATCATTCGAGCCATCCCCAGGATCGAGCTCCATTCCGATGAAAATTGCGCGCCCATGTCCAGGAGGACGACGTCGAAGCTGTTCTGCGCCACATTGACAACCCGTTCGAGCATCGGCACCGGAACCCGTTGCCATTCCTCGGGCTGCGTGGCCCCGCCGAGTACCTGCAAGTTCGTCTTGTGAGTCGTCAGCAGACCGCTGAAGAAATGGCTGTCCAGGCGATCCAGGTTCTCGATCGCGTCGCGAATCCCGAACCGAGGGTGCAGGTCGAGCAACAGGTGGACGTTGCCGAGCGGCCGCGCAAAATCCAGCACGACCACTTTCTTCCGCGCGAAAATCGAGAGTTGAACTCCCAGATTCACGGATACGGTCGTCGCTCCAACGCCCCCCTTCGATCCCATTACTACAATCAACTTGCTTGTGTTCGATGACGCTTTGATCGCCAGTTCATCGACAAAACGCGCCAGTATCGGCTTCAGCGATTCCGGGGTGACGGGTTTTGAGATGAAATCCTGAACGCCGCTTCGCATCGCTTCCAGCAGAATCTGGTGGTTTTGTGGCGTGCTGGAAGAACATGCGATGAGCTTCGTTGTCGGATGAGCGCGCCGCAATAAGGACGCGAACGCGAAATAAGGCTCGGAATCCCGGGTCAGATCCAGAAACACCAGATCGGGCATACTGTCGTTTGCATCCGGGACGCGTTCGGCAGGGATAGACCACTGCCGGATACCGCGCACCATTCCGGTCTGTTCCAAGCTCGCGAACAATTGCGCTGAACTCGCCGGATCCCCACTTGCTATCGCCACCGTTAGCATCGTTTAACGCTCGATCCTTGTACTTCACACTTCGCGTCGCACGCCTCAACCGCTTAGCGCGGAGACGACTTCTGCCCAGGAGGAACCACCGGCCGCATGAACGGCACTGGGAACGACGGTCCCTGCGGTATTTCGCTCGGCGATAGCGGATGAACGATATGCGGAGTTACGACAATCAGCAGCTCGTTATCCGACTTGTTCAGGGTCCAGCTCTGGAAGAGTTTTCCGAGGATCGGAATGTCGCCGATCCCGGGAATCTTCTCCAGTTGCTTGATCACTCGGTTGTCCAGCAGGCCGGCTATCGCAAAGCTTTGTCCATCCGTCAAATCCATGTCCGATTCGACTTTGTCTGTTTGTAGCGCCGGGATCGTAAATCCTTGCAACGTTACGGCGTTCGCGTAATCCAGCGAGCTGACCTCCGGCTCGACCTTCAGGTGGATCAAACCGTCTGCCGTTACAGTAGGCGTGAAGTTCAGCCGGATTCCGTAATCTTTGAACTGGATCGTAATCGCTCCCGAACTTCCCGACGCAACCGACTGCACCACCGGGTACGGGAACTGTCCACCGGCCAGAAAGCTCGCCTCTTTGCCGGACTGCGTGATCAGATTCGGTTCCGCGAGGATTTGCAGCAGATTGCTTTCCTGCAACGCCCTGATCGTCGCCCCAAGATTGATGTCGGGCCGGTAGATGAAGATATTCAGTAAATCGCTCAGCAAAAACGTATTTTGCCCCGACGTTGACGTCGACGTAGTCGATCCCGACGTGGTCGTCGTGGTCAGGCTTCCCAGTTGTGGCGGCGCAAATTGCTGCGTCGAAACCGACATCGGCATGTTCGACGTGAAGGTGCGCAGAAAATTCGCGCCCAATTCATGGATCGCTTGCCGGTTCACTTCCGCGAAACGCACTTGCAGCATCACCTCGGCTTCCGGAGCCGACGGCACCTCCATCAGGCTCGTTACCTTCGGGACGCTGTTCTTCACCACTTCCAGAATCTTGTCGGCCACGGCAGGTGATGAAATCTTGCCGGATAGCATCACCATGTCGCCCGATGTTTCAATCTGCACGGGCTCCGAAGGGAACACTTCGTGAATCTTCTGCGCCAATCCCAGCACATCGATGTCGACTGAGACCTCGAACGACTGACTCTGTCCCGTTTCGTCCCACAAAATCAAAGAAACTCCGCCCGGTTTTTTTCCGTTGACCACCACCTGATACGGCGTGACCACGTCGACGTCCGCAATATCCGGATCCGCCAGCGACACGCGCTTGATTCGCGTCGGCGACGTAATCACCAGCGAACGCCCTACCAGCAAATGCAGCACCTGCGGTTCCTGAGCCTGCTGGCTGGCCTGTGCTGCACCGGCTTGCGGCGGCTGGGCTGGAATAGCCGCCGCTTGCTGCGCCGGAACTTGTGATGCGCTCGTCGGAGCTGCGCTCTGCTGCCGCGCCATCACACCAGGCGCAAAAACACTCGCAGCAAAGGTCAAGACCGCTACGATCGTCGCGTGATTGGGTCGGTTCGCTTTGTGCATTATCGGTCCACGTTATTGGTTTTGAGATGTGCCAGATTGGTTTTGGAACGTGCGGGTCACCTTTTTCGTCCCTGTGATCACTTCCACCTCATACGGCGCAGGCGGCTTCGGAGCCACGTGGCGCACTCTCGTTTTCACCGGCGGCGCTGCTGGCCCGGAGAAAAGCACGTTTTGCAATACGGGCGGCGGATCCATCGTCGTCCTGTCGATCGTGTTGCGCAGCGCAAGCTGAATTTTCCCCTCGGTGCTGGCCATCGTCAGCTTGTCCGCATCTTCAGGTGATACGAGCAGCGTAACCACCGGCACGGTTTGCGGCTTTCCTTCTCGGTCCTGCTCGATCTTCTGGCCCGCCGCGAGCACCGGAACACCTTCCAGGATCGTCCGCGTAACGTTCCCTCCGCGCCCTTCCGCTATAGCTCCCGTCACCAGCACGTCGACCGTCGTTCCCGGAACGACGAATCCCGCAACTCCCACCACGTCATTCACCGCAACCGACACCGCGCGCATGCCTTCTGGAATCGTGGCCGGCAATCCGGCTCCCGCGCCTGTAGGCGCCAGGTTCGCTTCCAGAACTGGTTCGTTTTGCGCGACTGAGGTAATCACCGCGCGTCCGGCACAATCGGACACTTTCGTAAACATTCCGTTGATCGGATCGCCCGCCGGCCAGTTGATCGTCCGCAGATTCGACGCATCGACCCGCGTGCCAATCTGCAACGGCTGAGCCGCCACCACAATCTGCTGCGTTGCCACCGGGTGCGCCAGATTCGCCCTCTGCAGTTCCCGATACACGAACATGCTGATAAAGAACGCCACCACCACCGCGGCTGCCATTCCGATAATCAGCCGGTTTCGGTTCATATCACCGATCTCCCAACCACGATTTAACCAACAACCTCATAGCCGCCCGTGCCACAGGGCCGCGCATCCGCATAGCAGCGTTCCGATTGCCGCTGCAATGCCGAACGGCAACTTCAGCGAATCAGGATCGTCCAGCGAAACATTCGGATTCGGCCGCAGCCCGAAAATGATGAAGCCGTGCACCAGCACAACCAGATTCCTTAGCGTCCTGACAACTCGGCGTGCCCGGATCATCTGCACGATCGCCATCACGCCCGCCACCAGAACGCTCACCGTCAAGACCACCAGAAACAGTCCCGGTCCCAGGAACGCTCCCACGGCTCCCATCAGCTTCCAATCGCCGGCGCCCAGCCCGCGTAAAATCACCACAGGGAGCAGCACCACCAGCGCCAGCCCCGCTCCTTCGAGCGAGCTCTTGGCCCCCTCCCAGCCGTTCACGTACGAATTGAGCGCAATTCCCGCGACCAATCCGGGCACCGTGAGCCAGTTGGGGATCTTGCGGCTGCGCCAATCCGTCCACCCCGCCAACAGGGCGAGCCCGATCGCGAGGAGCCAGATGGTTTGCCCCGACGTCATAAATGGAAACCGCCTGTGCCAATCCGTTCCCCGACGGCTTCAACCTAACTCGGCCGCGGAATCAATCGGACACACTAAGACCGACAGAAGCAAGACGCCATCGGGGCTCGCCGCTAGTTCCGGCGTTGCGAACCCAGTGACTATCCGGCTGCCGCGGTGCTAAGCTGGTTGTACGCAGAACCAAAAAGATTGTTGATTAGGTGCGCCAAATTGCCGATCGTAGCGACCGACAGCAGGGTAACGCCAACCAACAACAAGGCATACTCGGTCAGGTCCTGCCCTTCCTCTTCCTTCCACAGCCGTACCAAAAGGTTCTTCATCTTTCCCTCTCCACGTCGTTTTATTGGCCCGTGAACACGCCCTACCTAACACCTTCCTAGCACTCCGAAAGCCATTCGTCGCATCTGCCCCTCGGCCAAGCCGCGCATTTCAGCCGATATACATCCGAACACAATAAAGCCGTACGCCACTAATATTCCGTCTCGCAATACCGTCACCCATCGTGAACACCTAGCGCCCGCCGACCCGCTAAACTAGTGACACCTGATGTCACCCATGTAGCTCACCTCGTTAGAGGTGAGGTCGTTCCGGTCGTCGCCGGCTTTTCCTCCGAATCGGTCCGGACAAAAAGCGCGGTCGTGCCGTCTGCATACACCCGTTTCCAATCAGGCGAAGCCAGCAGCGCGGTCGCCAGCGGTTCACCCCGCGTGATCAGGCAGGACTCGATCTGATATCGCTGCAAAACGTCCAACCCCCCCGGCTTGAGCCAGACCAGCTTCATATAATCTGCGAAAACGCCGCCCCGCTCGAATACGTCGCCTCGGCCATCGATGAATGTCTTGAAACCCGCGTCGATCAGATATCCGCCAAAGCCGTAATTATTGAACATCGGGCCGCGAACGGGATGCTGCCGCAGATACTCCACCGCATGGACGGGGAATCTTTCTGCCACTTCGGCATTCAGTTTCGCCGAGGTCGGGAAGCAGTGCACCATTGCCGCCACGACACCGGCCATCAGAACTGCATTGAGGAAGTACTTGTCCTTCTGCCGGTGGTACGAATGGATCCAGCGCGCCGCCACCACTGCCAGGAGCGGAACGGTGAACGGCACGAAAACCAGGACGAATCGCCTGTGCACGCACGCCAAAGCCACAGAGCCGACGAAAAGTACCAGCTCCTCGAGCCGCCACCTGAAATCGAACACCATCTGCAAGACGAAAAACGCCAGAACGATAGCAAGGAAGATCTTGGCGCTCAGCGCCTGAAACGGCATCGATTGCCACTCCATCACGCTCGCCACGTTCAGCGGCTGGGAAAACGCCATATTGAACGGATATGCCGCCAGCCGTGTCCCATATGGCGTGATCGCGAGCACGGCCACGCAAAGCAGGAAAACCAGCGACAGCGACCGCCGCTCTTTCGGGCTCCATCGCTTCGCTTCGATCCCGCGCTTACGGAATTCCACCAGCCCGCAAATCCAGTAGAGCAAAATCACGCCGAGCCCGATGATGAACGTCCCGTGCGTGTTCACCCACGCCAGCATCAACGCGGGAAGCGTCCACACTGTCCATCGCTTTCCCTGTCGAAAAAGTTCCAGCGCAATCAGGGTGAGCACCAGAAACAAATAGCCCAGCATTTGCGGTCGCAGCGTGAACGATGGGGTCGCGAGTGGAAGCAAAAGCGCCGCCGCCACGAATCCCGCTTTCGATTTTCCCGACCGGATCGTGCCCAGCACGTACAGCGCGATCATGATGGCCGCGCCCAGCGCAATCAGCAGAAAATCCAGCGCGCGCACGCCGCCAATCCGCGAAACCCAGCCAATCAGGATTTCGCCGCCCCACTCGTAAGCCATCCACGGCTGTCCATGTACAGTGAACGAGTAAGGGTCAGTCGTTGGGAAATGATGCGTCGCAAGAATCAGCTGCCCTGTCTTGGCGTGCCACCACAAATCGGGATCGACCAGAAATTCGCGGCCAAAGTAGAAGATTGCGCCAATGAGGAACGTACCCAGCATCACGGGAAACGAAAGCACCCACTTCAGCCCCTCCAGCCACGCGTTTTTCGCGGCCAGCGCGCTCGTCGGTGCCTGCTCGGCTTCTGGGATTGGCAACGCGAGATCCGCTTCGTCGAGGGACTCCTGTGAGCTATGAACTGTCAACTTTGGACTTCCTAGTGCGAGATGATCGTTTCCGAATTGCTCGACAATGTGATCGAGCCGCCACGCGCAACCGGCACGAGAAAGTTGAAGCTGTAGCTGAGTTGCACTTGAACGTCGCACCCGGGCTGGTTCAGCGTGCACGCCGCCGGGCTTGCAGAACATTTGTCCGCACCCTGCACCCCACACGCCTGAACGTTGATCTTGCTTCCGTCGATTCCCGGCCCAACCATCCCTCGAACATAAGTGGCGACGGTGCCTAGTGAGGCCGGCCCGGCGAGACAACTGCCGTCGGAACCGCACGTTGCGCCGTTCACGGAAGCCCAGCGGGTCGCATCGCGCGCCGCGTTCGAAAGAGAGTGGTAGGTGTAAAGCGCGCGCCCAAAATCCATGATTCCGAACACCATTACAAACAACATTGCGATGGTAAACGCGGACTCCACCAACACACTTCCCTTTTCGTCGAGACCCGGTAGCGCCGGCGTCGCGCCGGCGTTTTTAGGGCTGTCCACGCCATGCCTGACCGTTTTAGACTTCTGTTCCCGCGTCATTACTCCGATACCCTCATCGTCGCTGTTCTGTCTACCGTGATTCGCCTCGGAATCCCTGGATAACTGAACAGCGAGCGGAACGTTCCACTCGCTTCCACCGAAACCACCACAACCCAGCGCTCACCTGAAGGGCACGAACCCGCCGTATTGTTGGATCCCACCGGCGGAGGATTGCAAAACGATGGCTGGGGCGGAAGCTCAGAGCCTTGAGAATCGCAAGTGCATGCCGCGTACAAAGGTCCGAACCCGCCGTCAACGTCGAGGTTGCTGACGTCCTGTCCGTTGTCGCGGAAGTCGTTCTCGGCTGCCGTCTGAATCCCATTCGGATCCGCCGCCGTCGCGACGCTCTGCGCGCCATAAGCTGCGCCGGCATGCGCCGCGTTCCCCACTAGAATCGCGATATACGCGTACCGCCCTATCTCGATGACTCCCAGGGCCAGCGCCAGCAGCAATGGTGTGACCAAGGCTAGTTCCAACAGCGCTTGCCCTCTTTGCGTACAACTCCGTCCGTTGCGAGCCGTCGCGTTCATCACTCCACCAAGACCGCACTCTTAATCGCCGAGTTTCCGCCTCCGCCAAGCATGAGCGTCACGTTTGCTCCCACGGTCAGCGGCTGCCCAACAATCATTGCATTCGCTGTCACCGAGGTATTTGCTCCTAGGCCGATGCCGTTGGGAAGATAGAGCGTCTCTGTAGGAGCTTGGAGGCTTACACCCGCCCCGAGGGCAAGCGCACTAGGAACTACGTACAAGCCGCTGGAATCGTTAAGCGTGAGATCGGCGGTAAGGTTTCCACTACAAAAATTCAGTAGCAATCCGAGCAAACCGCCGGTTGGCTGACAACCGTTTGCCGGGGGCGTTGAGAGGTTGGCGAGCGGATCGGCTACCGCCGGAATTCCCGTTACGACATTGACACACGACCCCGAGCAACGCCCAGACACCTCGATTGAACTCGCACTGTCTTTCTCGATTTGTCCGCTTACCTGCAGATTTCCATCAACAACGAGGTCACACGCCGTCAGCTGAATGGTTCCATCCAGCACAAGCGTCGCCGACGCGCTCAGCGCGAGCAGGCAGGGTTTGTGAGGTCCCCCTCCCACGTTTGTCGCCACCGCCCGCGCCGTAACTGTCGCCTTCGTTTTTCCGAAAATCCGCGCAAAATACGTCGGGTGTACGGCCTCCACGAGCACTTCGACGTAATTTGCATCTCCGTTGTGCGTCGCAGATTCTTGCGGTGGGTCATTCACCAGGACACAGACCGTGCCGACTGCGGCACTGGTGCCACAGCCACTACCGGTATCTGTATCCGAGAAGCCATTGTCCGCTGATGCGTTTTTGGCGCCGTCAATCACGCCTAGGCTGCCTGCTCCGTTGACCGGTAGATTTGAAGCTCCCGCAAGTGCCGCAGCATCCGCTGCTGTCTGCTGCAGTCGCTTCTCATATCGCAGCACGCCCATGTCGATACCCAAGCCAAGCATGCCAACCAGGACGACCAGCGAGATCGCGGTCAGATACAGCGCCTGCCCGGCTTGTCGGTTCCGTCTCATTTTGGTGTCTACCGCCGTCACTGCCAAAATTTGCTCATGTAACCATTCGGATACGCCGTCAGCCGCGTACCCCGTGCCCAGCACCGTTAAAGAGCACCAGATGTGCCATTTGATAGAGGCGCGAACCACACCCCGAATGCATGCCAATCGCCCCCGTTTAGCGCCGAATTTAGGTCAAGTCACTTGACCTAAATTACGGTGCCAATTTCACCGAACCTTTTCGGCTTCCGCCCTGATTTCCGTTCGCCGCCCCGCTTTCGGGGCCGTCCGAACAGTCCTCATGCACTCGCGGCGCGCGCCGACGTCGGGCGCAACGAGCTCGTCTCCCCCGCCATCACCAGTTCGGGCTCGGAATTCTCATCCTGGATGCCGAGCTGATTGATCAGCCGGTGCAAGTAGCCCCGCGCAACGCCCAGCACCCGCGCGCTTTCCGCCTTGCGCCATCCGCATTCGCGAAGCGTTCGCAGCACCAGCCGGCGCTTGAAATCCCGCACTTCTTCCTCGTACGAGCGCATCACGCGGACAGCTGCTTCGCAACCGCCGCCGCGAATCACGGTCGGCAACTGCCATACCTCGACTGCCGGCCCTTCGGAGAGAACCACGGCGCGCTGCACCGCGTTTTGCAACTCGCGCACGTTGCCCGGCCACGCGTACTCTTCCAGCGCATGAAGCGCCGCCTGTGAAAATCTTCGCGCCTTCTTTCGAAACTGGTCCGCCGAAGTCTCCAGAAAATGTTGTGCCAGCAGCGGAATATCGTCCCTGCGGTCGCGAAGCGCCGGCAGGTGGAGTTGCACGACGTTCAGGCGATAGTACAAATCCTCGCGGAATTTTCCCTGCTGAACCATTTCATCAAGGCTACGATTCGTCGCGCAAATCACACGAATATTTACGTTTACCGTGTTGTTGCTTCCCAGCCGCTCGAAGCTGCGTTCCTGCAACACCCGCAGCAGCTTTGGCTGCAGCCCCAGCGCCAGGTCGCCGATTTCGTCCAGGAAAAGAGTGGATTGGTCCGCGCCTTCGATCCGACCGCGGCGCATCGTCATCGCGCCCGTGAAAGCGCCCTTTTCGTGGCCAAATAGCTCATCTTCCACCAGTGTCTCCGGAAGATTGGCGCAGGAAAACGCTACTAGAGGCTTAGCCGCTCGGCCGCTCATCTGATGGATCGCGCGTGCCAGCAGCTCCTTTCCTGTCCCCGTTTCGCCCGTAATCAGAACGTTTACATCGCAGGGCGCGATCTTCTGCGCCAAGCCGAAAAGTTCCTGCATCACTGGCGCGGTTCCAAGCAACTCATGAAGCCGGCCCGAGCCTCGAACGCTCGCTTTAAGCTGCTCGACTTCGCGTTCAGTGGCGCGAGCGCGATAGGCACGCCTGAGTACCAGCCGCAACTCCATCATGTTCGGAGGATTGGTGACGGTGTCGTATGCGCCGCGTTCGATCACCTCCTGCATGATTTGGCGGTCTCCTTCGTCGCACAACACCACCACCGGGGGGTAGGACGCAGTCTTGCCGAACTCCTCAACCAGCCGCAGAGCCTCGTCCGATCCGCCTCGAATGCCCGCCGCGCGCAGGTCCAGCAGGACCACGCCGCACCAATCGCGAAGCCCAGCGCAGCTCTCGGCGTCATGGTCGGCCTTAGGCAAAAATTCTGGCCCAAGGGCACGGAACAGCGGGTCAGCTAGGCCAAGGTCCTGGCTGAGGAATAAAACAGGCATCCGCTCTGGCATTAAATCCCCCGTTTCACTACTACGGACGCTTACCGAAGACACACACACCCGGTGCGCCCGTCTTACCGCGGCAAAGCATTCAGGAAAGGCTCAACCCGTGGTCTAGTCACTAAGCGTGGGCTGGAGGACGACGCCTGACTAGGCGGGCGTGCTAGCGGCACGCGAGATACCAAAAGGTGACAGTCCTCGACAAGGCGTCACCAGCAGTACTAAGTCATTTCGCCGTTTCTTCATACAGGATACGCTGAGGTCCACCCTTACGTGACTGCCTTTAGATCGAGTGGTAATTTACTTCAGTTTTCGGGAAAACTAAAGGATTTTCCCCATCCAATCCGGCAGTGTCATCTTTTGGGGCCTGGCAGATGTACAGAAAAAGAGACGGCGGCGTTACATCAGAACCGATCCGTCTGAGATCACCGACTGATCCGATCTTCGCCCACCTCGGGAGGAATTCCGACGAGGACTTCAACAGAGACAGGCTTGCCATCGCGCGTAGCGGGTTTGAACCGCCACCGAGAGAAGGCAATCCGAGCCGCTTCGTCCATCTTTGGCTGCAGTCCCTGGTACACAACTAAATGCTGAACCGTTCCGTCGCTCGCGATCGTCCCCTTCAGAATTATCGAACGATGAGCCTTGTCGATTGAGACGGGAAGCCGTTTAAAGTCAAAACGATGCGAAAGGTCAACGTCAGGTGGCCTCAGCGGGTCCTCAAGCCGGAGTACGGTGGTGTATCCCGCAGATGAGACACTGGCCGGCTTGGCCGAGCTGTCGCAATACTGCATCGACCAATTGCGATCCGGCATTGGGAGGAACACCGAGTAGATCTTGCCGCACTTCAAGGCGCCGTAGACGTTCAGTCCGCCGCCGCCAATTGGTCCGGCCGAAATAATCATAGTGTTCCTTCTGATGTTAAGCGGAGGCGCAGCAATGGGATAGATCATGTTCATGGGCAACGCGGGATCGAGCGCTCCACCCTCGCTCGTGGGGCTCGATGCCGGCTCGGAGATGCTTACCGCTCCCAGCACACTCGAGTTGGCACTGGGCATCCCGCTTTCCTTACTTCCTGGAGCAGTGGAGGCAGTTCCAGTTGAGGGGTCGGCGGCCGCCGCCGGAGGGGTGATTGAGAATTGCCCCCATCGATTGCCAACCGGCAGTGAGAACTGGTCGTTCGGTGGCGCAGGATCTACGCTTAGAACCATCAAACCAGCCGCGTTCGTCGGTTTCGCGGCTGATGAGCCAGCGGGGCCAGCGGTTCTCTGGATTGGGGCTCCGCCGGACGAGACCGGTATCGTCAACTGCGGTTCGGACTCGGAAGTCCGCAGAAACGCCATCATCGGCTGCTTAGCTACGCTTTCTGAAACGGACGGCGCATCGACCTGCGACACCTGGCGATTGATTTGAACAGGCCGGTCGGTGCTGGGGTCGAGAGGCGCCTTGACCGAGTCTAACTCCTGCCCCATGACGATGTTCGGCACCCTCTGGTCCGTGGTGATCCGCACATCCGGCGGAACTGTAGGCTGAAAAATCGTCTGTCGAAAATTGTCCGGATGAGCGGGAGTCGAGACGATGGTAATGTTTGGGCGCTGTACTGTACTTGCGACGGCGGGACTATTGACGGCCAAAGCCGGGGAGGGCTGGCCGGACAGTTTGGGCGCGATCTGCGGTATTTTTGGCGGGTCATCGTGCGCCGGAACTTGGTAATAGATTCTTTCCACTGTAGTTGAGACTGGTTCGACGGTCGTCGCGCGAATGGGCGTAAGCGGCGGCAAGTAAACGATCAGCGCGACGATAGCGCAGTGCAGCACCAACGATACACTTGCGGAACGGCCGGCAAACCGGCGACGTGGACGGCTTGAGAGCCGAAAGAAAAAAGAGTTGACCTGGTAGCGACCGGAGGGAGGCTTGCGCGCCACGAGCGCCCTCAGGGAGCTGGAGCAACTGCCGAAGAATGAATGATGTGGGACGACGACGCGCAATGCGCCACGCTCGGTGAAGGGCGGCCGCATGTCGGTCGACTTCGTTTCGCGCCTGTCCTCGATTTGGAGAACCGTCATTTCCGTTACGTCCTATCAGTACTTTCCAGCATTCTCGATCTTCGGACACACACAGAGATTGGACCGAAGCGAAAAGCACGTTCCTGACCAATGAACTCTCACCGGCCACGGTCTAGTGTTGGTCTTTGGCACGCAGCGTCCACTCGGTTTTTGCTCCGAGCGTCACTATTTGGGGACACTTTAGGTGTAACGCGCGAGAATTGGAGGTTCAAAATGCTCGACCTTGCGCCCCATGGCGACGGTACACAGCATCCGCACGGGTTTGAGCATCTTCGAGTTTGGTATGACTCCTGCTATCGATTGCTGGTGTCTCTCCGCTCGCTGGAGCGTGGCGTGGTTGAGACATAGCTACACGGGGGATCATGCAAATGTTTGCCAAAGGCGCCGGACTCGGAGTTATGCTTGCGCTCATTGCGTGCGGGTGCTTCGGGCAGGAAACCGAATCGGCCGTTATGACTCCCAGAGCATCCGTTGCGGCCCAACCGGCGAAACCTGCCACTTATTCGGCCGTGAGGCCTGAACAGGTTCGTGCCCCCAATGCAGCCAAGCTAGAAAGTTCCGCATTTATGGTTGCGCGAAAGGGTCCTCCGACCGAGGAAGTAAACCGAAAGGATTTGGAAGAAAATGCCGGCCCGAATGCAGGCAAGCTGTTTCTGCGATCTGTGCCGAGCGGAGCGAGCATTTTCATTAACGGGCGGCTGGTAGGTCAAACGCCAATATTGCTTGTCGCCGCGCCAGGGAAATACAGAATCGATATGCGTGGCCCGCGCCAGGAATCGGGAACAAAGAGGGTAGGATTAATCGCCAAGGATACCCAAACTGTGACCATTTTCCTCACCCAGCGATATCCGTCACAGATTAAGGCGTTTTGAGGGCGGTACTTGGAGAATCAGGGTTATGGTTGACAAGTCCGGCGGAGTCGATTTCGACCGGCGAGCATTCGTGCAGCCGCGGGTTCCGCCTACGTACACGGGGTCTCGAATAGGTGGCCTCGTCCTGGGCCTTACGCTTATTGGCGTACTGACCGTCATCGGTTATCGGCTGCTGCCTGCGCCGGCATCGGCCTCCGGTAATCCCACGGACGTCTCATTGGCCGAGGTGAATCAGCGTCTTTCTCTGATTGAGGACCGTCTGACAAGGTTGGAGGAAACCAGAGGAGCTGCGAGCACCGGTCACCGGCCAGGTCCAGGTCAGCGCGCAGAGGCATCAGCGCCGGATA
The DNA here is from genome assembly GCA_050747085.1 of Candidatus Acidiferrales bacterium. Lineage (GTDB taxonomy): Bacteria > Acidobacteriota > Terriglobia > Acidiferrales > UBA7541 > Palsa-295. The sequence continues at coordinate 25,175 of JBOGNK010000113.1, forward strand.
CTCGACTTCAGACCCCTCCGCCATCGAGGCATCCGGCCAGGACAGTTTATTTGATCTCGCCGACAACGGGGAGCGCCTCGCGAGCGCCTTCTTCACGAGTTCCAGCATCGACGGATGACCCGGGTGCCAACCAGCGCCTGACGAAATTGCAACAGGGTGTGGGCCAGCTGCAACAGAACCAGCAGGCAAACAGTGAAGCCTGGCAAGCAACGACTGACCGACTTGCGGACATGGCTGGCCAGGTGGGCTCGCAGAACGTGCAAATACTTAGAAATCAGGACGAGCTGAACGAAGTTGTGAATCGGACTGAGATGGAAGCGATCCCTTTTGAATTGCTGCGCGGGTCGAACCCGACTCCCGTCGGACCGGTTGCCTTAGTACTTAAGTCAACTAATCCCAAAAAACAGAGCTACACCGTGTGCGTGTACGTTCAGCCGTCATGTGTTGAACTCAAAGACCGCATGATTCACGAGGTGGTGCAGTTCGTGGCTGCGAGAAACAGCACGCCCCTGGAGATTGTCGCGACGCGGATCGTCAAAGACGAGATTCTGGGATATCTCGAGGTTCCGCGCAACCAACTCGCGCACTAAACACTGCGTGCAGATCTCCCCCTTGTAGCCGGCCATTCCGAACTGCCCGTTTATATCAGCGGCCGCGCAGAATACGTTTGCTCGCGTGCGCGCTCATCCGCCCTCTTCAGGGAGGCGGCCATTTTGATTGCGAGCCTGTCGACGTTCGGTTCGATATACATCGTGTAGTGGTTGCCCTCACATTGGCAAAGCTCCAATTTTGGACAGAGAGACACATCCCAGCCGAGAGGCGGGTTATTCGGAACGCCGAAAAGATTCTTGTCGCTGCGCACCAGCGTGATGGGATCGTCGTACGGCTTCGGAACATAGTGGTTTGCCGCCGCATAGACAATCGTAAGCATGTTTTGGTCATCGATTGCGAGTTGGTCGGGCGACGCCTTTTGATTTCCGCCCAATCCCCGTCCCATCCGCGAAAACTTGCGTCGCAGTCGACCGGAGACATAGTCTCGTGCTCGCTCGTGGGTCAGGCCACGAACATACGTATATTCGAAATGAAGCAGGTTCATTTTCAACTGTGCTCGCCGGACCCAGCGCTCTCGTGTGCTGCAGTTGCGGAGGACGACTGGATTAGCTGTTTCCAGCATCATCACCAGCGCTACCTCTTCACCGGCTGCGCGAAGCTGCTGCGCGGCTTCGAACGCTAGCAGGCCGTGCGCGCACCACCCACCTAATATGTACGGCCCATGCGGTCTTCTTTCTCGAATTGCCGCCACGAAATGCCGCGCGATCGACTCCAGAGAGCGGTCGGTGAGCGTTCGAACGAGAGAAGCTTGTATTCCGAGGCTGTGAAATGGATGGAGAGCGCGCAGGCGTTGTGAGAGCGGTTGGAAGGTGGGGTCGGCACCCAAATAGAACAACGGGATCTCCGATCGTCGGCCGCCCGAATTCGGTCCAGCAGAGTTGTTGTGTCCCCGGATGATATTCGCCTGCTCCTCGATCGTCGGTGCATCGAGCAAAGCAGCGAGCGGAAGCTCCTTGCCGATCGACTGCTCGATGCGGCCCAACAAGCGAGCTGCGAGTAATGAGTGGCCGCCGAGGTCGAAAAAGTTGTCGCGTAGACCGACCGGCTTGACGCGCAACACGTCTTCCCAAATTGTCACAAGGCGATATTCGATATCGTCATGCGGCCCTTCTGCGACACCAGTGCTGCCATTCACGCATTGCTGTTCTGGGTCCGGAAGCGCCTTGCGGTCGACTTTGCCGTTGAACGTGACGGGGAATTCAGACAGGCACACGAACGCCGAAGGAACGAGATATTTGGGTAGCTTCGTCGTGAGATGCTGCCGCAAGACTGGCGCCTCGATCGTTTCGCCCGGGCGGGAAACGATGTATGCGAGGAGCCGTTTGTCTCCGGTTGCGTCCTCACGAGCAACAACCAGGCATTGCTTCACTCCGGAAAATTCCAGAATCGGTTTTTCGATCTCCTCCGGCTCGACGCGCACCCCATGAATCTTGATTTGGTGATCGCACCGGCCTTCGTACTGGATATCGCCATTCGGCAGAAATCTGCCCAAATCGCCCGTCCGATAGATGCGCAGGCTTGGCTGGCCGGGAATCGGATTCGGTATGAACCGTTCGGCGGTAATCTCGGGCTTGTTCATGTATCCGCGAGCCAGTCCGTCGCCGCCAATAAATATCTCGCCCAATTCACCCGGCGGCACAGGCTTAAGATTTGAGTCAAGGATGTAAATCTGCGTGTTGTGGATAGGCCGCCCGATGGGAACCCGCTGCGCGCCAGGATTAACACGATGAATGGTCGACCAGATAGTCGTTTCGGTCGGTCCGTACATATTCCACACCGTGGGAACACGACGCACGAGTTCGTTTGCAAGGTCGCGCGGAAACGTCTCACCGCCGCAGAGTATCTTGAGGTTTGCTTGACCCTCCCATCCCGAGTCGATGAGCAAGCGCCAACTCGTAGGCGCACCCTGCGCGATGGTCACTGATTTTTCGCGCAACAGCTTGCTCATGGTCTGCGGTGTTCTGGCCTCGGCGCGAGAGGCAAGGACGATGCGCGCGCCCACCGCTAGCGGCATCAGCAGCTCGAGCACGGCGATGTCGAACGATACGGTGGTCGCTGCGATCACAACGTCTGACTCATCCATCCCGGGTGCCAACTTCATCGATCTAATAAAGTTCACCAAGCCGTGGTGGATCAGTTCGCAGCCCTTCGGCCGCCCGGTTGAGCCGGACGTGTAAATGACGTACGCGCGACTCTCCGGGGTGGCGCTAGAACGAGCATTATCGGTTGGCTGTGCAGCGAGCACATCCGGATCGCGGTCAACATGGAAAGCCTCGATGGAAAGACCGAGTCCGTCGAGCAGCGGGGCGAGGGATGTTTGTGTCAGCAGAACAGCAGGTTTTGAATCCTCCAGCATGTAACGCAAGCGGTCCGGGGGAAACTCAGGATCGAGTGGGACATAGGCGCCGCCCGATTTGAGGACGCCAACCAACCCAATAATCATGTCAATCGATCGCTCAAGGCAAATCGCGACGAGAACTTCTGGACCCACTCGTCGGCTCTGAAGCCAGTGCGCCAACTGATTCGCCTGTTTGTTGAGCTGGTCATAAGTAATCGTGCGTCCTCCAAAATCGATTGCAATCTTGTCAGGTGCTTTTTTCGCCTGGGCTTCGATCAGCTGGTGAATGCAAGCAGCGTTCTCTGGGAAATCCAGAGGTGGGCCGTTCCAGTCAGAAACGGCGAGCGGGTCTGATACCTGAGCCATGAACGTTCTACTCCGTAATCGGGGTTGTGGTCCAGCAACCGGCTGCGTGACGGCGGGCACTCCGTGCTGTGGAATACACGGACTCTGGGAACGCGCCTAACAGACCGAAAACAGGCCTGGGGACCAGCTAGTCAGCCAATCCCTAGGCGTTTGCAAAAGCAATACTGGCCTAAATGACTGTGTCAGACACGTAGATTGCACGCAGTCGGGCAGCCGTGGGATTTTGCAACATGAAGTGGAGTAAGCAATTACAGCGGATCTGGTAACGCCCCTCGATGATTTCCTTGCCACGGACGTGAAGGCGATCATGCTGTGAATTATGTTAAATCTAGCGTCACCGATCGTTGGAGCTGCTGCGCCCCGGCCGTCTCCGTTTTAGGACCGTTCGCAGGATCGTCGAGAGACCAGATTAAGGCCGGACATGCGGATTTTGACTCGTCAAGTTGACTATCACTCCTAAGCATTTTGTTGTCTTATAGTTAAACGGGACTAATGCGCCAGCCGGCCCGCAAAGGCCTATTGAAAGCTTGTGGCACGCCACGTGCCGGATGTTTACCGGCGTATTGTGGCTGTCTTGGGACCACCTAGGGTAGAACCGCGAGTTTCGTAGGCGTAAGAACGCGAGAGTAGTAGGATACGGGACCATGTCGAACGCGGCAATCTTCGCTGGCACCGCGACCTCGCCCGAGGGGCGGAGGGCCAAAGTCCGCCAGCCGCTTGGATCATTGGCCTACCTCGACATCATTCCAGACAATGGCGGAATTATCCTCAATTTGAGCGAGGATGGCCTAGCTTTTCAAGCGGTCGGTCCGCTGCATGAACAGAAGCAAGTGCAGCTCGTAGTCCAGCTCCCTCATTCCGGAACTCGATTTGAAACCGCCGCAGAGATCGTGTGGCTTGGTTCGACCAACCGCGAGGCGGGTGTACGGTTCCTCAACATACCGGCCGATGCACGCTTGCAAATCCGGGAGTGGGTCGAGTCGCAGAACGCACCTCATGCTGATGGGCCTGCTTCGATCGATTTGACCTCGGCTCAGGCAGAGCGGGAGAACGAGGCTGACTCGCCATTGCTGCACGAAGGGACCGACAGCGATTCCGGGCGCCGCAAGTGGCTCAGCTTGATGTCCGAATTCGAAGAGAAATTTGAGCAGAAAAAAGAGGAACCGCTGCTTGATGGGCCGGAACAGAAGCCTGCGAATGTTCTTGAGCCTGTTTCACCAGCACTCTCGGACGCACCGACCATTTCTCCCAAACCAGAGATTCTCCCGTGGCCTTCCGCACAACGTTCCTGGCATGAGCCGATTCCCCCTGCGCCCGTCCCCAGTCACGAGATTTCCGACACTCGATCAACTGCGGGCGAATCCCGACTAGAACGTCCACGCCTTCGGCAGGCAGAGTTACAAGAAGCCAGCGGCGACTCGGAATATGTAACGTCTTCCGCATCGATAAAGCGTGAAGCGCCAACGCAGCAAGCTTCGAGTACCGAGCGTGCGAGCGCCACGAAGGTCCACTCGGGTGTGTCTGCACTTGAATCGGACTTCACACGATTGCGAGCCGTTGTTGTGCAGGGTAGGCCGCAAGCGAAGAGCGAGGGTCGAAAACCCGAAGTTCCATCGCGAAAGCGCGATTCCCTACGAAATCAAGTAGCTCTCGTAGTCGTCTTCGCGCTGTTCTCCGTTCTCTGTTTCGGGATTGGGACTTGGGTCGGCCACCTGCCTTCCAGCGACGCGAACCAGGAAGACATCGCGAATGTCTCGACTCCGGCACAATCAAGCGCCCCGGCACCCGCTATGGTCGTTCGAGGGAAATCTCCGACGGATGGAACATCGGGCGCAAAGGGGGACGCTGAAAGAAACAGCGCCTCGGAACGTTCGCCTGCGAGTGAGGGCACACGCCTGCGTCGGGGTGCGATCTCCACGGTACCGCCCGTCACTCAATCGGAGATGCAGCCTGCCGCGATACCTCCCGCGCAAGGTTCCGCTCCTGGTTTGTCGGCAGCAGCATCAACGCTCCTCTCATCGAGCGATCAACACGTAGACGCCTCCGCCCAGAGCAACGGCGCAGCGCAGCTCTCGCCAGTCGATCTCTCTCCTCAAGACTCCACCCCGCAGGTGGTGGACGGATACGTATTGCGTCCGTCGGACCGCTTCAACCCTTGCCATCTCATGTATCGCGTCGATCCCGTATATCCGACGCAAGCGCAGCAACAGGGAATCGAAGGCAGCGTAAAAGTACATCTGGTCATCGGGGCCGACGGATCCGTCCAGAACGAAAAGCTGATCAGTGGCCCCGCGCAACTAGCGTCGGCTGCGTTGGACGCTACGAAATACTGGCGCTATCTCCCCGCTCTTCTCAATGGTCAACCGGTTCCGACGGAGAAGGATGTGGAGATCGCTTTCCACCTTCCGTCGCACTGAACCTGAATCCATATCGGCAATGCGTTTTGTTTTGACCTCTTCTTGACTCTGGTCTGCAGATTCTTTACTGTCCGCGAGCGAAGGACTGAGGAGGTGAGATGGCTTACCCAAAGCAGCTCAATATCCTACTCTCTGCAGTGGCTTTTTGTTCGCTGGTCGCTCTTCTTCTCCTCGGCGCTTTACGCGGAACGCGCGCCTCTGCCCAGAGTGTTGAGGCGCATGCGCAAAGTGAGCTTTCGCAAATTCGCGGCACGATCCAAATCGCCGGACTCGAAAAGCCGGTCACGGTGCTTCGCGATCGGTGGGGCGTCGCTCACATTTACGCGCAGGATCAGCACGATCTGTTTTTCGCCCAAGGATTTGTAGTCTCGCAGGACCGGCTGTTTCAAATGGAGCTATGGAAGCGCTCGGGACAAGGCAAGCTCGCCGAAATTCTGGGGCCGAGCGCGGTGCAGCGCGACGTGAATGCGCGCCTGCTGCGGTACACGGGCAACATGGAGGCGGAGTACGAGAGTTATTCGCCGGATACAAAGGAAATTCTGCAGGCGTTCACCGACGGCATCAACGCGTACATCGCAGAACGCACGCGGCCGGGGGGACCGGGCCTTCCAATCGAATTTCAGATTGCGGGATTCAAACCCGAACGATGGAAGCCGGAAGACTGCCTGAACCGCATGGCGGCGTTTTCGATGACTGGTAATTCGACGGCTGAGTTGTATCACGCTGAAGCTGTGGCTGTGCTTGGCGCGTCTCGTGCGACGAAACTTTTCGCGTTCGACCCGGCGGTCCAACTTGATCCGGCACCGAATGTCAATTTTGCAGGGCTGTCACCGCAACTCTTGCGCAATCTCGTCGGCAGCGACACGCGAATCGAGTTTCCAGCACACGCGCTGGAAGGAAGCAATGACTGGACAGTTTCCGGCACGTTGACCGCGACTGGCAAACCGATTGTTGCGAACGATCCACATCGCGTGATCGCCGAGCCTTCTCTGCGCTACATCGTCCATCTGGTGGCGCCAGGATGGGATGTAATCGGCGCCGGGGAGCCGGGACTGCCGGGTGTCGCCGTCGGCCACAATCAAAACATCGCGTGGGGATTCACGATTTTCGGGCTCGACCAACAGGACCTTTACCTTGAGAAGCTGAACCCTGCAAATCCGCTCGAATACAAGACCGAGCACGGCTGGGCCAAGATGCGCGTCGAGAAAGAAACGTTTCGCGTGCGCGGTGAGCCGAGTGTCGCGATTGACTTGAAGTTCACGCGCCATGGGCCCGTGCTGTGGGAGGACAAGACTCGAGCGCTGGCGCTTCGCTGGGTGGGAGCCGAACCGGGCACGGCGGGCTATTTGGGATCCCTTGCCGTCGATCGCGCGCAAAATTGGCAGCAATTCGAGGCGGCGGTGAAGCGTTGGAAGGTCCCGTCGGAGAATCTCGCCTATGGCGACCGCGCTGGAAATATCGGCGAGTATTCCGTGGGGCTCGCGCCGATTCGGAAAAATTGGTACGGCCTTCTTCCCGTTCCCGGGGACGGCGGTTATGAATGGAGCGGCTTCGTTCCAACTGAACAATTGCCGCATTCATTCAATCCACCGGCGGGATTCGTCGCAACGGCGAATCACAAAATGATTCCACCGAATTACCCATATCGTGTCGGATACGAGTGGGACCCGGGATTCCGCTTCCGCCGAATTAGCTCAGTTCTGGAAACGGCGAAATCCAGCGGGCACAAACTAACCGTCACGGATATGGAGAAGCTGCAGAACGACGTTCTTTCGACGCCGGCACTCGAATTGATCCGAGTGCTGCGAGATGCTGCTGCGAACAACAGCAATCCTGACGTGAAATTGCTGCTCGGC
>JBOGNK010000114.1:0-24698 GCA_050747085.1 Candidatus Acidiferrales bacterium
GTTGGAGGGGCTGCGGACAGCAGCAACGGCTCTGACTAAGCTGGCAGGCAACGAAGTGAATGGCGCCGGAAAGCGGGTGCTGTCGCCAGCCGCTAGGCGAAAAATTTCAGCGGCAGCCAAGCGGCGATGGGCGAAAGTGCGGGCGGGAGCGAAGAAGGCTGTGAGCTAGGCGGCGAGGCTGCTCGCACGATCGGCTCGCAATGCGGGGCGGTTGCCATTCGCCAATTGGTGAGTGATGGGAAAGTCAGAGTCGCCGATTTCCCGGACTTCCCTATCGATACGTCCTCTTCCTACGGCCTCACGCACGCTTTGTTACGCACCCAATAATCTGGCGCGAGCCGCACTTCGGCAGCGACCCCGCAGATGGCGGCCCGTCAGCGGCGCGCCTTCTTCGACGGCCGCGGCTCCGGTTTAGTCGCGGCGCGGCTCTCAGCGCGTGTTCGGGTACTCGAAGCAGATCGCTCGCCCTTGCCGCCTGTCTGGGAGGCTGGTCCCGCCTGGGCCCGCGAGAGTGGTTTTTCGCCGCCGGCTTCCACTTGTTGCGGAGCAGTCTCACTCTGCGGCTGACCGGCTTTCGTGCCGGCCACATCCTTTCCTTTTTGTTTTTTCTTTTCCTTCTCCGGCTTTTTCTTCTCTTCCTTGATTCCCGCCAGTTTGCGCAGAATCTTAATGCGCGCTTCAGGGTCACGCGCCCGGCCTTTCAGCTGCAGCTCAAAGAAATCTTCGAGCACCTTGTCGAATTTCGGCCCTCGCGGCACGCCTAGCGCGTCGACCTGCGCAACAGGCAGCGCCAGCCGCATGGGCCGCCACTTCTGCACGTACGCCCGGATCTTCGACATCGCCGCGGGATTCGGTATTTCTATCTCGATGAACGCCAGCATGTCCGCCGGCACTGAGGTGAGATAAAAATATGCTTCCTTCGGCGAATTCATCTTACGGCTCTTCAGCCTTTTGGCGATCGCCTGCGCCTTCGGAACCAGATCGGTCACCACGTCGATTTCGATCGATCGAAATTCCATATGACGCAGCGCGGCCGCCGCCTCTCGCGGCTTCAGCCGGTTCAGCGTGTAATAAGTAATCGCCGCCTGGAGTTTGGGACGAAAACCGGCCATGGACAAATTCATGCGAATCTTCGCCAGCTTGTTGAGGCTGTCGTAGTCGGGCTTGCGCTTTGCGAGTTGGGGATGCACCGAAGCAAGGAATTCGCGCGCTTCCCACTGTTTCAGTGTCGCCGCCGGATTGTCCTCGCGGCCCAGCCCGCGCACTTCATCGCCGACCGCGGCGCCTTCCAGATTTCCTTGGAGCCCGCGCTCGAGCGCCAGGTCGAACCATTCCTGGGTGCGCTGCTCCATCCGAAAGCCCATCCGTGCGCAGTACCGCAGAATCCGCATTAAACGGATCGGCTGGTTGGTAAAGGAATGAATCGACAGCGCGCGGACCTCCTGTTTTTCGATGTCCGCCAGTCCGTTGGTCGGGTCCAGCAGCAATCCACGCGACTGCGCGTTCAGCGAAATCGCAATCGCGTTGATCGAGAAATCGCGCCTCCGCAAATCCTCCATGATGCTCGCGAAACGATGCTCCGGTTTCGTGCCGGGCCGCTCGTAATACTCATCGCGCGCCGCAGAGACCGAGCCGTCCACGTCTCCCGCAAACACTACCTCGTAGTGCCGGAACCGTTCATTGTCGGAGATGACGCGCGCGCCGCCTTTCTCCAGTTCCGTCATCATCCGCGCGGGATTCCCTTCCACCGTAAAATCCAAGTCGCGGATCGGCTGTCCTGAAATCAGATCGCGAACTGCTCCACCCGTGAGGTAAACGTTCAGCTCCAGCGACCGTGCCAGTTCCTGCACGCGTTCGAGCACCGCACGCTGTTCGGGTGAGAGCCTGCTTTCGAGCAAGAAAATGTAGTCGGGCATCGGCTATGCGCCTCCTCGAAGTGCCGCGCGATCGACTCAGGCGCGCGGGTGATGCGCCTTGTATACCTGCTTCAAACGTTCTTCGACGACATGCGTGTAAATCTGCGTCGTCGAAATATCCGCGTGGCCCAGCATCAACTGCACGGAGCGAAGGTCGGCGCCGCGGTCCAGCAGGTGCGTCGCAAAGCTGTGCCGCAACATGTGCGGGTTCAGCGACTCGCGCAGCTGGGCCTTGCTTCCATACTCCTTCAGCAACATCCAAAACTGGATCCGATTGATCTTCCGCCCCGTCTTACCCAGGAACAAGTATGGTGAAACCCGGTCGCGCAGCAGTTTTGGCCGTGATTCGCGCATATAAATGGCGATCCCTTCCAGCGCGCGCCGTCCCACCGGCACGATCCGTTCTTTGTTTCCTTTTCCAATGCAGCGCAGCGTGCCCGCTTCGTGGTGGATGTCCGAAACTCGCAGTCCGCATAGCTCCGACACGCGCAATCCCGTCGAGTACATCAGCTCAATCATCGCTTTATCGCGTTGCCCGATGGAAGTGGTCACGTCCGGTTGCGCGAGCAATTTGTCCACTTCGGCGACGCTCAGGAAATGCGGCAGCGTGCGGTAAATTTTGGGAGACTCGATATTCGCCGCTGGATCGTTGGTAATCAGGTCGTCGCCCAGGCAAAAACGGTAAAAATTCCGCAACGTAACGAGTTGCCGGGCGACGGACCGGCTGTCGAGCCCTCGTGTGTACAAGCTGCCGAGAAAATCTACAACATCGCTACGCATCGCTTCGAGCAACGGGACGCCGCGCTGCTCCAGAAACTCCGCGAATTTTGCCATGTCACGGCGATAAGCCAGCATCGTGTTCGTCGAAAGCCCCTTTTCCGCGCGCGCGTAATGCAGGAACGCGGCGATGTGCGGATCCGTCGCTCCGGGCAATTCGTGCCGCGCCCGCGTTGGCTGTTTGATCTTTTCGATCGCCGGGTCTTTCATCACGCCGCCTTCTCGATCACGATTCCAGAGCCGCGGAGGCCGTTTCGCCTTCCGCCGTCCCTCCACGCCGCAACAGGAGCAGAAACTCCGGCAACTCCTCGCAGCGCAGCGCCCACGCGAGCCCGAAGTACACGGCCGTCGCCGCCGCGATCGTGCCCAACAGCATCCCCGCCTGCGGCAGAAAGCTTTGCATCACTCCGAAATTCGTGAAGCGCAGCGCCGCCAGACACACCGCCGCCATCGCGACCGCACATGCCGCCATTTTCACCATCGACAGCGAAATCGCCCGTCCGCCCAGCCGTCCGTAGCGTTTGCGGAAAATCAGAAACAACAAAGCGAAGTTGAAGTACGCGGTCAGCGAACTCGCCAGCGCGGGCGTCGCGTTCGACAGATACCGGAATAGCAGAAACAGAAAGCACGTGTTCAGCGCGATGTTGATTCCCAGCGCGTATGCGCCCACGCGCGCCGGCGTCGCCGTATCTTGCGTCGAGTAATACATCGGCGTGATCAGTTTGATCGCCGCGTATGCCGGCAGCCCCACCGAGTAGAACAGCAGCGCGTGCGCGGTCAAGGCCGTCGATTCCGCCACGAAATTGCCGTGTTGGAACAGCACTTGCACGATGGGTCGCCGCAGAAGAATCAATCCAACGGAGGCCGGGATCGTGATGAACGATACGATGCGCAACGAGAAGGCAAAGGTGTGCTTCATTTCGCCGACTTGGCCTTCCGCCGCTTGCCGCGACATCGTAGGCAGCAGCGCGGTCGACATCGCAATCGCGTAGCTGCCGAGCACCAGCTCCATCACGCGATCCGCGATATAAAGCGACGTCACGCTCCCGGCCGGCATTCGCGACGCCGTGGCGAACACCGTGTCCACAAAAAAATTGATCTGATAGACGCCCATTCCGAAGAACGCGGGCGCCATGAGCTTCCCGACTTTGCGCACCGCCGGATCGCTCAGCGAAACGGACGGCGCGAACTTCATCCCACGCTTTGCCGCTGCCGGAATCTGCATCACGAACTGCAACACCGTCCCGACTAACACGCCGATAGCCAGCGCGATCGCGGGCGACCGAAACTCCGCGGGCGCCCACTGCATCACCGGCCGATACACGAACGCGCACGAAAACAGAATGATCGTTACGTTGAAAACCGCCGCCGTGGATGCCGGTATCCCGAAGACATGGAAGCTGTTCAGTACCGCGCCCATCAGCGCCGCAATCCCGATAAAGAACACGCACGGGAAAATGATCCGGTTCAGGTACACGGCCATGTCCCAGCGCATGTGGGTGGCGCCGAACAGGGTGAAGACGTAAATGACTTGCCGGGAGAATACTGCTCCTAGTACGGCTACCACCGCCATCACGCCGGCAATGGTCCACAGCATTCGCCGCGCGAACGTGAGCGCTTCCTCGCGCGAACCCTCCCGTAAACGCCTTGTAAACACAGGGATAAACGACGCCGAGAGTGCCCCGCCCCCCGTCATACGGCGAATCAAATTCGGTATGCGGAAGGCTAAGATGAAGGCATCGGCAGCGGGCGACGTCCCGAGAAGCAGGGTAATACGTTGATCGCGTAAGTATCCGCAAATCCGGCTGATAGCGGTTGCGAAGGCTATAATCGAAGCGGACTTAAGTAGCTGTCGCTTAACGGTCAATCGACCGCGACTCCAACGCTAAGCCTTTACGCACCAATAGGTTAACAAATCCGGAGACGAGAGTAACATAAGATTACCCGGCATGGCAACAATTTGCGCGCCCTCAGCGCAAATTCGCCTTAGCAACTCACAGAACATAGCGGTTCCCGAGCGGTTGTCATTCTGAGTCCGTATTTTGGACGAAGAATCTCTCTTCGTCTTCACGCTTCAGGACTCGCATTCGGGCGTAGGCACGCCGGAGCCGCCTCGCACGGATGTCGTCAACAGTTCTAGCTCTTCGTGTACGTGATCGCTGCGGCCTTCAGCGCAGCAGCCTCAGAGCCGCGCGTGGCAAACGCGTTTGTTATAATTCTTCGTGGAACTAACGTACTAAGCAGTTGTTCTATCGAAAAATAAGCCAAACCCTGTATTCCCTTTTGCCCCCCCCGTTTAGTGTACAAGAAGTATAGTACTTCACGGCTCCCGTAGCATACAAGTAATAATACTGAAACCGGCCAGCGCTACCGCTCGTTATCGACCGAGCGGTGCGGCGCCAGCAGCAACGCGCAACATCGTCCACAACCAGCATTAGCCATGTTGACCGCCTCACCGCGGTCGAGGAGCGCGATCATGTTCCGTCGCAGCAGTGGTAGTGGTGTATTTGCGGTGGTCCTCGTACTCGCCGTCACATTTGGAATGGCGGTTCGGTCGCTTCGCGCGCACACAGATTCGAACCAGAAGAGCAGGTCGACCGCATCCAACGAAACGATGATGCCTATGCCGTTGATAGCCCCGTTGTTCGTCGCAAACTCCGATTTCAGGAGTACGCTTGTCCTCGTCAATGGCTCTGGGGCACCTGCGTCCGCGGACGTGGCGATTCGTGCCTCAGACGGAGTGCAACTCGCAACGCGGCACGTGACCCTCTTTGCGTACAGCCAGCAGAAGGTAGACTTGGATACATTGCTTGCCGACAAAGGCATCGGCTCCGCCATTGGTAGCCTTGTGGTCACGCCCGACGCCAAACTGAAAGGACCTTCAATTCTTGCGGCCTTGTCGATGACGTATCTTGGGTCCCGCGAAGGCAATTTCATTGACGAGGAACTCGCGATGCCGATGCCAAGCGATTCCCAAGTTCTGCGCGGCGTCACCGACTCCAGCACCGGCCCCCCCATGATCGCAGTTTCGAGCCTCGCCGATACACCCCAGCGTGTCACAATCCAGTGCTTCGGCGCAAACAGCGCCGGTTTCTTGAAGACCATCGGCCTAGGTGCAGGCCAGACCGTGCTGACGGACGCGTGCTCTAATCGGCCAGCTACCGCCCCCGATCTCAACGAAATATGGAACAACGACCCTCGACATCGTCGAATCGTGCAGGCGATCTCTCTTACCAGCGACGGGATGCCCGGATCCTTCGCCGCGTTTGGCCTCTCACCGCATCAGACTGCGAATGACCGCCATTTCAGTTCCATGGCGTTCTCCGATCCGAAAATGGCTGCTTCTCCCAGTTTGGTGTTCACGGGCGTGCCTGTCGGGGAGCCTTCGATCCTTCCGGGTAGAACCTACGTCCCCGAAATTTCCGTTGCAAACTTCTCTGCCAAGCCCGCGCGAGTGAGGATTCAATACGCTTCCTCTTCCCCGTCCGCTTCCGGGGATACGACGAACACTGTGCAACAAGTTTGGTCAGGCTCGGTGGCAGCGCAGGCGACAACGCGGATTTCATTCGACCAGTTGCAAGGCGATCCGAACCTGTGCGATTCGTTGGTCGTTAGTTCCAACGCTTCACCGGGAGACATTGTAGCCAAACTGTCTTCGGTGACCGACGGCGGGTTCCAGCAGGCTGAGATGCTCGCCAAAGATGAGTCCGACCCGGATAATGTTGGCGTCCACCCCTGGTCGCTGGAGAACGGTACGGACTCTACGCTTCTGCTCCTGAATAACAGTCAGGCCCAGCAGACGTTTCACGTGAATCTTACAGCTAATGGCCTTTCGTGGCGCAAGGCTTATACCCTTAAACCAATGCAAACCACTAACATCGACATCAGCGAGGTAATTGCAAAACGCGCTAAAGACGACACAGGCAACGTCCTTCCGGCACACTCGATGTCGGGCGTTGCGACCTGGATAGTAGCCCAGCACGGAGTAGGGAAGGGTCGAGTCCTGCAATCGAATGCAACAACCGGTATGGCTCGCAGTTTCAGTTGCAACTACTACGGTGCCATTGCTGGTGCCGAATGGTCGTCCGCCGCGTCGGGCGTCCTGGTGGGTGATACTGTCAACGCAGGATCAGTCCTGGGAGAGATTGAGCTAGTACAAGGATACGGCTGCTCCGGAACTTTCGAGGACTGGGGGCAGGGGAGCGGTTGGACATATTCCTACTCCTCAAGCAATCCCTCCGACGTGGCTGTGACGACCCCGGACGGACCCAGTGCCTACGTGAAGGGAATGGCAGGTGGGCAAGTGCAGATCTCGGGCACCATTCAGGATCAGTACGGCTGCTCGGGAGGCGCATCGGGCGCCGTCACAGGCCAAGTGCCTACATATTTGAAGGTCGTGCAGGTAAACGTGCTCCCGACCGGATCTTCGGGCAATTACGGTTGCACTCCAACCTCAGACTATGGCATTCAGATCGACATCGAATATCAGGTCGAGGACTCGAGCTTAAATCCGATTCAGTCCCCAAGCATGACGCCTTACGAGACAGGAGAGAGTTTCTTCGGAGATAGCTTCGCTAACGACGTAGGTCCAAGCCGGATTAGCGACACCTCCAAGAATACATCTTCAACCGGAATATTTCACGACGCTCCATTCGGCGTGTGTCAAACCGCTCCATATACGACGGGCGAGATTCCGTTCAGCGCTCAGCAAAACCTAAGCATCATTGTTGGCGGAACGTATTATCCCGTGCGCAGCCAGAATTGGACGATGACGGACGCCATTGGTTCGTATGGCCTTGACCACGGCTCCATTCACAACACAATTACCAGCGGCGGCTCGGGAATGGATGTGAACGCATCGAGGTGACCCTGTGAAGATACTTATTGGATGTCTCTCTATTCTGATTTTCTACGGAACCGCGAACAGCCAGAGCGTGGTTTCTAGCAACGAAAAGATCGAGAGGATAATGCGACGTGGTGCTTACGACGGATGGGACGAAAAGCAACTGAGCACTGAGGGGGATAGCGCAGCGGTTGACGTCATTAAGATCATCGGGGGAGAACAACCAAACAAGAACACGATTGCCGGAACCCTGACAGTTGTCCGCCTCGCATTTTCAGCGCCGAAGTCGATTGCCGTTCCCGCTGATCGAACACCGCAGGCAACCCTGTTTTTGTTGCAGTACCTCCGGCTTGTCGCCAAGTCCCCAGATTTGGATGCGCAGATCGACGCGGAGACAAACTTCGTGAAGAATGCTACACGTAAACAGACGCGAGAAGCGCCAGCCCCTCACTGAACCTGGGCGCAGGTCGCGCGCCACCGCCGCCATCACGAAATTCACAGGCGAGCGAACTAATGCACAAAAACCGTTGCGTCTTTGTTTTCATCGCGACGGCCACTGCGGTGATCACTCCCGTTATTCGCGCTGCAGTGGCGCAAATCTCAGCGTCGCAAGTTGGCCGCGAGAAAGCCGTTCCTGTCCACTTGCAAGACGGCCAAGAACAACAGATGCCGCTCGCGAAGCTGATCGCCTTCGGCGAATCGCTGTTCGTCGCGCGATTTACGACCGAAGACGGGCTAGGCCGTCCGCTGACGAAAGGCACCGGAGCGCCGCTTTCCGACCCATCCAGCCCGCTGGTTTTCCCGCGAAACTCGAATCGCATTTCGGGTCCCGAATCGCAAAACTGCGCTGCGTGTCATAACCTGCCTCGCGCGGGCGGTGGCGGCGACCGTGTCGGCGACGTTTTCGTGATGGCCCAGCGTTTCGACTTCGCCACGTTCGATCGCGCCGACTTAATTCCGACGCGCGGCGCGATGGACGAAGCCGGCAATTTCGCCACGCTCCAGAACATTGCCGACGAACGCAAAACGATCGGCATGTTCGGTTCGGGTTACATCGAAATGCTCGCTCGCCAGATGACCGCCGACTTGGAGGCCGTCTGCGACCACATGCCTGCGGGCACCTCGGCATCGCTCCAAATCGGAACGTACAGTGCCACTCCTGGCGATAATAGCGTCAGCTATACGCCGACTTCGCTGCAAGCAAGCGTAGCAGGAGCCCAAGGGAACGAGTACGTAGTCACGCCTACTTCCGAGGTTCCGGAGGTCGACGGCGTCTCCACCGGCAACGTTACTATAACGGGCGAAATAACAGATGAGAGCACCGGCTGTCGCGCATCGGCTCAGAATTCGAACACGGTCCTCGGCATCACGATTTCGCAAAGGGCCGTATCAGGTGAGAGCATCTCCTCAGACAATGGGGCAAAGCCAAACGACTTGGGAGCATCTGGCACAATCAGCCTTGGTCCGATCATCCGCACCGGCATGCTCGTTGGTTGCGGTGTCGCAGTGGAAACCGTTGGTACGGTCTCACCCAGCACTTACACCGGCAGCATCGTGATTCGTCGGACCGTCGTAAGTGATGGCACATACACGAACTCGACCTACACCGGAGAGCCTAAAACTCCGGGGGAGGACGACACGTCTTTTGCCGAGTACCAGGATCAGGATCCGCAATCGGGGGGCTCGAGCGGGAAGATTTACGACTATGATGACGCCGGTATCGACCCCACTGGCACCGGAACACCGTATCGGCTCCGGTTCAACTATACCGTATACGCGGCAACGTCAGATGGGACGATAGTGTCTACGCAGAGTTCTTTCTATGTTCGGATGTCATGCGAAGGTACGTCGAACGGCGGATATCAATTCGCCACGGATGTGGCCGGAGACAATATCTGGGGTACTGGGTCGACTCTGACAAGTTGGAACCTACAGTGAGAGGTGCGGTTTGAGAACGACAATGATTCTAGCGATTTGCCTAGTTATGTACTCTGCTGTGTTCGCTGTCCGGTTTAGTGCACAAGCGGGCAATAAGTTTGCGGGGTGGTGCGATTCGTTGGAATCCGCACCGCTACCTGGCTTGGTGCGTTTTATAGAGACGACGCCTCCCCGCGAACAAAACGCTCGCTGTATAACCTGGACAATTCACAGACTAGGAGAGGAGCGTTACAAGCCCGCGATTCCCGTCTTAGTGAAGCTTCTCGATTTCCGGCGTCCAAAGATGCGGGCAGAGAAGATGGGATTCTCGGATATGTCCACGATCAACTCCTTCCCAGCGACCGAGGCATTGGAGCGAATCGGGAGAGAGGCGCTGCCCCAGGTGTTATCGGCGATCAGGGCTGATTCCACAACGCCAAGTGCACGACAAAACGGCTTGTTCGTTTACATGGTCATTAACATGTCTGATCGGCCGACCGCTATAGCACGTCTGCGGGCGGACGAAGTGGCGGCCACAAATAAAAACCAGAGGCAGAATCTCGCCTGGGCGCTTGGCAGAGCCGTAAGGTATTGCGCTGACTCCGAACAAGACGCTTGTCGGCATGCCGCGATGGTCGGTCCCGGCGTGAAATAAAGTCCCTTCATCGGCCATCTCTTATGGATTGCAAAGTGCCTACACGAGAGCGAGAACAGCTGGTGGTAGCCTGCCTTGTTGTCCTCGCCGTTGGATGCATTGGTAGCGAGGTTGCGCAGGCCGTGGGCCCCCAGATCGGACATGAGAAAGGTGTTCCGGTTCACTTGCGGGATGGCGAAGAGCAGCAGATGCCGCTCCGCAAATTGATCGCGTTTGGCGAATCGCTGTTCGTCGCGCGATTCACGAGCGAAGATGGCCTGGGCCGTCCGCAGACAAAAGGCACTGGCGAGCCCCTGTCCGATCCATCCAGCCCGCTGGTGTTTCCGCGAAATTCAAATCGCATTTCGGGTCCTGAGTCGCAAAGCTGCGCCGCGTGCCATAACTTGCCTCGCGCGGGCGGAGGCGGCGACCGTGTCGGCGACGTTTTCGTAATGGCCCAGCTGCCCGGAACGGGTTACACGCCGGAGATTTCGCTCGCGAACTTCTCGTCGAAAACCCGCCGTATCACGGTCACGTACGCCACGACATCGGCCAACGCTCCTTCCTCGCAAAAGCTCCGAACCGTTGTACTTCCGGCCGGAACAAGTAAGAACGTCTCCTTTGGGAAGTTACGGGGCGATCCAACGATTCAGAACTCGTTCGTCGTCTCATCCGACGGCACACCGGGCGACGTTCTCGCAAAATTGGTGTCCAAAAGCGACGATGGTATCCGAGAACTTGAACTCATGGGAAAAGACGAGATGGATACCGATAACGGCGGCAATCACCCGTGGTCAATTAAGGACGGGGCAGATGCCACGCTTCTGCTGTTCAATCCGACGAACTCCGCCCAGTACTTCAACGTCATCCTTTCGGGCGGCGGCATCACCTGGTATAAGGCTTACCACCTACAACCGATGCAAACAGAGTCCATCGGTATCCGGGAGTTGATTCAAAACCGAGTGAAGGATGACAAGGGCAACACGCTGCCAGTGAATGCCCAGGAAGGCCAGGTCGATTGGTACGTCCCTGCCAGGAACGCCGGCCGTGGACGCATCCTCGAAACGAATAAAGCAGCGCTCATGGCCCGCAACTTTAGCTGCGGCGGACAGATCATGATCTGTAGCGCGACATTCGGCCAGCTGTATTCGTACGTCGGCGACGACGACAAACCGATCCAGTACGCACAGGTTTACACCTCGGTCTGCATGAACCAATGCAACGGCACAGTGCTCGGACAGGGCGGCTCGGGTCTGGCGTACTCCTGGTCAGTATCCGGCGCGCCGCAAATCTACGGTTCGAACGCAAACCAGACTGTGTGGCTGGAGGCTACAACCGTTGGATCGGGAACGGCGTATTCGGAGGTTACGGACGCTTACTGCGAGGTTGGAACCCAGGGGCCAGCGCCAGCCAAGATTCCCGCCACGCTTGTAATGAATCCGTCCAGCAGGACTTGTTCGGCTTCGAAAACTGGAGGCACGTGTAACTTCCAACCGTCGATCCAGGTTGGACCCACGCCGCAAGATTACCAATCTATTACGTTCACCGTTTTCTTTTTAAGCCCCAGCAACCCAGGAGGAGTACAGTTGGCATCCGGTGGGAGCGGCGCGAGTAGCACGTGTACGGCCTCGGGCCTCGGGACGTGCTCGCCGGCGTATCCACCGAACAGCGGCCATCCCTTCGTGGTTCAAACGACTGGCAACAATCCTAACGCCGGGACTCTGACATATTCGGTTTTCGCGTCGACTAACGATCAGAACGTAGCCATCAGTAGCGATCCCAGTCCCATGACCGTCACAGCGACGTTTCAATAGCCTCACCTGAGTCATGATGTGTTCGCCCGAGCGGGGAGGTTCTTCGCCTCCCCGACGGTTTGACCGGAGGACAGATGAATAGCAAACACGAGAGCTTCGTTCGCGCTTCGATTGCCGTGATGCTGGTCCTATTGACCCTGCTCACGCTCCGGCAGTTCTGGCCAGCCCGAGTGGCGCAGGCTAAGTCGACGCCTGCATACTCGACGAATGTTGTCGGCCCAGCATACGACGCCGATGCAAAAGTGGAGGCTACACTGCAGGACAGAGCCAAGCACGGATGGAGCTTGGTCACCATGAGCGTCCATCTGCACAAGTACGGCAACGGCACGCTGGCTCCCGTCTACCTGCTTGTCTTCCGCAAGTAGACCGGTCACACGCATGGCGCCCCGGTGGCCAGCAGCACGCACTGTCAGTCTGGCCGCCCGTTGAGTCCAGCCCGGAAAACAGAAGGAAACAAATTCAAGTGCTCAGAGGCAGCGGCACGATGTCCCCAAAAATCCTCACGCTTTCATGCGTCGCCGTACTGACTATCGTTGTCACCGCGATGGCGCACGGTTTTGGCGGGCAAATTGGGTCGGAGAAGGGCGTATCTGTTCATCTAAAGGATGGCGAAGAGCAGCAAATACCGCTACGGCAATTGATCGCCTTTGGCGAATCGCTGTTCGTCGCGCGATTCACGAGCGAAGATGGCCTGGGCCGTCCGCAGACAAAAGGCACCGGATCGCCGCTGTCCGATCCATCCAGCCCGCTGGTGTTTCCACGAAATTCAAATCGCATTTCGGGTCCTGAGTCGCAAAGCTGCGCCGCGTGCCATAACCTGCCTCGCGCGGGCGGGGGCGGCGACCGCGTCGGCGACGTTTTCGTGATGGCCCAGCGCTTCGACTTCGCCACGTTCGATCGCGCCGACTCAATTCCGACGCGCGGCACGATGGACGAAGCCGGCACTTTCGCCACGCTCCAGAACATTGCCGACGAACGCAAAACGGTCGGCATGTTTGGCTCCGGCTACATCGAAATGCTCGCCCGCCAGATGACTGCCGACTTGGAGGCCACTTGCGACCGCATGCCGGCGGGAACCTCGGCATCGCTGGTCTCGAAAGGCGTCCCCTTCGGCGTAGTTACTCGCAGACCAGACGGAACCTGGGACACGTCCCGCGTCCACGGAATCTCCGCTCTGAGCCTTGCGACCACCGGCCCGAACGATCCGCCCAGCATGGTGATTCGCCCGTTCGCTCAGGCCAGCAATGTCATCTCGCTGCGTCAATTCACCAATAATGCCCTCAACCAGCACCACGGCATGCAGTCTGAAGAACGCTTTGGCCTCGACGTGGACGCTGACGGCGACGGCATGACAAACGAAATGACAGCCGCCGACGTGACGGCCCTCACGCTTTTCCAGGCCACGCTTCCGCCGCCCGGCCAGATCATTTCGAATGATCCGGCCTTCGAGCACGCCGTATCGAAGGGACAACAAATCTTCAGCGCAATCGGCTGCGCCTCGTGTCACATCCCGGCCCTGCCGCTCACTTCAACTGCTGGGCGCGCCCAAAGCGCGACTAACAGTCCGGAGCTGCAGGGCAAGCCCGGATGGATTTACTCCGAGCCGAGCCCTTATAACCCCTCGGGCAATCTCCGGCCCGGTCCAGTCGATTATCCAAACACCGCCTCGCCCATCCTGGTCGACTTGACGAGCGACGCTCTGCCAGGTCCACGCCTGAAGCCGGTACACAGTCCGATCGGCGAAGTCGTTTGGGTGCCCGCCTACACCGATATGAAGCTGCACGATCTTTGCGCCGCCCCGGACGATCCCGACCGCGAACCCATCGACCAGAACCAGCCGCCCGGCTCGCCCGCCTTCTTTGGAGGCAATTGCTATTTCTTGACGCGCCACCTCTGGGGTCTCTACAACTCAGGTCCGTTCATGCACAACGGCCTCTTCTCCACCATGCGCGACGCCATCGAGCATCATAATGGCGAGGCCCTGGCCTCACATCGCGCTTTCGACGCGCTCGACTCCTCCGCCCAGGACGATTTGATCGAATTCCTCAAGAGTTTTCAGGTATTGCCCGCCGGGGCCAAATCTCTTGTCATCGACGAGAACGGCCAGTCGAGGCATTGGCCGCCAGGCGCGTAGCGCAGGCCCCAACCTCATCCTACATTTCCGCCTGGACGGGTGGCCCACTCTCTCGCACCTCAATCGGCATTAGATCTGTTGGTTTTGAGGGTGCCCCATCGCTCGGTTTTTGAGCGTGGGATTTTTTTTCTATACGAATCTGCCCTGCTTTTCCCAAAACGCGCCGTCCTGATTTCCTGAGATTCTTATTGACAATATGATTACTCTGTGGTAGCCTCCGCTCGGAAGCATGTCGATCACGTTTCGAACGTGCGAGTAAATGGACGCTGCGGACGACGCATACTCGCCAGTTCCAAAATGGGAAAACGCCGGCGCCAGCGTCGCGTTCAAAGACACACACCGAGTACTACCAGAACGCGTTCTAATCTACCGAACAGGGATTAGAAAGCGCCGTAAGTCGCTCAAAACAAAGAATCGGAGGCCACTCTAATCACCGGTGAAAGTACTATTTTCCAGCATCCTCTAGTCTCGACGGGAAGGCTTGCGGGCGGGGCCTGGTCGGGGAGATCCCGCCCGCAAGTCGGAGCACAGCGGGGAAAGTCTTACCTACCTAATTCTGCGAAGAGGACGGCTGGGTTCCGGAGTGCTTCCAGCGCCGGACCGCCGCGCCGCGGCGTTGCCGCACTGTATAGTCCGACGGCACTTGGAACAGAGCGGCGTCCGGCTCCGCGCGCTGAATGTCCGTTAGCTGAAATGTTGTGTTGCCCATTAGCGGGTTCGTCGCCTTCGTCAGGACGTATGTCTGCAGGTCTGGTGAATACCATCGCTCTCTGACGATAACGATCGGCTTCTCGTTCCCGATCTGCCCGGCGGGGATGGTGCGCGTGATGCGCGTTCCCTGGGCTGGCACGCCATTGATCGTCTGGGTTCCCAGATCCGTCGTGGTCGTTTCATTGTTGGCTCGCTTGGCCTCGCCGAATTCGCCCCGCACCGCTCGCCGGATTTTGCCGAAAGCTCGAAACGGAACCTGATCGGCAATCTTGCTGTCGGGCCGGAGGATGTAGCTTGTTCCGGCGACCGGATCGTTGATGAAAATGGCATGCGGAGAGCTGCCGCCGGTTGTTGCTGCCAGCACGGCGCCCGGCAACGTCATCTCGCGCCGCGTGCGCCCCTGGCTGTCGCGTGCAATCGTGCCGCTAATCTTTTCGTCGATCTTGTTACCATCGGCCAGCGTGCGCGTGGTTTCCGTTGACACCGTGGCCGTAAATGGCGCGTTCGCAACCGTTTTGCCCGCAATACCGGACTCGATGCCCGCTTCGAGCTCCATGAAGCCGGCCCCGCCACCACGGGGACCGAACGTGCGAACCATAGGCCGTCCTCCTGGTCCGCCGGGGGGAGGAGGAGCGACATCCTGCGCACGCGCTGTTCCGCCGCCCACGGCGAGAACCAGGGCCGCAACTGCGAGCCAGAGATAACTTCGCTTGCGAGTGTTCATTTGCCTTCCTCCAAAACGTCGGTCCGAATGCGGCGTTCTGCTATTCGTTTGCCGACGATACCAGCCGAATCGCCTGGGGCGTTCCGTCCGCGCTGACCAGCAGATCAGCGGGAATTGCCCCTGCTTGTTCCAATCCTTGTATCGGTAGACCCCAAGCGGCCAATGTGGACCGGGGCAGCGAAACGCGAATCACGGCGCCGCCTTCGATTGATGCAACGTCGTCCGCGTAAGGCAACGCGTAGAAAGCGGTTGCATCGTCTGTCGCCTGCGCCGCTTGCGGAGCGCGGCCCGATGCGTTCGCCGTCGCACGCGATTCGGGCGACACGGCGGGCTCTTCACTCGCGAGGGGCGCCTTTGATCCCGTTGCCGTTCCAGCAATCGTGCCGGTTGGATTCGCGACAGGCTGGAGCGGCGGCGGTGTGCCGACCCAACCACGCATCAGGCCAACGGCTAGAAGCACGATGGCTGCTGCAGCTATCGCTGCATACCACCCCCAGGACCGCAGCCTTCCGGCGATTTGCGGGTTGCTCTCCCGCTGCGGGTCGAAAGTGACGGCCTGTTTGCGAAACGCCCGGAGCAAGGCTGTCTCAACCTCAGCAGGCGCGTGTTCCTGTGCATCGCGCGTCGCGATCGCGCGCAGAGCGAAGTTCAGGCCTTCAATTTCGGTCAGGACACGGGCACAGCGACTGCACGATTCCGCATGCGCCAGCGCCGCGTCCGAGATAGCGCTTGTGCCGCTTGGCCCATCCGCCACGTTTGAAACGACGCCCACGCCCGGCGGTCCTGCAGCGGTCGCCCGCCGGTCCAAATCGTGAACACTTTCGTCGAATTCAGCGCAATTCATCGTTGCTCGCCTCTGCTCGCTAACCCGTTATGAATCTATCGACCCGCCTTTGCTCACTAAGCCGCTATGAATCGATTGACCCGCCTCTACCGGCTGACCTACTCAGAGTCTCCCGGCGCTGCACGACGGTGGTGCGGGCGGGCCGGACATCGCGCAACTTCTCAACGAGCAACGCCCTGGCTCGATGTAACCTCGATCTGACAGTGCCCACGGGGCAATCGAGCGCGGCGGAGGCCTCTTCGTAGCTCATCTCCTCCAGCTCGCAGAGGACTACAACTTCGCGGTAGTTGTCCGGAAGAGTCCCGATGGCCTGCCGAACACGCGCCGCGAGCTGCGATGAAACCAAGCCGTCTGGCAACTCCGCTGATTGGCCCCCGGCATGGGGACCGTGTCCGAAACCGCTGCCGTTGCCTTCGTGAGACCGCGATTCCAATTGGCCCAGATCTTCTCCCTCCGGAAACCCGACGAACCTGCGATCGCGCTCCCACCGCTTTCGCAAATGGTTGCGAGCGACTCCGAAAAGGAAACCGGTCAGGTTGCCTCGTGCCGGATCGAACCGCCCAGGATCGCGAATCAGGGTCATGAAAACGTCTTGAGTCACGTCCTTGGCCACCTCTGAGTTCCCGCTCATATGCAAGGCAAATCGATAGATAACAGGGTGCTTACGCCGATAAAGGAGCGTAAACGCATCCTCGTCGCCGCCGGTCATCCGCTGCAGCAGACCGTCGTCGGTTAGCTCAAATTCCTTGCCGCACATGCGGCGGATAGCCCGGATCATCTTAGTTACTTAGGACGGCCCGCCCCGCTTCACGTTACATATTCCAGGCTTGAGCGACGCAAGTTCCGAAATTTCTCAAGAAAAGCAACAGCCAGGACGTATGACCGGCCCGGCTGCTTAGCTCACCGCTTCGTCAATGCTTCCGACTACGCGCGCCGATCCGCCTCGTGGACGGGGGGCGAACGAAAATCAGAATGGTGCGTCGAAGATCATCCGGGATGAGACACGCGGAAGTGACGCGAAACGGAACGAGTTTGGGCGCGATTGGGACTATTGAGGATAAGATCCGGACTAACGCAGAATATCCTCAGCGCAGTTGTCCATGCTTACCGTCGAGATCGGATGGGCGACCGGACGAAGGGTCGAGCAGAGCTGCGGCCTGCTGGCAACGACACAAACGCAACTACGCTCGACTGAAAAACAGGGCGGCGTCTACAGACCAAGGGCTGTGGGACGGACTCCTAGCTTTTTGTCCGTTCGAATTCGCGCATGAAGCTAACGAGGGCCTCGACTGCCGCAGGCGGGACGGCGTTGTAGAGAGAGACGCGCATGCCGCCGACCGAACGATGCCCTGCTACGCCGATCATTCCCGCTTTGGTCGCCTCGGCGACGAAGCGCTTCTCGGTCTGCTCATCGCCGCCCGCGACACGGAACACGACGTTCATGCGCGAGCGCGAATCCTTCTCCACGGGACAGGAATAGAGGGAGGAAGCATCGATCGTTTCGTACAGCAACTTGGCTTTGTCTTCGTTGCGCTTCTCGATTGCGCCCACCCCGCCTTCAGCTTCGATCCATTCGAGAACAAGCCAGCAAATGTACACGGCGAAGGTCGGCGGCGTGTGATAAAGGGATTTTTCTTTGATTTGAGTGCGGTATTGCATCAGCGACGGAAGATTCTTGTCCGCGCGTTCGGCCAGATCGCGGCGGATGATCACAATGGTTACGCCCGAAGGGCCGAGGTTCTTTTGCGCACCGGCAAAGATCAGGCCGAAGCGGCTCACGTCGACTGGGCGCGAAGCGATGTCGGACGACATGTCGGCAACCAGCGGGACAGCTCCCGTTTGCGGCATCACATGCCACTGCGTGCCCTCGATCGTGTTGTTGGTGCACATGTAGGCGTAAGAGGCGTCAGGCGCGAACTGAATCTCGTCGGTGCGTGGAATGCGCATGAATTTTTGCGCTTCCGTCGAGGCAGCGAGGCGATAAGGCGTTCCCTTTTTCAGCTCGCTGATGGCCTTTGCGGTCCACGAGCCGGTATGCAGAACGTCGACTGGCTTCCCGTGAACATAGAGATTCGCCGGGACCATAGAGAATTGCATGGTGCCGCCGCCCTGGACGAAGATGACGGCATATTCGTCGGGAATGGCCATCAGGTGACGCAGCGTGCTTTCCGCGCGCTCGATAATCTCTTCAAATTCCTTCGAACGATGACTCATTTCCATCACGGACATGCCAGAGCCGCGATAGTCGAATAATTCTTCGCCTACGCGTTCGAGCACGGAAAGCGGCAGCGCCGCCGGGCCGGCGTTGAAATTGAAGGCGCGATGGATTTCTTTCTTTGGGGCAGTTGTCGGGTTCACGAGTTTCCTTTCCTCCTTCGCGAATCTTAGAATTTTATCACCGCACGCGGACGCGACAAGCGTTCTGACGCACGGCCATTCCAATCCCTGAGCCTCGGTGGTGGCAACCCGCCACTAGGCGCAGCTACGGAGTGCCCTTCCCGCGGCGGCCAGTCGAGGACGTCGTGCCACAACAGAAAAGCAACAGCAGATCCCTCACCCCCGTTCCCGCAAGAATCGCGGGACCGGGTTCGGGATGACAGGCGATTGCTGGTCGGAAAAACGGGCGTGGCAAGGAAGGCGCGGGATTCAGGTCTGCGCGATGGCTAAAACGAACTCAATCCGATGCGGGTTCGGGCGCACGGCTGTGCCGTTCTGCGCCAACACTTGCGCCGTGCTCGCGACGATGGGCCAGACTGGCTCGAATAAAGGCGGCGAACAGCGGATGCGGCGCGAGCGGCTTCGATTTGAATTCCGGATGGAACTGGCAGCCCACGAACCAGGGGTGATCCGGCACTTCAACGATTTCGACGTAAACACCATCGGGTGTACGTCCCGTGATGCGAAAGCCAGCGCGCGTAAGGGTTTGGTCGAACTCGCAGTTAAATTCATAACGATGGCGATGCCGCTCGGAGATTTCCAGGGCGCCATAAGCCTTCGCGGCAAAGGAGCCGGGTTCGAGCTTGCAAGGCCACGCGCCGAGTCGCATCGTGCCGCCCATTTCATCGACGCCGAGCAATTCTCGCAATTTGTAAATCACGCGATTCGGCGTTGTGCTGTCGAATTCGGTGCTGTCGGCGCGCTCGATGCCCGCGACTTGGCGGGCGTACTCGATGGTGGCGCACTGCATTCCGAGGCAGATGCCAAAAAATGGAATCTTTCGCGCGCGAGCGTACGTGATCGCGTGAACCATACCCTGAATTCCCCGCTTGCCGAACCCTCCGGGAACGAGAATGCCATCCACCTGGCGCAGACGGCGTTCAGCGGCTTCGGACGAGTCGATTTCCTCGGCTTCGATCCATTCGATTACAGTGCGTTGTTTGTTGGCGAGGCCGCCATGCACGAGCGCTTCGCGCAGACTCTTGTAAGCGTCTTCCAACTGAACGTACTTTCCTACAACACCGATGCGAACTTCGCCTTGCGGATGTTCGAGCGTTTCGAGCATGGCGAGCCAGCGGCTCAGGTCGCGCGGTGGCGCTTGCAGATGGAGCAGGCGAAGAATCTGTTCGTCGAGACGTTCCGCAGCGAGCGACATCGGGACTTCGTAGATGTTGCCGACGTCGGGCGCTGAAATCACGCACGCTTCGTTGACGTTGCAAAACAGGGCGATTTTTGCCTTCAGGTCGCCGCCGAGCGGCCGGTCGCTGCGGCAAATCAAAATATCCGGCTGAATTCCGATGCTGAGCAATTCCTTTACGCTGTGCTGCGTCGGTTTGGTCTTCAGTTCGCCAGCGGTAGGAATGAACGGGACGAGCGTCAAGTGAGCGAAAACAACATTGTCGGCGCCGAGTTCGAGACGCATCTGGCGAATAGCTTCCATGAAAGGGAGCGACTCGATGTCGCCTACCGTGCCACCGATTTCGACGAGGACAATATCTACGTCGTCGGCGACTTTGCGGAACGCGGCCTTAATTTCGTCGGTGACGTGCGGAATCACCTGGACCGTTTTGCCCAGGTAATCGCCGCGCCGCTCTTTCGCGATAATCGATTCGTAGATGCGGCCCGTGGTCCAGTTATGGTCGCGCGTCAGGCGAGTGGAAGTGAATCGCTCGTAATGGCCGAGGTCGAGATCGGTTTCCGCGCCGTCGTCCGTGACGAACACTTCCCCGTGCTGATACGGAGACATCGTTCCAGGATCAACGTTCAGGTAGGGATCGCACTTCTGGAGGGTAACTTTCAGGCCGCGGCTTTCAAGGAGGCAACCGATCGAAGCCGCTGCAACGCCTTTACCAAGAGAGGAAACTACGCCGCCCGTCACAAAAATATACTTCGGGCGCGTCTGCAAGTGCTCGACTTCCTCCCTGTGGGTTGCGTACATCGAATTATCGCCAGCGGGTGCGAGCGTGTCAATCCGAGTTTTTCCGTCCGAGAAACGTTAGATTAAGTCGCCGAAATCACGGCATAGCTTCACGCTCACCTTTCAGCGGGTCGGTATTCGGTTCGATCAGCTGCAGCGGTTCAGACGATGATGTGCGTGTCAGCACAAGATAACCCGCGACACCCATCGTGCCGCCCTCGGCTTGCGCGCCCGTAAGAACGAAAATATCCTCGACTCCGTCGCCATTGAAATCTGCCCGCCCGGCTTCCGAAAACCATTGCTGGAAGCCGCCGTACGATAGCCTTAGCTCGCCGGCAGTGACCTTCTCGATGTTCTTTGACGGAACTACCTGTGCGACGGTCATCCGACGCAGGCGGTCGGGAACGTTGTACGGAATTGATGCAAGCATTTCTGCAGGGAGCAAATTCAAGTCAGCGAGTGTGGCCCGCGTAACATAGCTCCTCATCGGAGGACGTGCACCTTGCAAGACGTACAAGAGCCCACAGGTGTGGATTAGGAAACTCTCCATGGCCATGTCATATGTGGTGGCCGAATATTCTCCTCGTTTCCGAGCTCTGAGCCACTCCCGGCACGTAAAGGCAGTCACTTTTTTATTGTCGGACGTTGTCATCTCGACACCGTACTTGTGCTCTGGGTCCGTATCTCCGTTGCGGACAGGCAGGTTGAGCAGCGTCGGAATTTCGGACTTACGAATCGTGCCCGATACAACGCGCCCTTTGAATTCAAGAGCAGTTTCGAGCTTAAATACCGGATCCTCTGCTCGATGATGTGAGCGAGCATTCGAGCCATGAACCAGGACTATCACCGCTAGTGCGAGAATTGGGATGGGGCTCATCAGCTTAGTCATTTGTTTTGGGGTGTTCTTTTCGTAAAGCTTACCGCGAAACGGTTCGGCTTCGCCTTCGTGTAGTCGAACCGATACTGCGGACGGATGTCATTTTGAGTTCGGCGTGTGTTGCGAGTCAGCGGTTTCTTCGGCATACGTGCCGGGCTAAAGTCCCCGGCGCTACATTCAAATCTTCGCGAAAAACGAAATTCGCCGGCGAGACGCCCGCGCTACTGAAACACTGCCGGACTGCTACGCTCCCTTCGACTGCGCTCAGGGCACGCGGGATGACGATCCTGGTCGGATCGTCACATTGTGAGGACGACGCGGAATTGGGCTTTGCCGCTCATCATGCGCGCGTAAGCCTCGCCGGCCTTCTCCAAAGGATACGTTTCGATCATTGGACGCACGCCGCTGAGCTCCGCGAACCGCAGCGTGTCTTCCTCGTCGGCCGCCGTGCCGGAAGCCCAGCCTTGAATCGAACGACTGCCGAGGATGAGCTGTAAAGGCGTAACGTTTATCGGCTCGGACGAGACACCCACAACAATCAGCTTGCCGTTCGGTGCGAGGCCGTCGATTACGTCGGACATCGATTTTGAGCTGGGCGCCGTTGCCAAAATCGTTTGCGCGCCACCAAGTTTCTGCAACTCCTGCGCTGGATTCGTCGCTCTGTTGTCGATGTAAATATGCGCGCCGAGTTTCTTCGCAAGAGCTGCGTCTTCCGGGCCGCGCGCGATCGCGGCGACTTTGTACCCAAACTTGTTCGCGAACTGAATTCCCAGGTGACCCAGTCCGCCGACGCCCAGAATTGCGACGAGATCGCCGGGCATGGCTCCGCTATGACGAAGCGCGTTATAGGTGGTGATGCCGGCGCAGAGAAGCGGAGCCGCTTCGACGTCAGTCAGGCCTTCCGGGATCGGAGTTAGCGCCTCGACCGGAGCAATCATGTACTGCTGATAGCCTCCGTCGTAACTGATGCCCGGAACTTTCAGGTTCTGGCAATTGCGAAAATCGCCGCGCCGGCACTGGGGACATGTGTTGTCGTGGCCGCCATGCCAACCGACGCCGACTCGTTGCCCTAGCGTCCACTTCGTGACGCCTTCGCCGAGCTCGTCGATAAAACCAGCGACTTCGTGTCCCGGAACGCGGGGATATTGGATGCCGGGCCACAGACCATCTTTGGTGAGCTGATCGCTGTGGCAGACGCCGCACGCCTGTACCTTGACCCGGACCTCGCCGGCCTGAGGCTTTGGAATGTCGCGTTCGACGATTTCGAAATCTCCTCCGGGCCTGGGAACCTGCGCGACTTTCATCGGTGTAACTGCGACTTTCGTCGTTGCCATGATTCCTCCTTTGAACTTCTCGAATCTTCAGCCCCTCAACCGCTGCGAGGGCAATTCGGCGGCTCAACTTATGGCTTGCGGTTTGGTGGCCGGGAGACACGAACTCTCGCGATGTTGTGACTAGTCGGTGAGTGAGTGGTTTTTCACGTACGGCATCCAAGAATGGACAGGGTCCGAAGGTAGGATCACTGGGAACCTCGTGTCCATACGATGAACCGTGCAGGTCATTCTACTCTGTTGCTCGGCGTTCGACACTCTCCGCAAATGTCTCGATCACGTTGCGTGCTGACGTTTGCTTGCGCGACGGGATTGCGAATGGGATTATCGGCGGGCGGGTCATCGGAATGCGAGTACGGAGAGGAATGATGCGAGGACTGCTTGTGTTGCTAGTTGCGGTGGTGACGATTGCGATGAGCGGGTCCGGTGGTTCCGGTAAGAAAGGCCACGGCGAAGCCGGTGCGCAGGGGGCGGCATGGACGCCACCGCCGGGGTACGTCACATTGAAATTGTGGCCGAATGGCGCGCCGGACGCTACGCCCGCCGCGGGTCCTGAGACGAATTTGACGAGGGCGACGGATCCGCTGACGGGCGGCAAGCCGGTGGTGCGGCTGACAAACGTCGCGACGCCGACGATCACGCTGTATCAGCCGAAGGGTAAGAGCACGGGCGCTGCGGTGGTCGTGTTCCCCGGCGGCGGATACCAGATGCTGGCGATCGATCTGGAAGGGACGGAAGTTTGCGAATGGCTGAATTCCATTGGCGTGACATGCGTGCTGGTGAAGTATCGAGTGCCCGACTCAGGACCGTATCCGAAATCGTCGCAAGCGCTGCAGGACGCGCAGCGAGTAGTCGGTATGGTTCGGGCGCGCGCGGCAGAGTGGCATGTCGATCCTCATCGCGTCGGCGTGCTCGGATTTTCGGCCGGAGGATATCTGGTGGCGGCGCTGTCGACACATTACGATCGACGGCTGTACGCGACCGTTGATGCGGCCGACCAGCAGAGTTGCCGACCCGATTTCGCCGTGGCAATTTATCCCGCTTACCTAACCGAGCCGGATGGGACGTTAAATCTGGCGCCGGCCATCGCGGTGACGAGCGACACTCCGCCAACATTTCTGCTGCAGACCGAGGATGATCCTTTTCATGCGGAAAGCGCGATCGCATATTTCGAGGCGCTGAAAAAGGCGAAGGTTCCGGCGGAACTGCACATTTATCCGAAGGGTGGGCACGGATACGGATTGCGGCGAACCGCGTTTCCCGTTACGCGATGGCCGGAACTGGTGGAGACGTGGCTGCATACGATTCGCGTGCTTGGTAGCGGTTCATAGGAGGCGCGGCAACTCGTGGCCAGATATTCTCGTGGGACCCGAGGCGACGCAACGCCACGAAGGACGCCGTTTCGCCGAGTATTGCTCGTCAGCTTCGACAAAGCGGTGGCAAGCACCGCACTCCAAAGCTAGATTTCTTTGCCCATGCGGACGATGGGAAAGGCTTCATTGTCTCCGAGGCGAACGTCGACATTCTCGATGGCGGCGTAGCCTTTGGTCCGGTAGAACGGGACGCCGCTGAGGGTTGCTCCCATTTCGAGGCGCTTGAATCCTGCGGCTTTCGCGGCTGCTTCGCACGCGTCGAGAATCATTGTGCCGATTCCGCGCCTGGCCCAGTCCGGATGGACGAAGAAGGCGCGGATCTTCGCAGCGTCGCGGGCGGGATCGAGCAAATCGTCCTGCCGCGCGCCCCATCGATCGCCGCCGAATAGTGTGCGGCGCCTGCTCCAACCGCCGCAGCCGACGAGTCGCCGTTTCGCGCAGTAGGATGT
>JBOGNK010000115.1:0-3510 GCA_050747085.1 Candidatus Acidiferrales bacterium
CTTGAAGATGGATTTCCCGCGCGTCCCTACGATGAACTGGTTCGCCGACGCGCTGCAGTTACGCCCAGATAAATGGAGGGGGGAGTTGCGCGCGTTTTCTGCGCGTCCCGAGCGGAGTGAGCGGACACGCGCCTTATAGGTGTCCGGAACGCAGTCGAGGGGAACCCGCGATTAAGGACGCCTTTTTCGCGTGATTCCAGCGCTTCAACTGATTTTCTCGCGAGCGCGCCGAACCGAGCGAGTCGTGCGGCTCAGTCCAGGCGATCTCTACCGGAAGGCGCTTCGCTGTCCAATTCGCGCCCTTGCCGGAATTGTGCTCGCGACAGCGCCGTTTTGGGTCTTCTGCGACACCGACGTAAAGGGATCCGTCGGCACAACGAAGAACATAGCAGTAATGGATCATGGAGACTTTGCCCTTCGGCTCGCGCCAAATGAGCGCGCGCTCAGGACAAAATTTTGCTTCGCAAAATTTTGGAGGCGGGGGGAGTTGAACCCCCGTCCGAGAAGCCTTGCTACTCGAAGACTACATGCTTAGCCCGTTCCGATGCGGCCAACCCTTGCGGGCGGGCCACGCTTCGCCGGTTGCGCTCAGAGCGGGCAAGAAACGCTTCCAGCTAGTCCGATGATCTCGCCGCCGTGTTACGGACCGAAACGCGACAGCCAGCCTGCTAAATGACGCCTCATCCCAAGCGCACAGGCGACGTTCGGGGAGACGCGCTGACTAATTTATGTTAGGCAGCGAGAGCCAATGTTTGGTTGGCAGTTATACTTTTTCACCCGATTGCGGGCAGGTGAGGCCCGGCATGCCTTCGAGTCGCGACAGCTTCCGTCGAAACCGTGTCGCCCCCGTTGGTATATCTATATTTTACCACGACCGCCCCAAGCCGCTTGCACTGGTCCCTCGTTACACCACGGATCACTAACATGGAACCCCTGTACCGAATGTAAGTTGACACTCCCGAACGGCGTTTCCATAATTTTGTGATGGCTCAATCTGCCAAAGATCGCCAGAAGTCGATCGAACGCGCCTTGGAAGACGCGGTTTCGCGCGCCTTGCGGGACAATCTCGCTCCGCTCCAGCGCACCGCCGAGGAGCTTCAGCAGGCCTACGCCGACCTGGTGGCGGCTTGCTCGTCCACTCGTCCGGCAAACGCTCTGCCTGCGATGCTTCGCGCGCAAACGTCCGCTTCCGCGCTCGCGGCCGGCCTGTCGGTACTCTCGAATTTCGTTACGCTGGCGCTGAATCCTCGCGATCACCACAGGACCGCTGCCGAAACGGCTGAGGCCGAGGAATACGACGCCGATACCACTGCGGCCACCGAAGAAGATCTTGAGCCGTCAGCGGCAACCACGCGCTCTCAACCCGAATCTGACTTGACGGGTAGGTCTGGTCGTCCGCCCGCCGCAACACCGGGCAACGGAGCACATCCTCAGGCCGCCCCAATTCAGGAAAAAGTTCACGAAAAAGTTCAGGAAAAAGTTCACGATCCAGTTTGCGAACAGATCCACGCAGCCGTCCAGGAACCCGTCGAGGAAGAGGCCGTTGCTGCAGAGGAAACCGAGGGAGCGCGGGCCGACGTTTTTGACCTTGCCAGTTTGCCCCCAGAAGTACAAGACTTACACCGTCGGGCGAACCGCGTGGCGAAAGTTGCCATGCAGGACATAAAGCTTCTGCGGCCCAAGGACGTCCGCCTGGGCTGCGAACACAAGGATGTTTGCCATCGCTTACGCAACGATCTCGACAAGGCTCGCAAAGAATATGACCGGCGGTTCCGCACAATTCTCGACGACCCCGTGGACTACTTCCATCACTGGCTGGTGCAGATTCTCGCTGAGGGAGATCCGTCAGCACTGGGAGAATATCCATATCCCACACCTGTGGGACACTCCGCGTAAGGCCCTGCGCAGCGGCAGCACTCGTGCCGCGAAACTAGCAACTTGTCTGGCGGTATTTGTGATTTCGGTTCCGGGCGCCGTATTGGCGTCGTCAGGAAGTGCCGCGCGGCGCCACCACGATCAGTCTGCAGCGGCAAAGCCTTCAGCAGCGAAGCACATCACGCCGAAGCAGACGCTTCAAACTCCCAATAAGTCGAGTTCCGCTGCGGCTTCGTCGCCCAAGACCGTAAAATCCGCCCGCGCCGCGTCCACCACCCATGCGAAACACTCCAGCTTGGCCGCCACCTCGTGGAAAGTTCGCCACCTTGAACACCTTTGCCGCACCTTAAAGGAAAAGGATTCGAACTGGGCTTACGCGCAGCTGAGTGCTCTGGCCATGCAGAAATCCGCGGGCGAACTGGAAGCGCGAGCGGCATTGGCGCTGGGCTATTACGATTATTCGAAGGGTGATTATCAAAAGGCTGCGCCGTGGTTCGAGCGCGCGCTGAAAACCACACTGCTTCGCCAATATGCCGTCTACTGGACCGCTGAAAACGATCTCGGCCTGAATCAGAACGCCGACGCGCTTGCCGAGCTTAGAGAATTTCGCAGCGACTTTCCCGATTCCGTAATTACCACCGACGCCCTGCAAGCACTGGGAGCAGCGGGAATCGCTGCCAAGCAGCCGCAGGAAGTGATCGCGGCGCTGAACGCGTTTTCTGCAACGGCCGCCTATCCCGCGCTGCTTCTGCTGCGCGGTGAATCTTACGAGCAGGCGGGACAGTTTGCGCAGGCTGCCGCCGACTATCAGTCCCTGTTCTTGCGTTTCCCCACGGCGGATCAGGGTAGGGAAGCGGCGCTAAAGTTGTCCTTCCTTGCGGCGACGCCCTCGAATGCGATTCCGCCCAGTCCGCTCGACGAGCAGGAAAAGTATGCCGCTGCAATTTTCCAGGCCGGTTATTGGACCGAGGCGCGCGACGCCTATTCCCGAATTTTGCCTCTCGTCACCGGCGCGGACAAAGAACGCGCGCAGTTGCGCATCGCGGAATGCAGCGCGTTTGCGGGCGCGGGCCCAACCGATCTGGCCGCGCTGAAAGTCACCGATCCCGATGTGGATGCGGAGCGCCTTCACGCGCTCGCGGAGATCTATCGCGGCCTGAATCAGGACCCCGCAATGGAGTCGGCTGTTCAAGCGGCCGTATCGCGCGCTCCGAACAGCATCTGGACCGAGCGCGCTCTGATGCTGGCGGGCAACGAATATTGGGTCGAACTCAACCGCGACCAGGCTGCAAGTTATTACAAGCAGCTTGCAGAAAATTTCCCCGATCGATCGGATGCCGTCCCGGCGCAGTGGCGGGTTGCATGGGTTGCAGTGTTGAAACGCGATCCCGGCGCGGCAAAATTGGTTGCCGAACATATACGCCGTTACCCGCAATCGCCATATGTTCCCGATGCGCTGTACTGGCTCGGTCGCCTGTCGGAAGAATCGGGCGACGTCAACGTTGCGCGCAGCTATTACGACAAACTCGTCGACCGCTTCCCTGAAAACTATTTCGAAATGGCTGCCGAGAAGCGGCTCCGCAAGATCGGCAAAGGAACCGAAGGCGATCCGGACGTGCTTGCGTTGATTCCGCC
>JBOGNK010000116.1:0-25353 GCA_050747085.1 Candidatus Acidiferrales bacterium
GGATAGGGATATGTGGAGCCGCGCAAACGACGAGATGACGGCGTGGCTCGC
Source organism: Candidatus Acidiferrales bacterium (assembly GCA_050747085.1). Classification (GTDB taxonomy): domain Bacteria; phylum Acidobacteriota; class Terriglobia; order Acidiferrales; family UBA7541; genus Palsa-295. Next base: position 52 of record JBOGNK010000116.1, read on the forward strand.
CTCGCTCCGCCCGGCTGGCTACAAGACGGCGCTGCTTTCCAACATGCAGCACGAGATGATCGCGCACGTCCGTGCAAAATTCGGTTGGTTGAATGGTTTCGACCACCAGATCTTTTCGTCGGAAGTCCGGCTGGTGAAGCCCGATCCTGCGCTCTACCGCGTGTGCCTCGCGAAGCTGGGCACCGAGCCGCGCGAAACAATCTTCATCGACGATCGCGAGCAGAACGTCGCAGCCGCCCGCGCCCTCGGCATCCATGCCATCCGCTTTCGCTCCGTCCCCGACCTCCGCCGCGACCTCGCCTCCGCCGCCTTCCGTCCTCTCCCCGATCAACCCTAATTGATGCTAGGCAACAGGTGTCAATCGCCTTTCTGAACCTCCTTGATTGCTCCCTTCGTCTCCTGATCCGAAACCTGCAGGCGTGACTCCGGTTGCAGCAGAAGGCTTTCCTTCCAACCCCCGTTCTCGGGACCACCGATGGTCAGCGCCAGTGAATCTAGATGAGTCCTCCCTTTTATGTAACCGATACTGAAAGCGTTGGACAAAGGAGACGCATGAATTTCAATATTCCAGCCGCTGACGCTCCATTTCGTTACTCTGTACACATGAACGCCCTCAGAGTGGAGGATCGTGTCAGCGGGTGACACCCGGGCGCAAAATCCTGTCCCGTTTGAACGAAGCTCGAGCCGAGTAAACGTAAGCTCATCGCTGTCGAATCCAATCCACGCTCCAACCAGATCTTTGGTGGTGGGCGGCACAGCTTTCTTTGCTGTAGCTGTTGCACTTCCTGTGGGCAGCCCAGCAGCCAAAACAACCAGTAGCGCATAGAACAGCGGGAAACGAGTACGCATGTCCTCTCCTGTCCGAGGAAACAGTCCGATTCTAGTGCGGCCTGGCAAAAGCGGAACGGTTTGGCTGGAAGTGGATTCCTATCAGAGACGGGTGATACCGCCGAAATTCAGACTATACTTATAGCTTGACGTGGAGCGGCGCTGACGGTCCGTCGTTCCATTGAGGAGACTTGTTCCTGCAATGAGCACACAATCCAAAAACACGTTCGCGGCGAAGTCCTCGCTCAAAGTTGGCAGTGAATCGTTCACGATCTTCAAGCTCGACGTGCTCGACGCTGCCGGCATCGGCGAAATTTCTCGGCTCCCGTTTTCGCTGAAGGTGCTGCTCGAAAATCTGCTCCGCCACGAAGACGACCGCTTCGTCCACGCAGACGACATTCGCTCGCTGGCCGCATGGGATCCGTCCAGCCCCGGCGACGGCGGCCGCGAAATTTCCTTCATGCCCGCGCGTGTGCTGCTCCAGGATTTTACCGGCGTGCCGGCTGTTGTTGACCTTGCCGCGATGCGCGACGCCATGCGCCACCTCGGCGGCGATCCGAAGAAAATCAATCCGCTGCTTCCCGCCGAACTCGTCATCGACCATTCCGTGCAGGTGGACAAATTCGGCGCGCCAAACGTTTTTGCCTTCAACGCCGAACTCGAAATGCAGCGCAATATCGAACGCTACGCGTTTCTACGCTGGGGTCAGCAGAGTTTCCGCAATTTTAAAGTCGTTCCGCCTGACACGGGCATCTGCCACCAGGTGAACCTCGAATATCTCTCGCGCGTGGTATTTACTGAAAAGGGCAGCGAAAGGCAAAATGGCGAAACCGTCGCGTTTCCCGATTCGCTGGTCGGCACCGATTCGCACACCACGATGGTCAACGGCCTCGGCGTCTTCGGCTGGGGCGTCGGAGGCATCGAAGCAGAGGCCGCCATGCTCGGCCAGCCGCTCTCGATGCTGATTCCCGCCGTCGTCGGTTTTAAACTGCACGGCCGCTTGCCCGCTGGCGCAACAGCGACCGACCTCGTCCTCACCGTCACGCAGATGCTGCGCAAGAGAGGCGTCGTCGGAAAATTTGTCGAATTCTACGGCAGCGGTCTTTCGAGTCTCACGCTCCCCGACCGCGCGACCATCGCCAACATGGCTCCCGAATACGGCGCAACGATGGGCTTTTTCCCAGTCGACGCCGAAACGCTCTCCTATTTGCGCTTCACCAGCCGCGCCGAAGATCGCGTCAAACTCGTCGAAGCCTACACGAAAGAGCAAGGCCTCTTCCGCACGGACCAGACGCCCGATCCGGTCTTCTCCGACAAGCTCGAACTCGATCTTGCGACCGTCGTCCCCACGATGGCCGGTCCGAAGCGCCCGCAAGACAGCGTCCCGCTCACGCAAGCCAAATCGGCGTTCGAAAAATCGCTCGAGGGTCATCCGAAGCAGAACGTGCACGTTCAGAACAACGGCGACCGTTTCGATCTCGCCGACGGTTCCGTCGTGATCGCCGCGATCACCAGTTGCACCAACACATCGAATCCGTCGCTGATGCTAGGCGCGGGACTGCTCGCAAAGAAAGCGGTCGAGCGCGGCCTCGCCACTAAGCCCTGGGTGAAAACCAGCTTCGCGCCTGGCTCACGCGTCGTCACCGACTACATCGAAAAAGCCGGCCTCCGCCCCTATCTTGAATCGCTCCGCTTCCATCTCGTCGCCTATGGCTGCACCACGTGCATCGGCAACAGCGGTCCGCTGCCCGAAACGATCGGCAAGGCCATCAAGGAAAATAATCTCGTCGCCGTTTCCGTCCTAAGCGGCAATCGCAATTTCGAAGGCCGCATCAATCCGCTCTGTCGCGCCAACTATCTCGCTTCGCCGCCGCTGGTCGTCGCGTACGCGCTCGCGGGCCGCATGGATTTCGATATGGTCAACGAGTCGCTCGGCAACGACAAATCCGGCAAGCCGGTTTATCTGCGCGAGCTTTGGCCCACGCCGCAGGAAGTGGAGACGGCGATGCGCAACTCCGTTTCCAGCGAGATGTTTCGCAATCAGTATGCCGACGTTTTTACCGGCGACGAGAAATGGCGCGCGCTCCCGGTTCCGGAAGGCGATCTGTACGCCTGGGAAGATAAATCCACATACATCAAGAATCCGCCGTATTTCGAAGCCATGCCGCTCAAGCCCGCGCCCATCGCGGACCTGCACGGCCTCCGCGCACTCGCGCTGCTCGGCGACAGCATCACCACCGACCACATTTCGCCCGCCGGTTCCATCGCGCCCGACTCGCCTGCCGGAAAATATCTGGTCGCGCATGGCGTGCAGCCGAAGGATTTCAATTCCTATGGCGCGCGCCGCGGCAATCACGAAGTGATGATGCGCGGCACTTTCGCCAACATTCGTCTGCGCAATCAGCTCGCTCCCGGCACCGAAGGCGGCTGGACCGTTCATCAGCCGAGCGGCGAAAAGATGACCATCTACGACGCCGCCATGCGTTATCGCGATGAACGCGTCCCTCTGGTCGTCATCGCGGGCAAAGAATACGGCTCCGGTTCATCGCGCGACTGGGCCGCCAAGGGCACCATCCTTCTCGGCATTCGCGCTGTGCTCGCCGAAAGCTTCGAACGCATTCATCGCAGCAATCTCGTCGGCATGGGCGTCCTGCCGCTCGAATTTATGCCCGGTGAAACGGCGAAATCGCTTGGCCTCACCGGCCTCCAGACGTTCGATATCGACGGCTTGGCGCAACATTTCGAGCCTCGCAAGAAAGTCCGCATCCACGTCCGCGACGCGAACGGCAAGACGCGCGACATCTCCGCTATCGCTCGCGTCGACACGCCCTTCGAAGTCGCCTACTACCAGAACGGCGGCATCCTCCACTACGTCCTCCGCCAAATGCTCGCCTGAATTTGACGTTCGTCCGGGAACGCCAATCTCCAGATTGGCATTTTTCACGGTGGTCATATCAACCGTAGTCGCGGGTTTCAGCCTGACCGTCGTGGCGGGACCCGCCGCCGTAGCTTGTCATCCTAAGCGAGGCGAAGGATCTCTCCTCGTTTGCCGTTGAATGTGCTTCTGTAGCGGCCGCCTGGTTTTCAGACGGGCGGATTGGTCTGTGTGGTACAGCCGCCCCGGCTGTGCGAATTTCTCGATTTGTATCGCCGCTCGCCTTTTGTATATCGTCGTCGCGCGTTGCTGCAGCGCAACTGTAGGGACGCTGCTCGCTGCCCGTTCTGTACTCGTGCGGCCAAATCGCACGCGTAGCATGTAGATCGGTCGTAGGGCGGGTCTCACACCCGCCCGCTGTGACTGCCTGAGAAGATTTGAATGTAGCGCCGGGGACTTCAGCCCGGCACATGTGGCCCGAACTACTGCACGACAGCGCTCGTCGGAGGATTGGCCGAAGTGTCTTGGCTGGAGTTCATTCGCTTGACGATGTCTAGAATCAGCAACTCAAAATCGGCGTAATAACGACTGACTGAGATTCGCTTCAGGCCGCCAGAGATCACCCACGCGCGATGTTTCGTCCTACTGAGATCCGTCGCTTCTGCCCAATCTATCTTCTCGCTCATCCATAGAAACTTCTTTTCAAAACACTGTCTGTCCACTCGAATCTCTCGGAACAAAACTGAGATTCCGGCAAAAGCGAACACAACAGCGATTAAAATCACCTTCCACTGCACGCCCGGACGCTGTCGCACTGAAATAACTACGAAACCCGTACAGACGTACGCCACGAACACTCCGGCGACTTGCCACAGAGTGGTTGTGGGGAACACGATTCGATCGCCTCGCAAATGCATGCCCCGCCAACGGGATGGACGAAACAAAATCCAAAGGCCCGCCGGCACGATCAGCAGAGCTAAGAAGAGACCGGGTTCGAGAGTGTGAATGTATTCAGGTGTTGCCATATAGCCCTGGCTGGATTTTACCTTCGTGAATAGCGCCAAAACGAGGTAAACCATATCCTGATGGCCGATTACTTCGACTTCTATTCGCCCTCCGGCTCCGTTTTGTGTCCAGTCACGTAACGCAAAGACACTTGACTCCCTCCCAACGCAGTCGCACAATCCCACCAGTTTCGAAGATCTCTCAGGGGTGTGCGGTTTACTCGCATAGAACGGCCGCAGGTACTGGTGTGGGTTTGCATTTTGTAGCGACCGGCTTGCCTTGTAGGCGGGCGCACTTGTTCCGGGGTTTGCATTCTGGCGGCCGCCTGGGTGGACGCATGCTTTATGGCTTACGCATTTGCGACAGCCATCTTGCCTTGCAGGTGGGCGCACTTGTTCCGGGGTTTGGATTTGTAGGTGGTTCTCGGCGGTTCATTCGTAGGCGGACGAACATTTAGGCGACCGGCATTACAACTCTGCATTTCTCAGAGGCGCCATGTCACCCAGCTCCATGGCATTTCTGCCGCAAGGCAGCTTGTCCAGCAGAATTCTTCGGTCAGCGGTTTGGGCCGCCGCACTCTTCCTTTTCGCGTCCATTGCCGCTGCGCAACAGACGCCTGTTCCCGCGCGCATCACGCAGCCAATCGACACAAAGAATGTCGTCGTCCTGAAGGGGAACGTCCATCCGCTAGCGCGCGCCGAATTCGACCGCGGCCCTGCGCCATCCAGTCTCCCGCTCAACCGCATGCTGCTCGTCCTTCAACGCAGCCCTGCTCAGGAGACGGCGCTCGAGTCGCTGCTCGACCAGCAGCAGGACAAATCCTCGCCGAACTACCACCAATGGCTCACGCCGCAGCAATTTGGACTGCAATTCGGTCCCGCCGATGCCGACATTCAGACGGTCGTTTCCTGGCTCCAGTCGCAAGGTTTCCAGGTCGACCGCATTGCCAACGGCCGCGGCACGATCGAATTCTCCGGCACCGCCGCCCAGCTCCAGTCCGCTTTCCACGCCGAGATCGACAAGTACGCGGTCAACGGTCACACTTATCTTGCGAATTCCACTGACCCGGAGATTCCGTCCGCGCTCGCTCCCGTTGTCGCCGGTGTCGCCAGCATGAACGGTTTTCCCAGGCAGCCGATGTACCAGTTGGCAGGCGTCTTCGCAAAGTCCAAGGAAACGGGTCAGCTAACGCGACTTGGTTCGGCGCCGGGGGAGACGCCCACTCCCACCTTCACCACAACCTGTGGGACGAATCCGAACACGGGGCAAGCCATTCCGTGCTACGGCGTCGGTCCTTACGATTTTGCGACCATTTACAACACCCTGCCGCTCTGGAACGCCAGCACGCCAATCAACGGCACCGGCGAAACGATAGCCATCGTTGCGCGAACCAATATCAATCCGCTGGACATCGGCGATTTCCAAACGTTCTTTGGCCTGCCCGCAAATCCGCCCAACATTATTCTCGATGGGCCGGATCCCGGAATCGTTCAAGGGGATGAAACCGAATCGGATCTCGACGTGGAATGGTCGGGAGCAGTCGCGCCTGGTGCGAAGATCGATTTCGTTGTATCTCAATCCACCGAAACCAGCGACGGCGTCGATCTTTCCGCTCTCTATATCGTCGACAACGATCTTGCGCCCGTGATGAGTGAAAGCTATGGCCAATGCGAACTTGGCCTCGGCTCGTCCGGCAATCAATTCATAAGCAATCTGTGGCAGCAGGCCGCCGCCGAAGGCATCACGGTCTTCGTTTCCAGTGGAGACAATGGCTCCGCCGGATGCGATTCCTCAACGAGTGCCTCGTCGCCGCAGCCCGCGCAGTTCGGCCTGCAGGTGAACGGCCTTGCTTCTACGCCGTACAACGTTGCCGTTGGTGGCACGGACTTCAACGATTTTTCCAATTCCACTCTCTACTGGAACCCGACCAGCAACTCGACCACGCAGGCATCCGCAAAGGGCTACATTCCCGAAACCACCTGGAACGACTCCTGCACGAATGCCGTGTTCGCGCAAGTCGGTTTCAGCACAAACGCGGAGACAAACTGCAATAACACTCAACTCTCGAATTACGTTCTCACCGTTGCCGGTGCCGGTGGAAAGAGCGCCTGTACGAACCCAACTGCACTCTCGCCCGCGAACTGTGCCGGCGGATACGCGAAGCCATCATGGCAGTCCGGTGCCGGCGTGCCTCAGGACAGCAAACGCGACGTGCCCGATGTCTCTTTGTTTGCCAGCAACGGTTTCGTCGGCAACTTCTACATGTTGTGCGAACGCGACGAGACCGGCCAACAGCCATGCAGCACTTTCGATTTCCTCGGCGTTGGTGGAACGTCCGCCTCTTCGCCTGCCTTCGCCGGAATTATGGCGATGGTTGACCAGAAAATGGCCGCGCCGCAAGGCAATGCGAACTACGTTTTTTATAAGCTCGCGGCAAAATCCGGGGATTCGTGCAGTTCCGCAGCAAATCCTGCAAGCACATGCGTCTTCTACGATACGCCGACGGGTTCTACGATCGCGATGCCATGCCTTACCGGGTCGTCGAATTGCACCACGTCGCATTCCGGTGATACGTACGGCGTTCTCTCCGGCTATTCAACAGGCGCGGGTTACGACCAGGCCACCGGCCTCGGTTCGGTCAACGCAGCCAACCTCGTGAACGACTGGAACACCGTCAGCAACACGCCATCCACAACCACGCTGACTCTGAACAACGGCAACGCCGTCAACATCTCGCACGGCAGTTCGGTCCCTGTCTCGGTTTCCGTGTCGCCGACGTCACCAGTTCCGACCGGCAACGTTGCCCTCCTGGCCCAGCAGAACGGAACCAACACGGATTTCGGTACTTTGACTCTAGGCGGTAGCGGTACCGTCTCGGCTAACCTAAGCACTCTGCCGGGGGGAACGTCCTACGCCGTCGAGGCGCATTATCCCGGCGACGCGAATTACAAAGCGAGCGACTCAAATTCCATCACCGTCACCGTCAGTCCTGAGGCCAGCAAAACCGCTCTGGGCGCCATCACCTTTGACCCAACAACCGGCCAGATCACCAGTAAGAACGCGACCAGCTTTCCCTATGGCTCTCCTTACATCCTGCGCTCGGATGTGACGAACGTCGCCGGCACGCTCTGCTTCAACGCGACAGGTAAGACGCCCGTGTACCCGTGTCCCACTGGAACTGTCGCGCTCACGGACAACGGTACTGCGCTCGACGCCGGAACCTTTCCTCTCAATAGCGAAGGCAACACAGAGGACTTGCCGATCCAGCTTACCGGCGGAACGCATAGCCTCGTCGCCAACTACAGCGGCGACAACAGCTACACCGCCAGCTCCACCACCAACGCGATCACCGTCACCCCCGCCCCCACCACCACCCAAATCACCGCCATCCCGACACAAGCTATCATCGGGACTTCATTTTTCATCGGCACACTAACGTCTTCTCAGAGTTCAGGTGTTGCTCCGACCGGCACATACAAAATCTTCGATGGGACCACGCAGCTCACGTCGACGGGAAATACGAGCGGGACGGCCGGATCGGCAACACTCGGGGCTCGGTTCACAGGATATTTCAGTACAACAATTTCCGCGCCCACCGGTCCCCACACAGTCACCGCCGAGTACACAGGCGACTCGAATTACGCGAATTCTACATCCACCACCGTGACAGTGAACGCCCTCTACCCCGACACGATCTCGGTGACCGCAACACCGAACAGCGTTGTTTACGGCCAGAACGCTACCGTAACGATCATGGCGACGCTTGACACAAGCAACCCGGCAAGCAACGCTTCGTTGAAGCCGGTCGGAGCGATCACGTTCAACTCGACTACGGGGCCGTTAACCGGATCAGTTACGACAAATTCGACCCAAGATACCAATGGAAACTGGGAAATCCAGGCGACTACCTCCGCTACACTACAGGAATCCGAGAACATCTTCGCCAACTTTGCGGGTGATTCAAACTATGCGGCGACCACGAATGGCGTTCCCGTGTTCGTGATAATTCCCGATTTCAGTGTCTCCGCCGGTTCTTCACCGCTCGCGATTACCGCTGGACAGACCGGCACTACAACAGTGACCATCACTCCGACGACAACCTACACCAGCACAGTCGCGCTCACCTGCACCTCGAATTCTCCAGGTTCCACGTGCAGTCTCTCGCCCTCGTCGGTGACGCTCAGCAACAGCACGGCCGCGACGGCCACGCTGTCTATAACGACCACCGCGCCGTCCAGCAGTTCCAGCGCGTTTCTGTTCCCGATCCGGCTGAAGAACAAGCCCGGTGCCCCGGTCGGTCCTGTGGGTTGGTGGTCTCTATCTGCATTCCTGCTTTCCCTATCGCTCGCGATCTTAGCTCTGCCTAATCGTCGCCGATGCCTGCGGTTCTCCTTCGGACTGGCGGCGCTTAGCATTCTGACGTTTGCCATTGGCTGCGGCGGAGGCGGCAACAGCGGTGGTGGGGGCGGTGGCGGCGGAAGTAACCCGACACCAACCACTACAATGATCTCCGCCCCTAACACGAAAATGGCCCAGAATTCGCAGGTGATGCTCACTGCAAACGTGAAAGGTTCAGGCTCGACCTCGCCGACGGGTAGCGTCGGCTTTAGTAGTGCCTGTCCCGGAGGCTACGGAAATATGGCGCTAATTGATGGCGGCGCACAAATCCAGTTCACTGCCAACTCCGTTGGCACCTGCGGATACATCGGGGCGTACTCGGGCGATTCCAATAATCTGCCCTCCCATAGCGGGACGCTCTACATCGCCTTCACGGGAAACGTCTCGGTAAGTGTGTCCGGCCAAACCAGCACAGACATTCACACAACTCAGGCGAACGTCACGATCCAATAACCCGGGTAAGCACGTTATCGAGCGAAAACGTAAAATGGGAGCAAGGGAAGCCCAGCCGCGGTGGACCTGCTCTGTCCGGCCTCTAATCGACACACCCCGCCGATTAAAATGCACCGCATCTCATTGCAAACAAAGGAGAAAACATTTTCTAACCGCCACAGGTGTGAGACTTTATTTCGCCAAATGTTCGCCTTGGCCTAGCCCTGATACGCTGCTCCCGCACTAGAGACGCCTCGTGCGACTCACGCTTCCCGCCGACACGAATCTGTTGATTGCCCGTCCGCCCTGGACTATTCTTCGATGCGTCAAAAAACAATGCGCCGCGTGCTCAAATGGACGTTAATCGTTCTCGTCGCGATTCTCGCGATCGCTTTCGGCGTCGGCTGCTATTTCATGGGCAGCCCGAAGGACTTGTATGGCTTTCTTCGCTACGCGCGCCCGCAATGGCATAACACCAAGCTGCACATCGGCGACGCTGCGCCCGACGCCGTACTCTATTCGCTCGACGGCAATTCCACCTTCCGCATTCGCGACCACATTGGCACTCGTCCTCTCGTTCTGATTTTTGGCAGCTATACTTGACCTCCTTTTCGCCGCCAGATCGGTGATCTGGTGAAGATGTACAACCAATACAAAGACCATGCCGATTTCCTCGCCGTCTACATCCGCGAAGCGCACCCCCTCGACGAATGGGAAATGAAGGACAATATTGCGCAGAGCGTCTGCTATCCACAGCCGAAAACGCTGCCCCAGCGCGTCGCCATTGCGAATGATTTCGTGAAGCGTTTCAATTTCCCGATTCCTATCGGCATCGATGCGATGAGCGATCCGGCCGATCATGTATATGGCGGCTGGCCCGAGCGTCTCTATGTGATCGATGAGTCAGGAAAGATCGTTTATCGCGGTGGGATGGGCCCGTTCGATTATCATCCGGCGGAAGTCACGGCTTGGCTGGCTCGCCGTTTTCCGGAAGTGCGCACGGCGAAACTCACGCTGTCCGGCGGGAAATCCGGCTTGGCACAGCCGACGTCAACTGCTCGCGCGAACTGAACAACGGCCAAGAAGCAGGCGGCCTTTTAGGGGGTCGGAGCTTTAGCTCCAACATTCGACCCGTGGTGTTTCAGGGGTTTTAACCCCTGAGGGCCCGCTCGCCCTCCCGGCCTTCCGCAATGGGCACGTCGCTACGATTGCCCTAGCAGCTGCTTTTTCACTTTGGCTTGATACAAGTAATCTTCGTGCGCCTCGACGAACCACGGCCTGGCTTCGAGTGCCCACATCATGTCTTCGCAAACCGAGCACAGCGGCGCGCTCGTTGCGAAATAGCTCAACTGCCCGACGAGAACTTTCCTCCCATTCTCTTTCACGACGCAAACCCCGGCCGGCATTTTCCCAGCTCCGGGCCAACCGCATTCCGGACAGCTCATCGTCCCTCCATTTGCGGCTCGATGCGCAAGCTCGCGAGCCGGCAACCTCATGATGTGCTGTGCGGCGGTCGGAGCGAATGGGACATCAGTCGTCTTTCGTTTGACCCGTCGTACCGCGCTGAGATGGAACTTTAGTTTGACCGCAGACTAGTACTGGCCTACGAAAAGATGGTCGCGGGAATGGAAGCCCCTGAAGCAGCCGCGGCGATTTTGCGCGTTGCGCTCGAGATTTGGAGCTCGGCAATATTGGCGAGGCCGATGATTCGCGACCGCGGCAGGCGCGGGAGTGCGGCCACAGGCGCCAGAAATGGCAGCAGGGTGATGTTGCGGAACGTGACGCCGTGGCGCGCGGTTTGCAGCGGCCGCAGCCGCGTGCCGTTTGAGCAGTCGACGCCCGCGGTCGCACGAAGATGCGCCGCGAGTTCAGCCTCCGCGTTACGCGCCACAGCAACGGCAGGGAACTGCCACATGCGCGAGAAGAGCACATCATCGTGCGCGCCGGGATCACGGACGAGCAACGTTCGTCCGCGCGAATCGAGCAGCACTGCGGCGGCAATTTCCACGCGGACGGGAGCGCGTTTCCGTCGCGCATAGGGAATCTCGTCAGTCAGCCCGAGCGCGCGTGCGCGGCACCAACGCGCGATGGGGCACCTGCCGCATTGCGGCGAGCGCGGTGTGCAGATCGTCTCGCCAAGCTCCATCAGCCCCTGGTTCCAGTCGCCGGCGTCATTCACCGCGAGCAGCTTCTGTGCTGTTTCGCCGAGTTGTTGCCAGCGGCCGTCGGCGCGCAGGTCGTCGCGAATCGCAGATACCCGAGCAAGAACGCGCGCTACATTGCCGTCGAGCGCCGCGAGGGGAACGTCATACGCAATGCTCAGGATGGCGGCCGCGGTGTAAGGGCCAATGCCGGGGAGTGCCAGCGCCGCGTCGAGTTCGCGAGGGAACTGGCCGTCGTGGCGAGCCATAATCTCCTTCGCGGCCCGATGAAGATTTCGTGCGCGACTGTAGTAGCCCAGCCCGGACCAGAGCTTCACCACACTGTCTTGGCGAGCTGTTGCCACCGCTTTCACGTCAGGAAATCGTGCGAGGAACCGTTCGTAGTAGGGAAGCACCGCCGCGATGCGTGTCTGCTGCAGCATGATTTCCGAAATCCACACGCGGTACGGATCGAGGCTTGCCTGTTGTGACTGGCCCGCGCATCGAAGTGGCTTCGCTCTCCACGGCAGTTCGCGGCGATGTTCGCGGTACCAGCCGAGCATTTGTTTCTGAAGTGTCGCGAGCGACCGGGGTCGCAAATGCCGTGTTTGGCGCATTCGCGGGCAATATTGTCGCATAATGCCGCCACTCGGGTCGCGACGCTACGTGCATTCTCATCGTTGCCGGTGGGCCGGCGTGCTTCACTGAAGCGAACACCGGCGGGCTAGTCTTCTGTACGGAGGCAGGTGTGCGCGCGCAGAGAGGTTTCGTGCGTTAAAGCGAGTCGATGAATACGATGTAGGACGACGACCAAAGCGCTGTCGGAATCGAATGCTGCGATCGGTGCGTCAGAATGATCTTGAAAATCTCATGCTCGCGAGTAAGGTCGTCAAGGAACGCCCCACCGGCGGATGACGTATCCGGCTGAATTCGCGCAAGCTCACCCAAGGCCTCATAGATGATTTCGGCAGCAGGGGCCATCGGTGTCGAGAACCGATCTGTGCGGAACTGGATCACCGATCCAATCTCATAGAAGTGCCATGCGATGGACGCGGCAAGCGACACGGCACCCTCAAATTGTTCGGAGAGGGACGATTGTCCGGGATGCGGAATTTGATGGGCATCGCTTCCGACGAACGGATCAAGAACGATCATCACGCGGCGTTCGTCTTCGCGCGCGAATTCCCGCACCATCAACTGGTTCCTCTTCGCGGTTGTCTTCCAATCGACGAACCGCGCGTTGTCTGTCGGTTGATAATCCCGCAGCGAATGAAGTTCGTGGCCGCGCCCCCGAAAGTAGCTGGCCATTTCGCCGCTAAGCAGCGGCAGCACTTCGTAGAATTGATCGGCCGGCTCGACCCGCGGATAAACGAGGATCTCAAGTTCTGAGTCGACGTGCCGCGACTTCTCAAAAAACCCGAATGGAAAACGCGTGCGAATCGCGAATGCGTCTTGGCGATACACGCCACGATGCGGAAAACTCAACTCAACTTTCTGCCGAGCTGAAGAGAGTCGAGGAATGTAAGGAAAAAAAACAGGCGTCGTCAGCACCTGTTCGGCATTCTCTTCATCGTCGCCGGCGACGCGAAGCGAAATCGACGGCCAGACTTGCTTGTCGTTGCGAACGTCGATTTCGGCGATCACCGGCCGCTCCGCAAAAATGTGCTCGGGCAGCGCGAATTTCATGTCAATGCCGGTCAGAACGGCGCGCGAGAGCACTCCCGAAATCAGAATTCCAGCCAAAGCGCATGCGAGCAGCATAAAGAGCAGATTGTTGCCCGTATTGACCGCTGCGAGAACCAGGATTCCGACTGCCGCGAGATAAATGACGCCTTCGCGCGTCAGGCGGTAATTCACTTGATAGACGAGCCAGCGAAGACTCGTGCGTCGCGCAAGCGCGGGAACAATCGTGACGCCGACCCACGCGGCGAGCCCAAGGGCGATTGCGGTGGAAAGGGCGGCGAGGCGAAAACGTCCCTGTTGCGCAACGGCCGCGGAAAAAAGCGCAACGATCAGTGCGAACGACAGCACCACCATCGCGATTCCGAAAGTTCGCCAGGCCGACGTTGCCGACTCACCCGCACCAGCAGGCGGAGAAGTGCGTCTGCCTCGATGCCTAAAACGGGAGAGAAGAGATGGAATCGACGCCATTTCGTTCCGCCGGACGAGCTTCTCGGTGTTCTTCGGTCGTGCTCGATGCCTGCCTGCCGTAGGCCCTATGTGGAAAGCCCTGCGGCAATCGGTCGAAACGCGCCTTTACACGGGTACGCGTGTGCTTTCGACGATCTCTCGCAGGATCGCTTCCGCCTGCTCGGATTTTTTCTGAGTCGAAACGTACCGCGAACTTACCACCACGCGATGTGCAAACACGGGAACGATCAAGCACTTGAAGTCGTCTGGCAGGCAATAATCGCGGCCTTCGAGGAATGCTCGCGCCTGCGCCGCGCGGTGGAGCATCACGGCTCCTCGAGGGCTTACGCCCAGCGTAAGCTGCTCCGTTTGCCGCGTGCGATCGATCACTTCAAGCGCGTAATCGAGCAGGCTGTCGTCGACTCGCACTTTGCCAGAAGCCTCCTGCATGGCGACCACGTCGTTCGCGTCCATCAGCGGAGGTGCTTTTTCAGCGGGCGCGTGTCCCGACCCGTTTCGGATGATTTCCTTCTCGCTTTCCCGCGAGGGATAGCCCATGCGAATGCGCATCAGGAAACGATCGAGTTGCGATTCGGGCAGCGGATAAGTGCCGTGATGCTCGATGGGATTCTGCGTCGCCAGCACAAGAAACGGTTTCGGCAGCGTATGCGTATGATTGTCCACTGTAATCTGCGCTTCATTCATCGCTTCCAGCAGCGCGGATTGTGTCTTCGGAGTGGTGCGATTGATTTCGTCGGCCACTACCACGTTAGCGAAAATCGGCCCCGGCTTGAACTCGAACTGCTGCGCCGCCGGATTGTAGACGCTCACGCCGATCAGGTCGCTTGGCAGCATGTCGGACGTGAACTGAATCCTCTGGAACGAACACTGGAACGACCGCGCCAGCGCCTGCGCGAGCGTCGTCTTACCCACGCCCGGCACGTCCTCGATCAGCAAGTGCCCGCGCGCGAGAAGGGAAGTCAGCGCGAGGTGAATCACATCGTCTTTGCCTTTGACGATCCGCGCGATCGATTTCCGCAGTTCTGCGAGCTTCGCATTCGCGCCCTTCGCGTTTGCGGGCGCGTCCGACAGGTTCATCGTTTGCAATTCGCCGTTCCTTCTGTTACAAACGCTTTGTTGCGCTGACTTTCGTTGGCGCGGCTTCCCAAGCTGAAGTAGGGGCGTTGCCCTGGCCTGAGATTTGCGAAGGCTTGCTGCGCCTCACTCTCAAGCCGGATTTCGGGCGACTAGCTCAGTTGGTTAGAGCGTTCCCCTCACACGGGAGAGGTCCAAGGTTCAAGTCCTTGGTCGCCCACCATGCCCTACATCCATTCTGCCATTATCTGCGCGCGGCTTCATTCGCCTTTCGCGGAAGTGTGCCCAAACGGGTGCCAAGAGAAGAGCATGACCATAGAGAAAAGGCCATGTTTCCCGCAGCGGAACGCTACTGAATCGGCGGCCAGGCGCGGCATTCGGAAACACTGACGGGCGCCATCGCCGCGACTCCGGCCTTCACGTGAACTACGCCATCAGACGTTGAGCAGAAGCTCTTTGAGTCGGTATTCCCGGTCACAGGAGTGCCAACCACTGTGAAATCGCTGCAATTTTGGCCATTGCACGTGGCCGCTATCGTGAATCGGAATCCGGCTTTCGTGCACCACTCGCCGGCCGCACACGTTGGATTTGCGATTGTGGCGTCAAGCAGTGCCGCGTGGTCCGCCGTGTAGCTCGGTCCGTCTGGATTTCGCCCCAGCGTGGCGAGATCGGGCGCGAACCCTCTGTACGGATATGTCGACGAGTAAGTCATTTCCGCTGTGACCACGCTGCGCACGGTTGCCATCGCGGACGCATCGTTCGCAGCCTCTTTCGATCGCAGAAGATTCGGAATCGCGACTGCCGCAACGATCATCGCTCCGCCTGCGTCGAGACCGCCGCTCGTGCCGGTCATGCGGATCGACGTCTGTCCGGCATACGCGGCGCCGACACTCGGTTTGCCTTCGCCAATCAACCGAAGCAGGGAACTGCTCACTCCGGGCGCCGCCTGTTGCAACTGCAGCATTGCCATCGCAATCCTGTCTTGGTAAATGAGCGCCGATGCTCCCGAGGGATGTCCTGGCGGCAACGACGCGAGGAATTTCGCCGATTTTCCCAGCAATCCACCTCCGCGGTGAAGCTCGATCGCATTCCGTACCGCCCCGTGACTCGAAGACAGGATCAAGTATCCGGCCGCATACGCGTACGTGATTTCCGTAACCGTTCTTCCGGATGGAACCGCCACTGTGTAGTAAGTGATTCCACCTTCTTGAGCCTGCCCCGTCACGACGTGTGTTGCGGTAAACAATTTGTTCAGCGTTTGCTGCAAACCGGCAGCATCCTTCACGCCGAGGATCGCTCTCCACGCCGGCTTTGGCGCCAGTGCATCGAGTTCAATCGTGACCTCGCCGCTCAGTTTGCCCAGCAGGTCGTCTCGAAAACTCAAGCCAAGCATCTGCTCGAACGCGGAAATCGCACTCCGCGCGTTCGGATTTGCCGACGATGCCATCTCCCAAACGTCGTCATACATTTCCGCTGGACTCTTCAGCCGCATGGCGGCCACCATGAGAGCGTTTGGCGAAGCAAAATTCACGCCGCCCATTGGCCCCGGTGTGTCAAGCCACGACGCAATCCCGTGTCGCGGGCCGGTGAAGCTCAGTTCGCCCTCACCGAACGACGATCCGTTCGCGTGCTGCTGCTTCCAAACCAGATAATTCACGTCGGCAAAGCCAGTGCGCTGGAACGCCGATCGTGCTTGCGGCGTGCTCTGCGGGAACTGTCCGAGAATTGTATGGAGGTCCGCGCCTCCCACCATCGTCGCGCCATCCTTGTATTCGGCCGCAACGCGCGCGCCAAACGGTGCAGTGACGAAATTGCGTTCGCCGCTATCCAAATGCGCGTTAAAGCTGCGGAGCGCGTCCAAGTCGGACGATGCGACTACCCAGTCCGGGCGCACAAGCACTAGAAACTCGTGCTTCGATGGAGGATTTTGCGCAGCCGCGAGTTGTTGCGGGTCGATGATCCGCACGTTCGCACTCAAGCCCGCAGGTAGTTCGCTCAAGCACTGCTGTAGCGCGTCCTTCAAGCCAGGCTTGCTAATTTGAGCGACGACCAGCACTTTGGGTTCGTGCCCGTCCGTCGCGCCGGAGATCGCAACCTCGTCGCCCATGTACTGCGACAATTGATAGAACCTCTCGATAAAATCTTCAACCTTGGTGCCTTGCGCCCCAGGTTCAGTCTTTTCCCACCATTCCCGCAGCGCCGGGCTCGCCTGTAGCTCCTGTTTGAAAATTTCCAGCGACTCATGTGCCGCCTCGCCGTAGTTTGGGAGCGCCATATAGAACGTTGTGCCTTCGGGGATCACAGGCAACACAACGCTTTGTGTGCGCGGTGAAGGCATCGTCACTTCGTGCTGCAGCCTGCCAGCCAATTTTCCGAATTCCGTTACCAGGGCGGGATTCTTACTCAAATCTTCAAAGGCCGCGGAGCCGGGCGCCGGCTTCGCCTCCATAGTCTGCGCGTGGCAAGTTCCTCCGGCGAAACAAACCAAAACCATAAGCGCAGCGCACTTCAGCCATCCGGGCCCCAGAAGAGGTCGCACGTATCGCATCAATAGCCTCCCGTTGGAAGCTTCAGAATAGGTGGCTCGCGCAGTTTCGGTCCAAAAAAGAAGCCGATTGCTGACAGAGTATCAACAGCCACGAGCCTGCGATACGATTCGCCAAGTCCTGCCGGTCTTGACGTTTTTCTGGTTGCCCAGGATTGGGATGTCGACCTGTGTTAGCCTTCCGTCGTGAATAATTTCTTGCGGTTCCTGCAATTCCTTGCACTCGGCACGTGGATCGGCGCAATCATTTTCCTCAGTTTTGTAGAAGCGCCCGGCGTCTTTGGAATCCTGACGAACCTCGATCAGGCCGGCAGCGTTGTCGGTTATTCGCTCACGCGCCTGCATTACATCGGGATTGCAGCGGCGATCGTCTTCATCGTTGCGGGATTGGGGCTGACTTGGCGGCCCACCTGGCTCGCCGCGCCGGCGGCAATCCTGGTGTTCGTGATGCTCGCATTGACGCTCGCCTCCGAATTTGGCGTGCGCCCGCGAATGAATACGCTGCGTTCGCAGATGGTGTCAATCCAGGCCACGCCGCTAGAAAACCCGCTGCGCGTTCAGTTCGATCGCCTGCATCGCGCTTCCGTCGGCTTGGAAGGCGCCACCCTGCTGCTCGGCATCGCAGCGCTGTTCCTCACAGCCAGACGAATGGGGTAAAAATGACCGCAGCATTTTCGTGACTTGCAGCTGCTCTCGGTGCGGCTTCCGGCGAACTAAGTCCCACTCCTACAGCGCAAAATATCAGCGATGAGAGCATCAACCGATCCTTCGGAGCTGCGGTAGATAATCCCCGTCACACGCCTGATACGTGTTGCTCTCTTCCGGTCGACGCACGCGTCAACACCGTCGCGTCGCAGCCATGGTTCGCTGCGTCCCACGCAGCAGTACCGGTGAGGCCGCTCCCCAATCACCGAATGTCTGTTTGCTTTTCGTCCTTCAGGGGGGGATTAGGCTTAACAGCGGCTAGCCCTTGGCACTGCGGACAACTACCTTCGGGATGTTTCTACCCCCACGTTTTCCTGTGGACTTCGTCAACTTCCTTCCGTCTTTGCCGGCGAGTTGCACCGCGCGCCACATGTACCAGCTTGCGACGGTCCGGTAGGGGCGCCAACGCTCTCCGAATTTCATCAGTTCCTTTGGTTTCGGAATGCGTCGCTTGCCGTACGTGAGCGCATATCCCTTCTGTACGCCGTAATCGTGGATTGGCAGAACATCCGGCCTGCCAAGCCGAAAAATTAAAAACATCTCCACCGTCCACGCCCCGATCCCGCGCACGGAAATCAGCCGCGCGATCAGCTCCTCGTTCGACATCGTCTCCGCTTCCGCCAGCGTTGGCACGATCCCGTCGATCGTCTTTTTCGCCAGATCCTTGGCGGCGAGGATTTTTGCTCTCGAGAGCCCGGCTTTGCGCAGGGTCTGCGTACGCGTGCGCAGAATTTCCTCCGGCTTGGGACAGCCGTTCGCTCCCAGCGCCCTGACGCGTTCGAAAATCGTTGCCGCCGCTTTTCCCGAAATGCTTTGGTACACGATCGCTTCCAGCAGCGATTCGTATACGCTGTCGCATTCGTCCAGTTTGAATTGGAACGCGCCCACTCGTTCGATCAGCGCCCCGAGTCGCTCGTCCGTGCGCGACAAGAACGCGTGCGCCTCCACATGATCGAATGGCAGCAGCAATTTCGATTCACTCGCATTCATACGATGACTTCGAACTCCATTCGATGGCGTGCCTCAGCCGCGCCCGCAGGTCCTTGCTTCCTTGTCGCGTGCTTTTGCCTCCAGCTTCTAGTTGTCGTGCTCCTCCAGCAGCACCTTCCACCGCACCCACGCCTGCTTTCTCGCGGCGACGTTCTCGGGGGTCTCATCCGGCGCTTCGCCCGCCCGCATGAATCCATGACCGGCGCCCTGATAGATCACCGATTCGTACGTCTTGCCCAAGGCCTTCATTTCCTTCTTCGTGTCAGGAACCGTCGCGCTCACGCGCTCGTCGTTTCCCGCATAGAATCCGTACACGGGAGCCGTGATGCGCTTCATCGCATCAACTGGTGGCGGCGTGCCGTAGAATACGAACGCAGCCTTCAGCCCTTTCCGATTCGTCGCAAAGCGGAAGCTTTGCCCTCCGCCCCAGCAGAAGCCAACGACAAACAGCTTGCCGTTCGAAGCTGGCAACTTAAGCGCGTAATTCGCAGCCGCATTCAGATCGGCAGTGATTTGCTCCGCATTCAGGCCGCTGACCGCCTCGATCGCCTCGCGTTGCGAAAACGACGTCGTCCGTCCTCCCTTTGGTCCCATGCCCGAGAGAAGATCCGGCTCGACCGCGATGTAGCCCTGCTCGGCGATTTCATCCGCCATAAGTTGCGCCCAGTCTGTGAGTCCAAAGATCTCGTGAATCACAAGCACCACCGGCCTTTTGTCCTTCGCCTGCGGGTACGCGACGAAAGTATCTACCACGCGATTCCCGTGACGCACCTTCACCCACTCGCGATGCCGCGGCGATTTTTCCAGCTTCGCCGCCGCCCAATCCTGCGCCGCCGCATTGCCGGCCACTACCGGTGAGAAAAGACTAACCGCAAGCACGAACGCGCCGATCAGAGCAACTAATGTCGAGCGTTTCATATTCCCCTCGTTTCGCAAGCCGCCACTAGCCGATGCCTAACCGCGCTACACGACCCGCCAATAATACAGTGGTTGTTCGGACCCGGCAGCAAGGAAACCAAATTACGCCGGTCGCGGACACATTATTGGAGCGCTAAGGGAGGCTGCGAAACAAAATATTCTAAAACACTGCTACGCCGTCGAAATGCTAACATCGGGAGCTTATGCAAACTGGAATCATTGGTCTTCCACTCGTAGGCAAGACGAGCCTGTTTCGGATCCTCACACGCGCGCGCGTCGACGCACGCTCCGCGCCAAACCAGGCCCATATCGGAATCGCCCGCGTGCCTGACGATCGCCTTGGCAAGCTGGCGGAGGTCTTCAAGCCCAAGAAAATCACCCACGCGACGATCGAGTACGTGGATATCGGCGGTCTACAGAAGGATCGCGAGAAGAACGCCGCGTCGCTCGTGCCCCTGCGCGAAGCGGATGCGCTCGCTCTCGTCGTGCGCCTCTTCGAAGATCCGGCCGTTCCGTACGAGGGCGAAAAACTCGACGCCATACGCGATATCGAGAGCGTCGAAATCGAGTTGATGCTCAACGATCTCGAGCAGGCCTCCAAGCGCCTCGAGCGTGTCGAGAAGGACCTCAAGAAGAAAAAAGACCCTCAGCTCGAAGCCGAACTGGCCTTGCTGACGCGCTGCCGCCAGGCGCTCGAATCCGAACACCCGCTCCGCGAACTCGACTTCAAGCCCGAAGAACGCAAAATGCTTCACGGCTTCAAATTTCTGTCGCAGAAGCCGATGCTTTACGTTCTGAATCTCGGCGACGACGAAGCCGCCGAAGCGGATCACGCCGTTGAAAAACACCATCTCGAAAAGTTGGCCACCAAACCGCAGACCGCGATTGTTCCGTTTTGCGGAAAAATCGAGGCGGAACTCGCCGACCTCGACGACGCCGAGGTTGCCGAGATGATGCGCGCTTACGGCCTCGCCGAATCCGGACGCGACCGGCTGATCCAGGCAACCTATCGTCTGCTGGGCCTGATTTCTTTCCTCACCTGCGGCGAGCCCGAAGTCCGCGCGTGGACGATTCGTCGCGGCGCGACCGCTCCCGAAGCCGCCGGCGCGATTCATAGCGACATCGAGCACGGCTTCATCAAAGCCGAAGTGGTCAATTGGAAAGATTTGCTCGACGGCGGCAGCTTTGGCGCTGCCCGCGAACGCGCTCAGGTCCGACTGGAAGGCAAGGACTACGTCGTCCAGGAAGGCGACGTCATCCTCTTCCGTCACTCCGGCTAGTTCACCAGCGCTTGGTCACGCAACGTCGATTTGCACGGTTAAAGGCGCGCGTCCCGCTGCCGTTTCACGTTGAAGACATCGCCGTCGCCTGGCTGCCCACCCAGAACGAAAAAAAAAGAGAACGGCCGGCAGCATCGCCACCGGCCGTTCTCGAAGACTTTTTCCCTAGCAGTTGGTACTACCGGCCTCGTCCGTGTCCATGACTGCCACCGCGATTGCCTCCGCCGTGGAACCCGCGATTCGCGTGTCCTGCGTTACCGTGGATGGCGCGACCGCCGTGGAAATTTCCGTTCGACCGCAAATGCGTGCTTCCATGGAATCCCCGGTCGCCGCCGTTGAATCTGCCGTTTGCGTGGAAATCAGACCTGCCATGAAAGTCACCGCGTCCATTAAAACTGCGGAATCCCTCGCGGCCCTGAACAGCCCTATGATCGTCGTGTCGGAAATCTCTCCACCCGTCGTGGTCTCGCCAGCCCGCGCTGTTCCAGCCGCGCCAACGATCTCCGCCACGGAACTGCCGCCAGCCATCATGATCGTGGAAGTAGACCCAGGCCCGATCGCGAAAGACCGGGTGCCCGTAGAACGCAGGTCCGTAGAATCCGCGGAACCAGGGACCCGCTCCGATGAACACGCCACTCGCGAACCACTCCGATCCGTAATAGCCATACGGCGCGCACGCGTACGGCGCGTACGCATAGTAGCCATAGGCGCAAACTGGAGCCGGGCCAACGTACCCTGGCTCGCCCACTCCAACTGCGACTCCAACGCGCACCTGCGCGTTCGCCGTACTGGCCATCGCTCCTGCCAGCGCGATCGCGAGCCCGGCTATTGCCGCATACTTTAGAGTTCGCATGTTCGTGTCTCCTTGCCCTGTTGGCCTTCCTGGCTTCCTACCCGGCCTTACATGGCAAGGAGCCTGCCAAAGCGTCCAGCCTGGTGTGATCCGCTGTAACCTCCTCTGTTTGTCCGAGATACAGATGTCAAGCAGTCGAAATTCACCTTAGTACTCTGCGTTGCGGCTGGCTCTCCTGCACCGAAACTGCTCGATTTCAACCACTGTTCCGTGAGCCCAAGCTAGCGTTGCAGGAATAACTAGGTACCCGACCGAGCCATTGCTACTGCGGCGTGTCGAGCGGGTGTTTGCTTTTCTCGTAGAATTCGTTTTGAAGTTTCAGGCTCTCACCGTCCGCTTTCACGGCGCGAATCGCCCCGACGATGGTGCTGATCCAGTTCTTCATGTCCGCTTCGCCCAGTTCCTTTGAAGCGATCGAAGCGTCCCCCGCATAATGGTTCGGAAATCGCGCGTACCACCAAATGCCGGTGTAGACCGATTCCGGCAGATGCAACCGCTTTTGGTCCGCTCCCGACTCCTGGCGAGCGCGATCCATGTGCACCAGGTCCGGGCGCGATACCAGCACATTCGACGTCTCCGATTGACCGGCGTGCATGTCGATCGGATCCTTGCGCAGCGGACTATCGTGCAAGCTGTCGCCTCCCCATTGCACGTACACGACGTAATCATGCGGCCTGTCGAGCTGCGACTGCGCAAAGTAGGGGAGAAGGTCTTCGTTGCCGCCGTGGCCGTTGACGATGATGATTTTTTTGCAGCCGTTTCGCGACATTTCGTCGATCGTCGCCTGCAACAGCTCAAGCTGAATCTCGCGCGGATACGCGACCGCGCCGGGTTCATGCTTTGCTTCGGAAATCTGGCCGAAGTAATAGGCAGGGAACACGACTGCGTATTCCTGCTCGGCTGCATGAAGTGCGGCGTAGCGCACGTTGATCAGATCCGTCCCTATGGGCAATTGCGGCCCGTGCTTTTCAAGAATGCCGAACGGAAGCAAACACGTCCCTTGCGCTTGTGCGATGGCGCGGACGAAATCCCCGGCCGTAAGCTCTTGCCATTGGACTGAAAGCTTCCCCTGCGCGCGCGTCCCAAGCGCGAAAAGCAGGATCATCGCCAATGCAATCGTTCCACGTCTCATCATTAGCCGGCCTCCTTCACCTGGAATCTCTATCACCCGACCGCCGTGCAATCCGCGATGGGCGCGCGCAAGAATCGCGCGTATGTCATATCACGGTTTGCCGAAGCAGTGGACAACTGCGGCTGCTGTTCGTCTGGAACTTGCTGATAGACTGCCCACATCATGAGCGATTACCGATCAGCGTGGGAAAATTACCGCCGGTTGAGGAACCGCTGCTTCGTCTTGTTTATTGCGTACGTGCCAGCTGTGGGAGCCGTTGCGTTTGTGTGCGCCAAAGTTTTCCGAACCCTCCTTCCCGGTTTCTTCCTGGCAGGCGCGTGGATGCTCGCGTTCCTTTGCACGTCATTGCGCTTGGAGGCTTGGCCTTGTCTGAGATGCGGAAAGTGGTTTGCTGCCCAATGGGGGTACCACAAAGGCTTCCTCGCGCGCCGCTGCGTCCATTGCGGTTTACCCAAATACTCGGAAGCCGAGGCAACGAATTGAAACGTGCCCAGTCGTTAGGACCTTGGGACAGTCGAAAGTACAGTTTCATCTTCGGCGACATTCCTCCGGCGTAGGGAAGCGAACGGCCCGCCACGTCACTACAATTGTCTCGTGCCGAAGCGCTCCTGCACTGACCGCGCCAAGTGGGTTCTGCTCCGTGGAAAACCTGCGAAGCCTCTCTCTGCGCATTACCAACTCGATTGCGATTATGGCACTCCGGTCCTGACGATCTACCGGGAGGGCGAAGGGGACACTCCAACATACCTGTGTGAAGTTCACGCCGCAGCGGAACGTGATGCTGCCACTGCAGCACGCCCGCTGCCACGTCCCATTGGTCAGGGCATCTCCGTTGGCGTGCTGGATCCCGGCGTCATGGCTAGTGCCGACCGCACAGGTCCGGTCAGCAATCCTGCGGTCGCGCAACTCGTCGAACAGTCGGCGCAACGCCCGGTCCAACACGATGGCCGGATCCCGACCGCCGAAATCGTGGTTGCAAAGCGAAGCCCGCACGCGCGAAAGCCAAACGCTCCAGCGGCAAAATCGAGCGCTCTACCACCAAAGTCGAGTGCGCCACCGCTCACACCAGTCGCCCGCGCAGTGGCTTCAACTCCCTCGTCCGCAATGCCAAATGTGCCTGTTGCAAAACGAATGGCGCCCGTCTCGATAGAAGCTGTTCCTGAGCCTGCGTCGCCCGCAGCAAAGATTCCGCCACCGCTGAAAGTGAATTCAGCGCCGAAGGGGTCGCCTCGCGACCTGACCTACGGAAATCCGGCAAAGGCTCTGGTCGACGAGACGATCTGGAATCTTCAACCGGGCGATTACGATACGTACCGAACCGCATTGCAGGAGGGGAAGTCGGTTTTCGAAGCCGCGCAAGCCGCGGGCGGCCAACTGGCCGTCGTTCATCGCAAAATCCAGGAGTACACCGCCAGGATCGATGCGCTCCTTTCCGCATCAAACGCTGCGATTAACGTGGATGACGCGATACAGGGCGTCCTCGAAGCGGAAACCCTGAAAATCATCGCCGACAATGCCATCACGGACGACCAGAAAGACGTCGCCCTCGCTCGACTTGGTGAGTTCCAGGAATGGGTAAACCGCGGCCTTAAACCTGCCGCCACCCCTCCTAAAGCCCACAAAATCGCACTCGCAATCGCCGATCGCGCAAATTGGGGCGGCGCGTGCGACACAGTCCCGAACGAACTCAGGTCGGTGTATCGCGCGCTTTACACCACGCTGCGAGATGCGATCCATTCCGCCATTGCAGATATGCACGACCCTGACGAACGCCTTGCCAACTTGCACGCCGCGAAATGTGAATTGCAAAGCGTTTGCAGCACTCCTACTTCAGCCCCTGATGCCGCCGTTCCGTCCGGACTCAACTCTGCTCCAGAAGAAAAATTCGCACAAACGTAAAGTTCGATCTCATCCGTAACCGCACTTCCGTAACATATGACGATTCGCGGACGGCGCTTTCCGCACAATCCCCGCC
>JBOGNK010000117.1:0-56897 GCA_050747085.1 Candidatus Acidiferrales bacterium
ACGGTGCGGCGTGTCATGTAGTAGTAGATCGTCGGCGTGACGAACAGCGACAGGATCATCGCGAGCAGCAGGCCGCCGATCACGGCGACTGCCAGCGGCTGGAGCATCTGCGAGCCGGCCCCGATGGCCAGCGCAAGAGGCAACATGCCTGCGACGGCGGCAATTGCCGTCATTACGATGGGACGCAGCCGGCGGCGTCCGGCCTGGAAGATGGATTCTTCGCGCGAGAACCCGGCGGCGCGGAATTTCTCGTCAGCGTCGAGCAGCAAGATCCCGTTCTTCGCCACGATTCCTATCACCATGATCAGCCCCATGAACGACGACAGATTAAAGGTGATGCCGGTAAGGAACAGCGCGACGAAGACGCCGGCGGTGGAAAGTACGGCGGCGACAAGGATCGCGATCGGCGCCGCGAAATTGTGAAATTCGAACAGCAGCACCAGAAAGACGAACACGATCGCCAGCGCGAGAACGAGCGTCAGGTCGCGGAACGATTGCTGCTGCGTCTTGTACAAGCCTCCAAACTCGATGCGAATCGAAGGCGGCATGTTCAATTTGGCGAGCGCCGCGCGAACAGCGGAGATGCCGTGGCCCATGTCCAGGCCTTCGAGGCGCGCGGTGACGGCGACGTAGCGCTGTTCGTTATCCTGAAGGATTTCCGTTTGCCCCGGCAATTCGGTCATGTCCGCCAGCGATCCGAGGTTCGCGGTTTGTCCCGTAGGCGAGACGAGCAGCGTGTTGTTCATTGCGGAGAGTGACGAGCGCACGTCGTCGGGATAGCGGATGCGGATAGCGTACGGGCGGTCGTCGACCACCAGCGGCTGCGAAGCTTGCACGCCGTCGAGCATCGCATCTGCGTTGTTAGCCACGTCTTGCGGCGTGAAGCCGGCATGAGATGCGCGCGCGGTATCCACGCGGAATGATGCTGCCGGGCCACTGGTGGTGGAATCGATGCCATTGTCGATGTCGACGATCGGATTCTTGCCGCCGATCTTGATTTTGCCGATTGCGTCGGCCACGCGCGGCGCCCAGTCGTCCAGCAGCTTGCCGTCGGGAGAGAACATCATGATGTCGATAGGCTGAGGAGCGCCCGTCAGATCGCCGATCATGTCTTGAAGCTTCTGCGTGAAATCCACATCGACGGCGGGCTCGGCGGCGGTTACTTTCTCGCGAACTTCGTTTATGACGGAGAAGATGTCGCGGCTGCGGTCAGTTTTCAGATCGGCGGAAATGTCGCCCGTATTCGCTTCCGTCACAGCGGCGAGGCCGAGTTGCAAGCCGGTGCGGCGCGACGTGCTCTTCACTTCGGGAACCGAACGCACGATCTGCACCATATGCGAAACCATGCGATTCGTTTCCTGCAGCGAAGCGCCTGGCGGCGTAACGTAATCGAGAATGAAGCTGCCTTCATCCATTTTCGGCAGCAAATCCGAGCCGATCTGCTGATAACAGACGTACGCGACGGCGATGAGGACGACGGTCAGTACCGGAACCCAGAGCGGATGCTTGAGGCTGCGACGAAACCAGCGCTCGTAAAAATGGATGACGCGTCCAAATGCGCCCTTCATCAGGTGCTGTTCCTCGGCTTGCAGAATCCGGCTCATTTCTTGGGCGCGATCTTCTTCTGCGCCGTGCGTTGAGGTCGCTCCAGGAACCGTTGCTTCGTGTATCGGGCTGACAGCCGGCGGATCGCCGCCAGCGTTGGAAGTAGTTGTTTCCGTGCCTGCATCGCTGCCATCGTGCGCCGACTGCTTCTTCAGCAAGTAGAGGCAAAGTGTTGGCGTCCAAGTCAGCGCAAGGGTGAGCGAAGTGAGCAGCGCGGCGCTAATGGTCACTGCCATTGCGCGGAAGAAAACGCCTGTTACGCCGGTAATAGCGATCAGCGGCAGGAACACCACGATGGGCGTCAGCGTTGAGCCGACGAGCGCGGTCGAGAGTTCGCGCAACGTGAGCGCGACGGCTTCGAAGCGATTCTCTCCGGCCTCGCGGTGCAGCACCACATTTTCGAGCACGACGATCGCGTCGTCGATGATCAAACCCACAGCCGCTGCCATTCCGCCGAGAGTCATCAGGTCGAAGCTCTCGCCCAGGAACTTCATTACGATGAACGTGACGAGCAAACTGATCGGAATGACCATGCCTGCGATAAACGACGTGCCCCAATCACGCAGGAAAAGGACAAGCACGGCGGACGCGAGCAGCAGTCCGATCAGAATGGCGTCGCGTACGCTCTTGATCGATTCGCCGACGATCCACGATTGATCGTAGAACGTGCTGATGTGCACGCCCGCCGGAAGCGTTTTCTGTATCGACGCCATCTCCGCCTTCACTTCGG
Organism: Candidatus Acidiferrales bacterium; assembly: GCA_050747085.1. Classification (GTDB taxonomy): domain Bacteria; phylum Acidobacteriota; class Terriglobia; order Acidiferrales; family UBA7541; genus Palsa-295. The sequence goes on from JBOGNK010000117.1 coordinate 2,336, forward strand.
CGGCCACTTGCATCGTGTTGCTGCCCCGCTGCCGATTGATGTTGACGAGCACCGCGGGCTTGGCGTCCGCGGTGACGATCGTGTACTGCGGCTGGTACGACGGCGTCACAGTGGCAACGTCGTTTACGTAAATCGGCGTGCCGTCCGGCGCATTCTTGATGAAAACCTTGCCCAGGTCCTGTGCATCGCGCGCCTGCGCGGTGACGAGGCCGAGATAGAGCTGATGGTTCTGCGGCAGCAGGCCAGGCGATTCGATGATGTTCGAGCGGTCAACCGCTGCGAGGATGTCCGAGACGCTGATCGCCGTGAGCTTCAGTTTCGCCGGGTCCGGAATGATGTGAAATTCCGGCACGTTGCCGCCCTGAATCAAAATGGTCCCCACGCCCGAAAGCCCCGCCAGGCGCGGCTTGATGTCGTAGGTCGCCATCTCCCAAAGCTGTTCTTGCGAAAGAGTGTTCGAGGTGATGCCGTACCCCATGATCGGAAAACTCGAGAACTCGAGCCGGTCGCTGGTGACTTTTGCGGTGGGAGGAATCGTAGTTTCAACGCGCCCGAGCGCCGCATTGACGCGCTGAAGCGTTTCGAACATGTCGACGCGCCAACTGAAGTACAGATCGATTTCGGCCGAGCCGCGGCTGGTAATCGACTGCACGTTCTGAATTCCCTGAACGCCGCTGACGGCTTCTTCGATCGGTCGCGTGATCGTCACCAACATCTGGTCGATCGGCATCACGCCGTTATCGACGCCGATGATGACGCGCGGGAAGTCCGTCGTGGGGAAGACGGCGATCGGAATGCTGAACGCCAGATACCCTCCGACCAGCGCCAGCGTGATGATCAGAAAGATGATCGATTTGTGCTCGCGCGCAAACCAATAGCGATTGGCGTCCGTGGCCGGCGACTGCCGCCGCTGATTTGCTGCGCTGGTGTTCGTGGCGGCTCCGCTCGAGTCGGACATCATTCCTTTCCACCGCCCGACGCGCCGCTTGGTGGCTCTGCGCTCTTCGAAATTTCCACCTTACTGTTGTCAGGCAAACCGTACGCCCCTTGCGTCACCACTTGTTCGCCGCCGCTAACGCCGCTGAGAATCTGCACGTCGGCGCCTTCGCGGATTCCCGTCTTCACGTTCGTCTGATGCGCGGCCTGATCCTTGCCAATCACCATCAGGGAAGTGGTTCCATCCTGCGCGGTCAACACCGCGTCGGCGGGTACGACAAGCGCGTTGTTCACCGTCCGAGCCACAATTTGCACGGTGACGGTTGAGCCAGGCTTGAGCCTGTCGCCGGAATTTACCGCATCGACCCACACTTGAATCGTCGTGCTGTTGGGATCGAGCGCTGGGCTGACCACCGAAACCTTCGCCGGAACATCAGCCTGTCCCTGCCCAAGGACGAGCGTTGCCGCGTCGCCGACGTGCAACAGCGACGCTTGTTGCGGCGAGACGTACGCGCGCCCAATCACATGAGACAGATCCATAACGGTAATCAACGGAGTGCCCGCGGCGGCCATCTGCCCCTCGTAGAGCGGCCGGTCCGTCACCACGCCGCTGATCGGGCTGCGGATCTGCGAATACTGAAGATTCGCCAGCGCCGCTTCGTATGTGCCCTTTGCTGAAGCAAGCTGTCCTTCCGCGCTGTTTAACTCAGCCGTTTGCCCCACTTTCTGCAGGCCCTTCAGATGCGCCTCGGCGATCTCGTATTGATTGTTCGCTTGAATGTAATTCACATGCGAGTCGTTCACCTGATTCAGCGCGATGGCGCCTTGCTGATACAGCTTCAGGCGGCTTTGATAGACGTCGCGCGCCGCTTCCATCGCTTGTTTCGTCTGTTTCAAATTCAGTTCGGCGGCCTGAACGTCGGCAGGAACGCTCATTTGAGTCGACGTGGCATAGCTGGCTTGTGCCTGTTCGTAAGTGCCTTTCGCTTGATCGAGCGCTGCCTGCAGGTCCTTGTTTTCGAGTTGGGCCACCAATTCGCCTGCGTGGACGTGGTTCCCACGGTTTACATAGAATTTTTCGACGGGTGCGCTGATCTTCGGCACGATTGACGCTTCCGTTTTGGGATACAAGACGGCTTCCGTCGAAACAATTTCGCGAATTGTTTTTGTTTGAACGGTAGCCGCTTGCACTGACACCACCGGAGGTGCTTCGGGAGCGTTCCCCGAGCAACCGGCGCACACAACAATTGCAGCCAACGCGAGCACCAAGCCGCCGGCACACGCATGTCTCGCTGTGGCGGATTTTATTGGGTCAGGCGTGGCGGTTTGTGAGTTGAGGCGCGTCATCAGCTTAAAAGCTCCCCGTGACAGTCTGAAGCGTCGCGATCGCGACGCGATAGCGCAGTTCGGCGTCGGCGTAAGCGTTTCGTGTTTGCGTCAGCGTGTTCTCCGCGCTGACGACATCGAGCGCCGCCGTCTCGCCCGCTTGGTAGCGCAAGTTAATCAAACGAAGGCTTTCCGTAGCAAGCTCGGCTGTGTGGCGCGTCTTGGAAACTGCGTCCTGCGCCGTCAGCGCCTCATTGTATGAACTGTACAGATTGCTCACCAATTGCCGCTGGGCCTGGCTCAACTGGATGCGAGCTTGGTCGCGTTTGTATTCCGCCTGATGAAGCTTGCTGCGCAGAGTGCCCCAATCCCACACGGGAACGTTCACTCCAACAGTGATGAAATATCCTAAGTTCGGCAGCACACCTGCCCCAACGTCTTGAACGTTTACGCTGTGCAGCGCGTAATAGTTCGCTTCGATGCCGTAGACGCTGTCCGTATAGAAATCGGGTAGGAATGCGCTTTTCGCGGCGAGCAAATCCGCCTTGGCCTGGCGAAGCGTTTGCATTGCGACTGCCAAATCGGGATTTTCGTGTTCGGCCATGCGCTCGGTTTCACTGAATGGAGGTAACGCTACGGGGGAGTCCAAATCGTCTACGGCAGTAAAGTTGATATTCAGCTGCGGCCCGATCAGAACGCCGAGATCAAGGCGCGCATTGTTCATGGCAAGATGGGCATCATCGAAGGCTTGTTGCTGCTGGCTGTACTGCACTTCGGCTTGGATCACGTCGCTGTGTGCAACTTGACCGACTCGCTCGGCGTCTTCCGTGATTTGGTAGAAGTGTTTGGCGGCGTCGGAAGCGGCTTGTGCCGTGGCGTACTTCCGCTGCGCTACGATCAGCCCGTAGTAGAGGTTTGTCACCGTCACGGTCAGGCCGCGGCGCGCGATCTCGGCTTTTGCCTGCGCGACGGCTTCCGCCGCGCGGCCGTGATCGTACGTCGCGAGCAGATAGTTGGCCGGTGAGAGATCCTCTTTAAGCTCGCCCCACGAGCGATAAACGTGCACGCCGTCCTGCGTGACGAACCGGCCGATCTTCGTTCTTCCGCCATTGCCCTCGGCAAGCAGAGCTTGTGAGGTATAGCTGATCGTCGGCAGGATCGCGTTACGCGCCTGCACGCGATCTTCTTTTGCGCTCTTCGCGTCGTATAGCACGCCCTGAAATTGTGCGTCGTATTTCCGCGCTCGTTCTAGTGCGTCCTGCAAAGTGATCGTCACAGGCGCAGTTCCTTGACTCCCGCCGGGCGGCTGCAGTAATTGCACCCCAGGTTGTGCTTGCGCCTGCGCGCCATCGAGCGCCGTTGAAGCCTGCGGCTGTTGCGGAGTGGTTTGCGTTTGCACCCCAGCGTTGCCGGGAGGAATGCCGAGCGGCTCGTTTCGTTCAGTGACCGTAGCAGACAACCGTAAGTGTTTCTCCTGCGCGTCGTGCTTTGCGCTCGACTGCGCGAATGACGGCGTCACCGCAAGTGCGAAGGCCATTGCCGGCACGGCGCAAGTCGTCACGCGAAGCCACGAAATCTGCAGGCGCCTGCACCAAATGTGTCCCCGCTTCGCTCCACCGTCACCGCGGCTGACTTGTCGCTCAGGATTCATCTTGTCCTCCGAAATTCGCTCCGCAGGATTGATATTCGCGCGACGCTGCGTGCTCTGGGGGGCCGGGCACGCCCGTAAATTATCGTCCGAACATGAAAGGCATCTGAAAATGCCGCCATGGCGAGGCAGCAGCAACGCGGCCATACCTATTTGTTGAGCACAAATCAGTCGCGCAAGAGAGGAATTCTCACTTGGAACGTTGACCCTTTGCCCAGTGTGCTCTCGACGCGGATTTCGCCGCGGTGTGCTTCGGCGATCCAGCGGCCGATCGCGAGACCCAGGCCGGTGCCGCCCGATTCGCGGGAGCGCGCGCGGTCAACGCGGTAGAAACGGTCGAAAACGTGGCTGATATCCTCCGGCGCGATTCCCGTTCCGGTATCCCGAATGTCTGCGACGGCAAAACCGTCGTCGGCGCCAAGGTGAACGTCGATACGTCCACCGGCCGCGGTGTACTTGACGGCGTTATCGAGCAGGATCATGAACAGCCGTTCGAGCGAAGCGGTATCGCCCTGAACCCACAAAGGAGTCGGCGGGACAGATTCCTGAAAGGCCAAATTTTTCGCTTCCGCCAGCACGCGCGCTTCCCGGCAGGCAACATCGAACGCTGTCGCGACGTCGTTGCGCGTCATCGGCAGAAGGCCGCCGGTCGAATCGGCACGCGCCAGCAGCAAAAGCTGTTCGATCATGCGCGAAACTTTTTCCGATTCGTCGAGGATGCGCGACAGGGCTTCGCGATACTCGGCTTCCGAGCGCGGCTTGCGCAGCACTATTTCCGCGTTCGTCCGCATCACCGAAACCGGCGTGCGGAGTTCGTGAGAGGCATCGGCGGTGAATTGCGTGATGCGTTGGAACGCGGTCTCGATGCGCGCGAGCATTTCATTCAAAGTGGCGGCCAGGCGCTGGAGTTCGTCGCTGGCGCGCGGAACCGCGAGCCGCTGAGAAAGGTCTTGCGCGCCAATCGAGCGTGCCGCGCGAGTCATCTGGTCAACTGGAGCGAGCGCCCTGCGGCTGAGCCAATATCCTCCTACCGCCGCCAGGGCCAGGAAGATCGGCGCAAGCGCGTACAACAGGTCCCGAAAACGATCGAGCGACGCGATGAATTGCGCGGTTGAAACGCCGACTTCAATGTCGTAAGTCGCGCCTCCTACGTTTACCGATTCCCGAAGAAAGCGAAACCACTCGCCCTTCATGGACGCGTTGAAAGGCCGATCGGCTTTGTGCCGTGGGCGAGGCTCGACGCCATTTCGAATCGCGGCAGACGCGTAAATCACCGGGCCATTTTGATTCGAAACGCGAAGCAGGGCATCCGTGCCTTCGCTGTCGAGGAGTTCGGAAAATTCATCCTGCACTGCGGGGAGGCCCTGCGGCATGTCGTCCTTGATAATGTCGCGAACGGCTTGCAGGCGATGGTGAAGTTCGGAATCGACAGTGGCGCGAATGCTGTGGTCCATCGCAAAGAAGGCGGCCGCGCCAAATAGGCCCAGGCACAAGGCGAGCATCAGCGAGTACCAGGCCGTTAGGCGCGCTCCGATCGACAGCGCTTTCAATCTTTGCCTCCGGGCCGGTTGTCCGATCGATTGTCCGATCGATTTTCCGAACGATCCGAACGGGCGGAGTAGCCGAATCCCCGCACCGTATGGATCAGTTTCTGCTTCTGCCCGTAATCGACCTTGCTTCGAAGCAGGCGGACGAACGCGTCCAGCGTGTTCTCCTCCACCTCGGCATCCAGGCCCCACACGGCTTCGATGATGGCGCGGCGCGATGCAACGCCGCTCGAGCGGCCCATCAGGAACTCGAGAAGACGGTATTCAGTCTGAGTGAGATGGATCTCCTGCTTGCCGCGGAACACCCGGTGCGTCCGCAGGTCAAGAGTCAGGTCGCCGATCTCCAGGCGGTTGCTGCGAGCTGCTGAGGGACGGCGCGCCAGGGCGCGCAGTCGCGCAAGAAATTCAGCGAAAGAGAATGGCTTCGTGAGGTAATCGTCAGCGCCTGCGTCGAGCCCTTTGACGATGTCGGGAACGGCGTCGCGCGCGGTCAGCATCAGAATCGGCGTCGCGCGCCCGCTCTTGCGAACGCGCCGCGCCAGCTCAATACCGTCCATGCGCGGCAGCATCCAGTCGAGAACGAGCACGTCGAATTGATAGGACTCCGCGATTTCGAGTCCTTCAACTCCGTTGTGTGCCACGCTGACGACGTGGTTTTCCTCTTCGAGCCCTTTTTGCAGCAGCTCGGCCATACTGCGGTCGTCTTCAACGATCAAAACGCGCACCGGCACGTCCTTAAGCGTGCAACGCCCGCCTGAAATATATATGAAAAACCGGGTGATAGAAAAACCTAGGGTAGGGCCACCAATGGACAACCAACGGGTAGAATAGGATAGATAAGCGCCCGGCTGCTCGCCTGCACTATAAGCGGCACTCCGAATTCTGAAACTTTTACGCGCTTTGGTTATCCAACCTTTTGGGGCTCCGGGGTATCATTCCTGAATACAAAGGTGGGAGGCACATGCTCGTAAAACGCGCGCCGGATCTGACCTATAAGGACGTAACTCCCAAGGGCTTCTACATGGGCCGCCGCAATTTTCTGCTCGGATTGGCGGCGACGGGCGCGGCGGTAACCGCGTGGAAGAAATTGCCGGTTGTATTTGCGGGGAAGCCAACAGGTACGCAGCCACACCCGTTAAGCGGCCTTGCCAAGTGGCCCGGCAGTACCTCGGAAGCGGTTACGCCTGCGAACGAAGTCATGCACTACAACAATTATTATGAGTTCGGCACGGGCAAGGCCGATCCCGCGCGAAACTGCGGCGATTTCGTCACGTATCCGTGGAGCGTTTCGGTGGAAGGCGAAGTCGAGAAGCCGCGCAAGTTCACCATTGACGAGATCATGAAGCTCGCGCCGCTCGAGGAGCGCATTTACCGGCACAGGTGTGTTGAGGCCTGGTCGATCGTCGTGCCGTGGATCGGATATTCGTTCAGCACGCTGATCAAGCAGGTGCAGCCGAAATCCACAGCGAAATTCGTCGCCTTCGAGACTTACTACAATGCGGGCGTAATGCCGTGGGCTTCCAGCGCCGGAATTGAATTGCCTTACGTCGAAGGCTTGCGAATGGATGAGGCGATGCATCCGCTAACGCTGCTGTCCGTTGGCATGTATGGTGAGACGCTTCCCGCCCAGGACGGCGCGCCGGTGCGCATGGTGATCCCGTGGAAGTACGGCTTCAAGAGCATCAAATCACTGGTGAAGATCAAGTTTGTGAAGAAGCAGCCGCCCGCAACCTGGAACATGGAGAACGCCCACGAGTACGGTTTCTACTCGAACGTGAATCCGAACGTCGATCATCCGCGCTGGAGTCAGAAAATGGAAAAGCGGCTCGGCACAGGTTTCTTTGCCCGCCCGATCCCGACGCAGATGTTCAACGGCTACGGCGATCAGGTCGCCGGCATGTATGCGGGAATGGATTTGCGAAAGTACTTCTAACGTGGAAGTCCCGCGGGGTCGCGCCTGTCTGCCGCAGGCAGACTTCGAGCGCGCCTGACGGTCGCGCTTCGAGCGCGCCAGAAGAATGAAATTCCTCAAAGCAGTTCTGGCAAGCAAGTGGACGAAGGTGGTGGTGTTCCTGCTGTGCCTCGTTCCGCTTGGGATTCTCCTCTGGCAGGGATATCACAACTATCTGACGCTGAACCCGGTCGAGTACGTCGAGCACCGCACCGGCGACTGGATTCTGCGATTCCTCTGCATCACGCTGGCGATCACGCCTCTGCGGAAAATCCTTCGTCTGCCGGAATTGATCCGTTACCGGCGAATGATGGGACTCTTCGCGTTTTTCTACGCACTACTCCACTTTTCTACGTGGCTCGGCGTCGACCGCTACTTCGAATGGAAATTGATTCTTGCCGATATTGGAAAGCGGCCGTTCATCACGGTCGGCTTTACGGGATTCGTGCTGATGATTCCTCTGGCCATTACGTCGACCGCCGGCTGGATTCGGCGCCTGGGCGGCAAGCGCTGGCAGATGCTGCATCGCGCGATCTACATCAGCGCCATAGCGGGCGTGATTCACTACTATTGGCTGGTGAAGTCCGACGTGCGGAAGCCGATCGAATATGGGCTGATTGTCGCGGCCCTGCTCGTGTGGAGGGTCGCGTCGTGGACTTCGGGACGCCGCCGCAAAAAAGCCGGTCAAGTGCGTGTAGCCCGGGATGAAGCGGTGACGGCCGAAACCGTGTAGGTGGGCGCGGCCTCTAGCACGAAACGCGTCCCGAAGAGCCGCAAATGTCGAACCGTCGCTGCCGGGCCGACCCGGAACCTTCAGTACCGGCCGGCTGCCAGTCGAGCGACTGAACCGACCGCTCCGTAGTTATCAGCCGGCCAGTCGTAGGCGAATGTAACGAAATTACCCAACTCCTCGCGAAGAGCGATCCTTTTACCCCTTCGCGCTAAGCCGTCCCGAATCAATGCAACTTGCGCTGGGCGTCTCCTGAATCCGCCGGCGGCTCTGGATGTAATTGGTCGACACGCGTGCTGAGCAATTTTTTGTGTAAGTTCTTTATAATCAGCAGAAGCCTGAAAATTGGTCGACACACTTTTGCGCGTTTTGTTCAATCCTCCGTGCCTCAAAGCGGCTTTGCTATTCATGCCGCAGAGCGACAACAGGATCGACGCGCATGGCGCGACGCGCGGGGATGTAGCACGCGGCGAGCGCGACTGCGATCAGCACGAGCGTGACCGAAATGAACGTTAGAGGATCGGTCGCTCTCACCCCAAAGAGAAGCCCGGCCATCAAGCGCGTCAGCGCGAACGACGCAACGATTCCAATGCTCGCTCCGATCAGCGCCAGACGCAGTCCTTGGGAAAGCGTGAGGCGCATGATTTGTGCCGGATTTGCTCCAAGCGCCATGCGAATGCCCACTTCGTGCGTCCGCTGCGCTACGGAATACGAAATCACGCCGTAGATGCCAACAATCGCCAGCAACAGCCCAAGTGCGCCGAAAACGCCGAGCAGGAAGGTTTGAAATCGTGGCGCCGCATTCGATTTCGATAACAACTGGTCCATCGTGGCAACGGCCTCGACGGGTTGGGCCTTATCAACCGTCCAGATACGGTCTTCGACGGCGGTGAGAGCCGACAGCGGGTCCACATTTGTTCGCACGACGAGTGAAACACTGGTTGTGTTGACTGGATCTTTAATTTGGTTGAATGGAGCGAAGAGCTCCGGGGCGGGAACTTCCTTCGTTCCTTCATCGCGCGTGTTACCGATCTCGCCGATGATTTGGCCCCACTGAAGTTTATGGTGTGCGTCGAAATCCCCAATGCGCCTGCCGACCGGATTCGCGCCCGCAAAGAATGCCTTCGCGAACGCCTGGTTCACGATGTACACGTCAGGCGAATGTGCATTGTCCGTTTGGGCGAAATCACGCCCCGCGACCAGCGGGATTCCAAGTGCCCGGAAATATTGAGGCGCAGCATGATTACCCTGCGTCATCGCGCCGGGGGCATTCGGCGGCATAGCATCGGTGTAAATGGTCGTCTCGCCTTTTGAGCCCGAGAGGGGAGAATATCCGGAGACCGACGCGTCTTGCACTCCCGGCGCGCGCCGGACGGCGGCGAGGATTTCTTGAATGTAAGGAAGCACCTGATCCGGTTTTGCGAATTTGTCCGAAGGGAAATCGAGATACATCGTCAACAAGTGATCCGAGCGAAACCCAATATTCACGGCCACCAGCTTTGCGAAGCTGCGCACAGCGAGTGTGGCGCCGATCACCAGCAGCAGCGCCAGAGCGATCTCGCCAACGACAAGCGAATGCCGCAGGTATTTGTGCTGCGTGCCAACTCCTGTTTGCGCTCCGCCTTGTTTGACCGCTGTGTTTACATCCTGTTTCGACACCACAGCGGCGGGCGCGAGCGAGAAGAGCAGTCCAGCGAGAACCGAGGCACTGAAGGTGAACCAAAGCACGGCCGGGTCTATGGCGAGATCCTTGATGCGTGGAGTGTCCGGCGGAAGAAGCGTACGCAGGCCTTGCACTCCCCAGGCTGCGATCAGCAAGCCACAGAAGCCGCCAACCAGCGCGACGATGAAACCCTCGACGAGCAGTTGGCGGATGATTCTGGCTCGCGACGCGCCCAGCGCTGAACGGATCCCGATCTCGCGGCGTCTGGTCCATCCGCGAGATAGAAAAAGATTGCCGACATTCGCGCACGCGATCAGCAATACGAAGCCGACAGCCGCCAAAAGAATGAGCAAAGGAGCACGACTGTCGCCAACGACATCGCTTTCAAGTGACCTAACGCGAAAGCTCCAGTTCTCGTCCGCATCCGGATAGGCTTTCGCCAGACGCGCAGCGATTGCGTCGAGTTCAGTTTGCGCTTGCTGGATTGTGGAGCCCGGCTTGAGACGCGCGATGGCAGGCGTTCCGTGAAATGCCCGGTCAGCGAGTTCCTGTTTCGTTGGAGCAAAGGGCGTCCAGAATTGGGCATCAGTCACGGAGCTCAGGTGCTGCTGAGCAGGCATCACGCCTACGATTGTGTATGGCTTGCCGTCGAGCATGATGGACGTGCCGATAGCGCGAGCGTCGCCGCCGAACTGTTCTGTCCAGAATGGATAACTGAGAATGATTTCGCGATTTTGGCCTTGCCGCGTGTCTGCATCCGTGAAAGCCCGTCCATAGAGCGGACGAATGCCGAGCAAAGGGAAGAGTCCAGTCGAAATTTCAGCGCCGTCCAGACGCCTTGGGGCGCCGCGGTCGGTGAGCGTCATCCCGGAGAAGCGATAAGGCGCGATTCCGGAAAAAGTGGTGCTCTGCGCGCGCACGTCCACGATATCCCGCAAGGACAAACCAAGATTTGGAAAGTCGAACACTGTACTGTGAGCCCATACATCCACCAGCTGCGATGAATTGGGGAAGGGCAACGGTCGAAGCAGCGCGGCGTTCACAACGGAAAACATCGCCGTGTTCGCACCGATGCCGAGTGCGAGGGTGAGAACGGCGACCGTCGTGAACCCAGGAGATTTGCGAAGCATGCGGAGGCCGTAGCGGATGTCCTGAACCAGAGTTCCGATAAAGTGCAGGCTTTGGCCAGCGCGGTAGTCTTCGGTCATGGATTCGACGGGGCCGAATTTCAATTTGGCTTGCCGGTGGGCTTCAGCAGGGGACAGCCCGGCGCGGATGTTTGCTTCCGTTTGGAGAGCGATGTGATGATCGATTTCGCCCCGCAGGCGATTGTCCACGCTTCTTCTGCTCAGGAAATTGCGAAGTCGCAACAGAGCGCGTCTTAGGGATTTCATCTCCATACCTCCGTCAGCTCGTCGGGCGGCAAGCTCGGAACGACAGCTCCTGCTCGTCATTGTTATTCGTGCCACAAAGCAACTTGTCATTCGTGTCGCAGAGCAACTGATTGTTCATGCCGCAGAGCGACTGATCATTCGTGCCGCAGAGCGACAACTGGATCAACGCGCATGGCGCGTCTCGCCGGGATGTAGCACGCCGCCGCGGCTACGGCCAGCAGAACAAGCACCGCCCCTGAAAGCGTAAGCGGGTCAGTGGCGCTGACGCCGAATAGCAAGCTGGCGAGCGACTGGCTCAAGGCGAGAGACCCGAGAAGGCCAATCGCGACACCCACTCCCGCCAACTTCAGACCCTGAGCAAGAATGCCGCGGAAGATATCGCGACGCTGGGCGCCCAGCGCAACGCGCACGCCAATCTCCTGCGTGCGTTGCGACACGGAAAAAGCGAGCACCGCGTAGATCCCTATGGAGGCAAGGAGCAGCGCGAACGCCGCAAATCCTCCGAGCAGTCCGGATTGGAGTTTGCGCGGGGCGAGGTAGTCTTCGAGTATCGTTTCGAGCGGCATCACGTGCGTCACGGGCTGGTCCTTGTCGACGGCCCAGACTTGCTCTCGGACCGCGCCGGCAAGCGCCATCGGATCACCAGAGGTGCGCACGGCTAAATACGAGGGCTCGAAAAAGTCGTGCTGCTGGAACGGAAGATAGATTTCAGGACGCGGCGGCTGGTCGAGTCCTGCCTGGCGAACGTCGCCGACGATACCTACGATGGTGATCCACGGTTGTGCCGTTGACTGATCGCGCTTGAACCGCGTGCCAATTGGATCCACGCCCGGCCAGAATTTTTTGGCGGCAGTCTGATTGATCAGCGCGACCGGTTGCGTACCTGCATCGTCACGCGATTCGAACGTTCGTCCCTCGACCAACTTCATTCCGATGGCCTGAATGTAATCCGAACTGATCATGCGCGTATTAGGGATGATGTGCTGACCGGGAGGCGGAACAGGCCGCCCTTCAATGACGATGCCCGTCGCGCCGCCCCAGTTCGTAAGTGGAAGCCAGGTTGTGCAGCCTGCGGCGACTACGCCTGGAAGGTGATTGATGCGGGCAAGGACCTGGTCGAAGAAGGCATTGCGTCGCGCGACGTCCTGATACTTAGGAAAGGGCAAATCGGTTTCGGCAGCCAGCACGTGAGCGGGGCGGAATCCAGGATTGAGATCGCGGACGTTGACGAAGCTGCGCAGCATCAGCGTTGCACCGGAGAACAATACGAGAGCGAGCGCAACTTCCGCGATCACGAGCACGTCTCGCATGGGCCGCTTCGCGGAACCACTTCGACTGCCGCTCTGCTTGATAGCCGTCGCCAGATCGAGTCGCGAAACCCGTAAAGCCGGCGCGATGCCGAAAAGCACTCCACACAGAACAGAGACACCCACGAGAAAGGCAAGGACTTGCGCACTGATTCCCGATCCTTGGATCGGCGCGAGGCCTGTGGGAACGAGGTCGGCAAGCAAAGGCGTCGCCGTGAGAGCTAACAGCAGTCCGACGGCGCCCGCAATCAGGGACAGCAAGATGCTCTCCGTAAGGAGCTGACGGATGATTCTCGCGCGCCCGGCGCCGAGCGTAACGCGCATGGCTAGTTCCTTTTGCCGGCTAGCGGCGCGTGCCAACAGAAGATTTGCAACGTTCGCGCAAGCGATCAGAAGGACGAAGCCGACGGCGCCGAGAAGAATCATCGCGGCCAGGCGCGAACTGCCTGTCAGGCGATCGCGCAGTGGAATCGCGAAAGCGCCGACCTTCGAATTCGAGTCGGGGAATTGCTTGGCGAGGCGCTGGGCGATGATGGCGAGGTCGGCGTTGGCCGCCTTGAGTGACACGCCTGTCTTCAAACGCGCAATTACGTGAAGGTAGTGGCTGTCGTGATTGGCGAGATCGTCGTCGGTGAAGCGAATGGGGGTCCAAAGTTGCGTTTCGCGATCGGGAAAAATGAAGTTGCGCGGCATTACGCCGATGATCGAGTACTTGGCGGAACCGTCGAGCCAGATTTGCTTTCCGATGATTTGCGGGTCGCCGCCGAAATTCGCCATCCAGACGGCGTGGCTGAGGATGACAACGTTGTTTCCGCCGGGCTTGTCTTCCGAAGGGAGAACGTTGCGGCCCAACGCGGGCTCGACGCCGAGGAGCGGGAACATGTTGGCGGTGATTTCAGTCGCCAGGAACTGTTGCGGCTCTCCGTGTGTCGTGAGGTTGAATCTGTGATTCCTCATCGCGGCGACGCCGGTGAACACATTGTTCTGCGATTTCCATGAGGCATAGTTGCCGGGAGCGGGTGTGTCCTGGGGGAAGCCGTACGCAGATGCGTCTTCCCAAACCATTACGAGGTGGTTGGCGTCGCGAAACGGGAGCGGACGAAGAAGGATGTTGTAGGCGACCGTGAAAATAGCCGTGTTCGCGCCGATTCCCAGAGCGAGAACGGCGACAGCGAACAGAAAGAATGCCCGATTGAGGCGAAAGACCCGCAAGGCGTAACGCGAGTCCTGAAGCAAAGTGTCGAAAAAGGGGAGTCCTCGTTCGGCGCGATAATCTTCTTTCATCGATTCGACCGGACCGAATTTGACTTTGGCTTGGCGGAGAGCTTCGGAAGGAGACATGCCGCCGCGGATATTCTCGGCGGTTTGCTGGGCTATATGAGTATCGATTTCCTGTTGCAGGCGATCGTGGCGGTGTCGGCCACCGAGGAAATTGCGCAGCCTGGAGAAGAATCGCTTTGAAGATTTCATTCCACACCTCCGACCGTCAGTCGGTTGAGACTTTGCTCATCGATCGGCGACGAATTATTCGCATCGCAAAGCATCGATTACTCGCATCGCAGAGCGTCGATTATTCATGGCGCAGAGCGATGACCGGGTCGACGCGCATGGCGCGGCGCGCCGGAACGTAGCTGGCGATTAGCGCGACGATAACCAGCACGATGGCGACCGCGAAGAACGTCACCGGGTCGTGCGCGGTGACGCCGAAAAGTTCGCCGGCCATTAGGCGCGTCAGGCCGAGCGCGGCAATGACGCCAATTGCTATTCCGATCAGGGTCATTCTCGCGCCGTGGCCCAGCACGAGACGCATCACGTCTTGCCGCTGTGCGCCGAGCGCCATGCGCACGCCGATTTCGTGGGTGCGCTGTCCAACCAAATAGGAAATGACGCCGTAGATTCCGACGCACGAGAGAACAAGTGCCAGAGCGGCGAAGATGCCAAGCAGTATCATCGAAAAGCGGCGAGCTGCGAATGAACTGGCGACAACTTCGTCCATTGTGCTGACGCCATAGACGACTACGCGAGGATCGATTCCTTGAACGGCGCGGCGCACGGGGTCCATGACGGCAGTAGGGTCGCCCTTGGTGCGGAGCACGACAGCAACGGCGTCGGCGACCAGTGGCATCAGCTTCTCGGGAAGCTGCATGAACGGATAGTCGAACTGCGCTTCGATTTCGGACTTTGGATCGGCATCGAGCCCCCACTGCTTGACGTGTCCAACGATACCAACCACTTCCGGGTCGACGTTGAACAGGGCGAGATGAATGTGCTTGCCGATCGGATTTTCGTTCGGAAAATAGGCGCGGGCGAAAACATCGTCGATGTCGATCACTACGGGAGCGTGTTCGTTATCGGAGTCGGTGACAAAGCGGCCGCGTTCGAGCTTTACGCCCATCGCACGCTGGAATCCGGACTCGACGAGATAGAACATTGCTTGATGCATGTCCTGAATAGTGGCGGGCTTCGGTTGGCCATCGATCCAGAAGGGCAGGGAAGAATCGTGGATCATGGGGCGAGAGCCTAATGTGATGGAGACAGCTTCGACTCCGGGGATGGCACGCATTTTGTTGTCGAGCAGCCGAAGGCGGGCCCGCGTCTGGGCGGAAGTCGCGTTCGAGGCGGCTGGAAGCGAAAGATTGAACGTGATCGCGTGATCGGGATTGAACCCGGGATCCACTCGCCACAGCACGGCAAGGCTGCGAATCATCAGACCGGCGCCGACAAGCAAAACCAGAGCCATACCGACTTCGGCAGCGACGAAGACACCCTGAATGCGATGGCGGACGCCGCTCGATCCGCGGCCGCTTTCTTTCAGAATTTCGTGCAAATTGACGCGCGACGTTTTCAGCGCCGGAGCGAGGCCAAACAGGATTCCGGCGAAGAGGGAAATCCCCAGCGTGAAAAGAAGGACGCGGGAATCAAGCGACACTTCGCCCGCTCGCGGCAATGCGGAGGGTAGCGCGCCGAGGACGGCTTTTGTTCCCCAGAAAGCAAGCAAAAGGCCAAGAGCTCCGCCGCAACCCGCAAGCAAAATGCTTTCGGTGAGGAGTTGACGCAGCACGCGCGCCCGACTTGCGCCGAGGGCGGCACGAACGGCGAACTCGCGCGAACGGCCGATGGAACGCGCCAGAAGAAGGTTCGCAACATTCGCACAGGCAATAAGCAGCAGAAAGCCGACGGCCGCAAGAAGAACGATCAGAAATGGCTGCACTTTGCCGACGATATCTTCTTTCATCGACGAGAGAGCGATGCCTACGTCTTTGTCAGCTTCCGGATACGTGGCGGCCAGACTGCGGGCCACCGTGTCCATATCAGCTTGGGCTTGTGCCAGAGAAACGCCGGGCTTGATGCGGCCGATCGCGTGTGCGCTCATGTCGATGCGGCGATCGCGGAATGAGGGATCGTTCCATTGGCCGATGGGCGTGTAGACGTCGCGGAGCTGACCGTAGAAGGTGAAGCTGGAAGGAATCACGCCGACGACCGTGTAAGTGACGCCGTTCAGCGTGAGGGATTTGCCGATGATGTCGGGCGAAGCGCCGAACCGGCGCTGCCATAAACCTCCGCTGAGAATGACAACGGGAGCGGCGCCGGTGCGATCGTCGTCGGAGCGGAAAGTGCGGCCGAGGATCGGTTGGATGCGAAGTGTCGCGAAAAAGCCCGCGGAAATCATGAAGCCGCTGAGACGTTCAGGTTCGCCTGCGCCCGTGAAGTTGTAGTCCTGATTGCGGTACATCGCGATGGAGGAGAGCGTGGTCGTGTCGTGTCCCCAGTCGAGAAAATTCAAGTATGTGATCGGACCGCGATACACGCCCGGCGTCGTTCCGTAGACGGCCACCAGCTGGCTGGGCTGCGAATAAGGAAGAGGATTCAGGAGCACGCTGTTGATGACCGTGAACAGGGCTGTGTTCGCGCCGATCCCAAGCGCCAGCGTCAGGATCGCGATGGAGGCGAATCCCGGCGACTTGCGAAACATGCGAAGCGCATACCGAACGTCCTGGAAGAAAGCGTCGAAAAATGAGAAACCATGCTCGGCGCGATAAGTCTCTCTGGCTGCTTCGACGGAGCCGAATTTGAGCGTGGCTTGACGGCGCGCTTCCGCAGGAGCCATGCCGTAGCGGACGTTCTCCGCGGCTTGCATGGCGAGGTGATGGTCGATTTCCTGCCGCAGGCGCACGTCACCTTGATTGCGCCGCCGTAAGTTGCGGACACGCGAAAAGAATCGCCGGACGGCTCTCATCGCAGATCCTCCATGGTCGTCACCGAAGGTCCTCGGGCTTAACCTGGAAAAAACGGCCGATGATCGCTGCTGTCTGCTCCCAATCGCGAGTTTCAGCCTCGAGTTGTTTGTGGCCGGCGCGGGTGAGGCGATAAAAGCGCGCACGGCGATTGTTTTCGGAGGCGCCCCATTCAGAGGCGATAGCGCCCTCCTGTTCGAGTTTAAGGAGAATGGGATAGAGTGTGCCCTGATTTACCGCGAGCAGGTCGCCGCTGATTTGCTCGATGCGTCGCGCGATGCCGTAGCCGTGTAGCGGACCGAGCACGTCGAGGGTTTTAAGAACCATCAGCGCCAGCGTGCCCTGTTGAACTTCAGTTCTTTCCTTCATGGGTTGTCTAAAACTACGGGATGCGATTTAGAAATTCACCGGAGTAAGCCGGGCTTCCATTTGGGATTCCAACAGGACGGATAATGCCGCAAGCTCTGTGGGAAAGCAACAGGAAAAAGATGACTCACGGGCGAGAGGCGGCGGAGAAGACGGGTCATGAGTTAGCACAAGGGACCACGGAAAACCAAGTGCCACAGGGGTTGTGCACCCATTTGGACGTATTGCGCGTCAAACGAAGTGCCAGGTAATCTGGAGGCGTAGAGTTTCGGTGGTCTAAACCGGTCGTTTGCGCGTTGGACATACAGATTGCGCAGCCACGACAAAGGTGAGGAAATAAGCACGACATTTCATCTGATTCGGGCGCGCCGTGAGCGCGCTAATACGGCTTTGCGCCCTGGAACGGTGATTGCGAGCTAGATTCTCTGATGCAACATCCACGAAGACAGCACTCTCGCGCTCTGGCGGTCACTACAATTGCTTTGCTGGCAATCCTCGTAGGTGCTTGCAACCAGCAGCGCAACATGAACACGCGCACAACTACTGCAACGGCCAATTCTGCGCGAAAGGTCCGGCCCGTGGTTCCCGAACGTTCAATGGATCCGCCTCCTCCACCATCCGATCCCGAGGTTTTGACGTATCACAATGATCTCGCGCGAACCGCCGCGACCCTGCAGGAGAGAATTCTCACTCCCGCGAACGTGAACGCCACAACGTTCGGCAAGCTGACGATGCTGGGCGTGCAGGGAAAGGTGGATGCAGAGCCGCTGTACGTTTCGAACCTGCAGGTAAAAGGCAAAAAACGCAACATCGTCTTCATTGTGACGGAGCACGATCTGGCGTACGCGTTCGATGCCGATACATTCCAGCAGTTGTGGCGCGTTTCGCTGATTCCGAGCACCGAAACACCGAGCGACAAGCGCGATTGCGAGCAAATCGAGCCGGAAATGGGAATCACGGCAACACCCGTAATCGATTTGCATGCGGGGCCGCATGGGACGATGTACGTCGTCGCGATGTCGAAGAATTCGCGCGCGAAATATTTTCAGCGATTACATGCGCTGGATCTTACGACCGGCGCCGACCGGCTTCCACCAAGCACAATCGCTGCGACTTATGTGGCGACGGATGCGCACGGGCACGGCACAACGGTGACGTTCGATCCGAAGCAGTACAAGGATCGTGCAGCGCTGCTGCTGTGGAACGGCGTGATCTATACGACGTGGTCGTCGCACTGCGATCACGATCCGTATAACGGATGGGTGATCGGACTCAGCGCGACGACGCTGAAGCGCGTTAACGCGCTCTGCTTGACCCCGAACGGAACGGAAGCAGCGATCTGGATGGCCGGGAATGGGCCGGCGGTTGATTCCGAAGGGAACATTTATGTATTGCTGGGAAACGGAACATTCGATCCCACGCTGGACGAACACGGCTTTCCGGTAGAGGGCGACTTTGGCAACGGCTTCGTGAAGCTGGAAGCGCGCGGAAATTATCTCGGCGTCTTCGACTACTTCGTAATGCATAACACTGCAGCGGAATCGAATGGCGACGAGGATCTGGGGTCCGGGGGCGTAGTGGTGTTGCCGGACTTCAAGGACGGAAACGGGAAGGCGCGGCATCTGGCCGTCGGCGCCGGCAAAGACCAGGCCATTTACGTAGCGGACCGCGACGCGATGGGGAAGTTCAGTCCGGCAAACGATAGTGCGATCTATCAGGAGTTGCCCAATGCGCTAGGCGGCGCGGAGTTCGGTTCGCCGGCATACTTCAACGGCGTGGTTTACTACGGGGCATATCTTGCGCCTATGAAGGCATTTCCGATCGTGGACGCGCGATTGGCGACAGTGCCGTCATCGCAGACGAAGGCTCGGTTCGATTATCCGGGTGTGATCCCGAGCGTTTCCGCGAATGGCTACTCGAACGGAATCGTGTGGGTGGTCGAGGCCGTCCACAGCGACAAGGGCATGCTCCATGCCTACGATGCATCAAATCTGGCGCAAGAACTTTACAACAGCGATCAGGCACCGAATGGACGCGACCACTTCCTCAGCAACAAATTCATTACGCCAATGATTGCAGGAGGAAAGGTTTTTGTTGGCACGCGTAAGGGCGGCGTCGCAGTGTTCGGGCTACTCAATTCGAGAAAAGAATGAACTAGTGGCCGGTTGACGCTCGCTGTAGACGCTTTTCCCCAACCTTCCGTTTTCTCGATTCGAAAAGAAATACGCCACGTCGAAGCAAAGCGGCCGCTATCAAGTTCACATAATTGAAGCACCATTCCGCGAATCATTATTGGGGCGAAGGATGCTCGATGCCGAGGTAATCTTTCGCGTTTGCGTAACAGATGTTGCGCACCATTTCGCCGAGGGGCCGCTCGTCATCCGGCAGTTCTCCCTGCTCAACGTCGCGCCCGAGAAGGTCGCAGAGAATTCTTCGAAAATATTCGTGGCGGGGGAATGACAGGAATGACCGGGAGTCTGTAACCATGCCGACGAACCGGGCCAGTAGGCCGGTATTCGAGAGCGTGTTCAGCTGCGACTTAATACCGTCCTTTTGATCGAGGAACCACCATGCGCTGCCCAGCTGAATTTTTGCTCGGAACGGGGCGTCCTGAAACGACCCAATCGCCGCAGCGAGGGCGTACGTATCGGCCGGATTGATGTTGTAGACGATGATTTTCGGCAAGGCATTTTCGCGGTCGAGAAGGTCGAGATAACGGCAGAAATTCTCGACCTGCGGAAAGTCCCCCATGCAATCGAAGCCAGCGTCCGCGCCAAGGTCGGTGAGCTTGCGTGAACGAACGTCGCGCAAAGCTCCAACGTGCAATTGCTTGCTCCAACCGCGGGTCGCGTCCAGTCGGCCGAAAAACAGCATCAAGTGGGATGCGAACTGCTCATGCTGGTGCGGCGAGGCGGCCACGCCTGCACGAGCTTTGGCGAAGATTGCTTCCGCCTCGTGGCTGGAACACCGATCAGCATGGCAAGACTGAAGGCCGTGATCGGAGAGGCGCGCACCTTGCGCATGGAAAAAATCATGGCGCTGCTTCAGCGCATCCAGGAAGGCGGCCAAAGAGCTGATTTCCGTATTGCTGGCCTGTTCCAGACGGCCGACCCAAGCGTTGAGCTGCTCGGGCCGATGAACCTGAAGCGCCTTATCCGGCCGAAAGGTAGGGAAGACGCGAAAATCGTTCTGGTCGGCGTTAATTTTCCTGTGAGCGGACAGGTCATCGCAGGGATCGTCGCTGGTGCAAACGACGCGAACGCCGAATTTTCGAAGAATGCCGCGCGCTGAGAATTCGGGAGCCGCGAGCTGCGCGTTTGCGCGGTCCCAAATGGATTTCGCCGTGCACTCGTTCAACAGATCGTCAATTCCGAAGTACCGCTTAAGCTCCAGGTGCGTCCAGTGGTACAGCGGATTGCGCAATGCGGCGGGAACGGTGCGGGCCCAGGCCTGAAATTTCTCGAAGGGCGGCGCATTGCCTGTGCAGTAGCGCTCATCGGTCCCATTCGCGCGCATGAGCCGCCATTTGTAATGATCGCCCTCGAGCCAAAGTTCGGTCAGATTGCGGTAACGGCGGTCTTCCGCAATTTCAGATGCTGGCAAATGCGAATGGAAATCGAGGATTGGCTCGGTCGCTGCATGGCTATGATACAGTCGGCGCGCCATTTCCGAATGCAGCAGGAAGTCGTTATCTATAAATGTCACCGCCGGCTCCGGCGGGGAATCCGCTGAGGCATGCGCGGTCTTCGCGTTCCGGTTGGTAATGGATATGAGATGAGCGATGATGGGCCGTTCATTCGCTTGCCGGGCCTCAGTGTGTCGAATTTTCGCCATGCAGTCAAACGAACTGGCGAGAATTTCGCGCGCACAGAAGCCGGCTTTTTCGGGAACGATACCGGAAGCCGCATTATTTGGCTCGGAACGCGCCTGCTGTTTGACTGGAGACGATGTCGCACCGCGAGCGCGCTAATCTCGATGTGCTCGCGGACGAAAACAGAGGTGCAACGGCAGTGGTGGTCCGGCGGCAAACTGTTTTTCTAGCTGATTCAAGGGCTGTGGACTTTTCTTTCAGGGGTGCCGTGCGTAGGATGTAGCTGCGGAGTTTGTCGGCTGCGACGGGCGGCGCCCGAAGTTTGTCACGCTGCTCCTGGACAAATTGAGAATGACGATTGCACCTCGCGCCCCGTTGTGGATTGCTGCTGGTCGCTTTCTCTTCGCCGGCTTTCTTTCCTCATCGGATCTAGCCAAGACAGCTGATTCACTGCTAGCAGCTATTTCAGTAAGCGCGAGGCCTTAGTAACTCGGAGCGAAAAGATGAAAAGCCGAATGATTGTCGGTGTTCTCGCATTGTGCGCGGCTGTTTGCGCGAGTGTGTACGCACAGGCGAACTCGCCAGACAAATCGGCCGTTCCGCCCTGGAAAAACCCGAGCGTGCCGATCGCGCAGCGAGTAAATGATTTGATTTCGCAGATGACGCTCGAAGAGAAGATTTCGCAACTGACTCATGTCGCCGCCGGCATTCCCCGGCTTGGCGTGCCAGCCTACAACTGGTGGAACGAGGGTCTGCACGGGGTCGGGCGCGCGGGGTATGCAACGGTGTTTCCTCAGGCGATCGGAATGGCTGCTACGTTTGACGAGCCGTTGATGCACGAGGTGGCAACGGTGATCAGCACGGAGTTCCGCGCGAAGTACTACGCCAATTTGCACGCAGACGGCTCGAGCGACTGGTATCACGGCCTGACGGTTTGGTCGCCGAACATCAATATTTTCCGCGATCCGCGGTGGGGACGCGGGCAGGAAACCTACGGCGAGGATCCGTATCTCACCTCGCGAATGGCGGTCGCGTTCATCACCGGCCTGCAGGGAGATAATCCGAAGTATCTGAAGGTGCTTGCCACCGCGAAGCATTTCGACGCGTACAGCGGGCCGGAGCCGGCGCGGCACAGCATGGACGTGAAAGCGCCGCCGCACGACTTGGAGGACACGTATTTTCCGGCATTTCGCGCGAGCGTGAGGGAAGCGAAGGTCGGATCGATCATGTGCTCGTACAACGCGGTGGATGGGGCGCCGTCCTGCGCGAACGATATGCTGCTGCAGAAATATTTGCGCACGGATTGGGGCTTCAAGGGCTACGTGGTCTCCGATTGTGGCGCAGTTCAGGACGTGTGGGACGGGCACCATTACGCGAAGTCGATGCCCGCCGCCGAAGCGGATTCGTTCAAAGCGGGCACGGACCTGGTCTGCGCGTGGCCGGAACAGCAGATCACCTTCAATCGCGAGACGCTTCTGCAGGCCGTCAAGCAGGGGTTGCTTCCCGAGAAGGACGTCGATAACGCGCTGCGGCTGCTGTTCACGGCGCGCATGAAGCTGGGAATGTTCGATCCGCCAGCCATGGTGCCGTATTCGCGCATCAAGCGGTCGGAAAACGATACGGAAGCACATCGCGATCTGGCGTTGAAAGCCGCGCGCGAATCCATTGTCCTGCTCAAGAATGAGAACCACTTTCTTCCGCTGAAAGGAAGCTACAAAACGATCGCCGTGATCGGTCCCGATTCGGATAGCGAGGATGCTATCGAAGGAAATTACAACGGGACGCCTTCGAAGCCGGTCACCGTGCTGACGGGCATTCGGCAGCGGTTCAAGGGCGCAAAGGTCGTCTATGCAGAGGGAACGGGGCTGGTCGGCCCGGCTGGATCAGATTCTCCCGACGCAATTGCCACGGCGCGTGGCGCCGACCTGGTCGTGCTCGTGATGGGCCTTTCGCCGCGGATCGAAGGCGAGGAAATGAAGTTCAAGGCAGACGGTTTTCTGGGCGGCGATCGCACCAAGATCGCGCTGCCCGAACCGCAAGAAGATCTCGTCAAGAAAATTGCAGCGCTTGGAAAGCCGACCGTGCTGGTGCTGATGAACGGCGGCGCGCTCGCTGTGAATTGGGCGGAACAGCATGTGCCGGCGATTCTGGAAGCGTGGTATCCGGGCGAGGAAGGCGGCGCGGCGGTGGCCAAAGCGCTCGCCGGAGACTTCAGCCCTGCAGGACGATTGCCGGTCACATTCTACACGGGCGTCGCGCAGCTTCCGCCGTTTGACGACTATTCGATGGCCAACCGCACGTACCGCTACTTCAAAGGAGAACCGCTGTTTCCGTTCGGCTATGGACTGAGCTATACGACGTTCGCATATAGAAATGCGAAGTTGTCGAATCCGTCTGTCGCGGCGGCTGGAACAGAGAAGGTATCCGTGGACATTTCGAATACCGGGTCGAGGGCGGGCGACGAAGTTGTCGAACTTTATTTGACTCATCCCGGAGTGGCTGGCGCTCCGCTGCGCGCTCTTGTGGGGTTCCAGCGCATCCACCTCGCCGCAGGCGAGTCGACGACGGTATCTTTCAGCCTGCGCGATCGGCAGTTGAGCACGGTCGATCCGAATGGAACGCGACGCATCACGCCTGGGAAGGTGAAAGTGTGGATCGGAGGCGGTCAACCGGTCGCGCCATCGGGATTGCCGAAAGCTGCCGGCGCAACAACACAGTTCACAATCACAAGCGCAGCGACACTGCCCGACTGAGCGCGATTATCATCTGGAATGGTGCAAATCGGCCGCGATTCGCGGAATCGCAGCGCGAAGCAACGCGATGAACTGGCCTTTCACGCGCTCGGCGGTTTCCAGCACTTCAGCGTGGCTGAGCGGCTGATCGAGAATCCCCGCAGCCATATTCGTTACACAGGAAATTCCCAGGACGCGAATGCCCATGTGCCTGGCCACGATCACCTCGGGGACTGTGGACATGCCAACGAGATCGGCGCCAATTGTTCGCAGATAGCGAATTTCCGCCGCCGTTTCGTAGCTCGGCCCACCCAACGCTGCATAGATGCCTTCGTGAACTTCAATTCCGAGCCGCTGAGCTTCCGCGAGGGCGATCTCTCGGTAGTTCTTCGCGTAGGCTTCGGTCATGTCGGCGAATCGCAGCCCGAAGCGGTCGTCGTTGGGGCCACTCAGTGGATTCGTCCCCTGCAAATTAATGTGGTCGCAAATGACGACGAGAGCGCCCTGGTTGTAGTTGCGATTGATGCCACCAGCTGCGTTGGTCAGGATCACAGCGCGAATTCCCAGGCGGCCCAAAACGCGCATGTGAAAAACCACTTCGTGCACGGAATATCCCTCGTAAAGATGGACTCGCCCCTGCATCGCCGCGACTGCCACACCGCCCACCTTGCCGATGACGAGCCGTCCCGCGTGGCCAATTGCGGTTGAGCGAGGAAAACCTGGGATCTTCGCGTAAGGAATGGCTAAGGCATCACTAAGATCATTTGCGAAGGCTCCGAGGCCCGAGCCCAAAACCAACGCGACTCGCGGGCGCAGTTTCGTCTTCGCTAGAATGAACTTTGCCGCCCGGTCAGGAGCAGCGAACTCGGAATTGCGAGGCGACTTGCTGATGGGCGCCTGCCTCATTCATGACCTCCGTCGATTCCTCGACAATGTCGAATCCTGAAGCTGAGTTTCCGTACATTGGTTTTCAGCGTCGCGCGATTAGAACAGATCTCCGCGCCCTGTTTCCAACTATTTGAGAGCATTCCGGTACTGCTATTGGCCGATTCCGATTGCAGGGGGCGGGGGGTCTGGCACGCGGCGGCACGAATGCCCAGAACCTGGCAAACTGCCTTGGAAGCCGCACTGTGATGCGAAGATCTGGATCGAGCTAAATTTGGGTCTCAGCGCTTACCCAATTGGGACGGCCCTCCTCGTCGAGTTCGCGCCGAGAGAGTGAGCCAATGAGCAGAGTGGAGGATAACGTCGGTCTCACGGGTCTACGACTAGTTCCCCTTTCATCTTGCCGTGACCTAGTCCGCAATGTACGCAGCATTTGAACGTATATGTCCCAGGTGTTTTCGCCTCGATTTCGACGCTCACCTGCTGCCCTTTTTCCAGCCGATAGCAGTTGTTTCGTGCCGGCTGACTGAGCACCAGACCTGTGGCCCTGCCCTTTGGCGACCCATCGGGAACCGTCGGAATCGCGAAGCCGTGCGACCGGTCTGTCGCGGTAATTTTCAGTAAGATTTTGGCGCCTGCCTTCACATGCAGTACGGATGGACTGAACTCATATTTCTTTGCCGTCATTTCTATTACTTGTGTGTTCTGGTCCTGCGCTGCCCACACGCGTGATTCCCATTCCATCCCCGTAAACGCAATCGCTGCTACGACGCACAAAATGAGAATCCGCAAGTCTCTTCTCAAGTTCCCTCCTCGAATATCAGTTGATCGGCCTTTAAAATCGTCATTTGAGAACGTCCGGCGTGTGAGTCGCTTCGTTCGCACGGGCAGGGCGTGGCACAACATAAAAAAGAGCAGTCGCTCGTGCCGAGAGCATCCCGCCACTGTGCGTCTAAGAGCCGATCAGGTGCCAACCGAGGTTGGCGCCGGTAAGAACGACTCGGAGCTTCGTCACTGCTCCAACGTGCGCCGCAACACAACCGCGGAAAACCTCCGAGTGTGTTTTGAACACTTTGATGACGTGCCGCCGCAGCCCTTCATGTCTATCAAGCAGAAGCAGGGAATGACCCATAAAGAATGGCCGCTGCATAAGTTTTCGGTGGCGGACCTCATACAACGCGAGGTCATTGGCGGCCATCGCGTCTGCTAATGCCATGGCTTGTCGGAAGGCCAATCCGAGACCCTCTCCCGTTATTGCGTCGACACATCCGGACGCGTCTCCGATCAACGCGACCTGCCCTTGGCAAACATGCGCCAGCTTCAGCATCCGAGTGATCCCGCCTCTCTCCACGCTGATGGGTTTTCCTCCTCGGAGTCGGGCGGCGAGCGCTGGGAACGCGGGCAAGGCATCGCTCAGCCGCGTCTGACGGTTATGCGATACGACGGCTACACAAACTTCCATTTTCCCAACAGGCGTCACATAAACTTGTGTTCTGTTGCCCCAGTAGACTTCCACGAAGTCGGTCCAGGGAACCATGCCGTAATGTGTACGAAACGCAAAGCGATGTGCCGTCTGCCTGTAGCTGTCCAACCCGCTCCAACGCCGAATAGCCGAGTTGGCGCCGTCAGCACCAATGATCCAGCGCGCTCGTAAATGCCGCCCCTCGAGAAACAGCCCGTCTTGGGTGGCGCGAACGCGCGTCTGCCAAAGCAGCGAAACGCCGCACGCCGAGGCTTGCGCGGTCAAAGCATTGTGCAGCGCTGTTCGCCGGACGCCCAAGCCGGGCTTCGACGGAAAACATGCGTCTGCGGATTCATCTTCGTGCAAGAACCGAATCCCGCGCAGTAAACATCCCATGTCAGCCGAAAGTTCTACGCCGAGACGAGCGAGCGCCTCCACAGCGTCCGGAAGCAAGCCTTCGCCGCAGGTCTTATCGATGGGCGGGGCGGATGGATCAACAACTACAACTTGAAATCCTTGCTTCCTGACTGCGATGGCCGCAGCCAGCCCCGCGGGCCCTCCGCCTATTACGAGCACATCTTTCATTGGGAACTCAAATAGAGATCTGGGTATGGATAGGACTGATCAGGCTGGACATTCTTCATCCGGGACTACTTTAGAGGAGCGACGGATCGCGAATTGTCACTCGGATATCATTTTAGTGTCACGGTTTCAACCCGCTTCTACCTTCCACTATAGCTCCGCATGCGGGCGAACACAGAAGGGAATTGTTCGTGAGGCGCCGACGGCGAAGGCCCAGGTCGGATTTCTTGTTAGGAGCGTAT
Source organism: Candidatus Acidiferrales bacterium (assembly GCA_050747085.1). GTDB lineage: Bacteria > Acidobacteriota > Terriglobia > Acidiferrales > UBA7541 > Palsa-295. The sequence goes on from JBOGNK010000117.1 coordinate 29,153, forward strand.
GCGTGAGCGCCGGTGATCACCGCAGCGCGAATTTCAACATACTCAACAGATTTTCGCTCCTGGGATCGGGATCTCCGGGGTAATGAAAGTTGACGAAAATCCACCGGCCCTGGTAACTCATCTCTGCGACAACCTCGGGCCTTTTTCCGAGCTCTGGATGCGGCGTAGGCCAAACTCCGTAAATCTCGGCCCAGTAGTGACCACTCTTCATCGTCACCTTGCGGACCACGTAATGTTCGGCAGGATCTTGCGTATCGAGGATCGGATCGAAGTCCAAGATGGCTTCGTGCGACTTCTCCTCCTCTGCCCGGACTTTTCTTATTCCTTGCTCTAGCTCGCGGCTGAATGGGTGGCCCTTGTAGCCGAGAGCCTGAAGCAACGGATCCATATTCTTCTTGTCGAACGACTCAAAAATCTGTCCGACGTACCACGTGTAGAAAGTTTGGGCAAATCGCTGGCATGATCCTGTGCCGCCGTGTGCGTGGGGTTGCGCAGGAAGCCGGGAACCGCATGCGAGGCAAATTAGCAGTAACGCAGCGCATTTGCGGTTCATTTAACCCTCCATCAATGCTGCCCAGATGGCTCGTTACCTTGGTCTGAGCCTTCCGACTCACCGCAGCATGATGCCGACGATGGCCGCGGACATAAGGTTGGCCATCGTGCCGGCGAGCATGGCGCGGATGCCCAGGCGCGCAAGGTCGGACTTTTTATTGGGAGCGAGCGCGCCGATTCCGCCGATCTGAATTCCGATCGAGCTGAGGTTGGCGAAGCCGCACAAGGCGAACGTAGCTATGGTAAAGGAGCGCGGGTCGAGCATGTTCGTGCCGGCCATGGGTCCGAGTCGCTGGTACGCGATCAGCTCATTGGTCACCATACGCAGCCCGAGCAGGTTTCCCACAAGCGGAGCTTCCTTCCAGGGAATGCCGATCAGCCAAGCGATCGGCGAAAGAACCCAGCCGAAAATCTGCTCCAGACTCATTGGAAACCAGACGAGATGCGCGTGGACGACGCCGAAAATGCCGTCCACCAGATAAATCAGGGCGATGAAGGAGATGAGCATGGCGGCGACGTTCACCGCGAGATTCAACCCATCGGTGGTGCCTCGCGCGATGGCGGCAAGCGCATTCGTGTCGCGCTCCATGTCGGCCATTACAACGCGGCCCGCGGTCAAAGGCTTTTCGGTTTCCGGGACAAGCATTTTCGAAAGCAAGATCGTGCCGGGAGCGGTCATGATGACGGCAGCCAGAAGATGCTCGGCCTTTATACCGAACGCGATGTAGGCGGCCATGATTCCGCCGGACACGTGGGCCATCCCGCTGGTCATGATCGTCATCAGCTCGGATTGAGTCACATCCGGAAGGAAAGGTCGGATCGTCAGCGGCGCTTCCGTCTGACCCATGAAGATGCTTGCTGCGATGTTCAGCGATTCCGCGCCGCTCGCAGCCATCAATTTCGTCATGACAATGGCCGCGCCGCGAATGATGATCTGCATGATGCCGAGGTAATAGAGCAGCGCGAAGACGGCCGCGATGTAGATGATGGCTGGCAGCACCTGGAAGGCGAATACGACGTACCAGGGCTTGACGTTTTGCGCCAGCGGGCCGAAAACAAACGTCGAACCGTAGTTGGCAAAACTCAGAAACCAGTCAACCTTTTGACCCAGCCACGCAAAAGCCTCGCGGCCCCCTGACCAGCGCAAGACGAGGTACGCGAACACGACTTGCAGGCCAAGTCCCCAGGCGACGGTCTTGTAGCGGATTGCGCGGCGATCGGTGGAAAATAGGAAAGCCAGGCCCACCAGGACAATCATTCCAAGAACGCCAACGAATCGATGCATTCAGTCCCTTCTCCGGGTTTTAGCGAGCGCGGAAGAATCGAGGCGCCCGACACAAAAAACGCCGGCACATTCGCTTCGCCTATCTGGCGACGAACTTTGTGCAAGCGGACCCGCCATCAAGGTTGGCGGACAGACCGTCCCGTGGCAGGCGCCAGCGCTATAGCGAAGTGTCGAAAATCTCAGGCGCCAACAACTTTGCGAATCAGCGGCACTGGCGGAGGTGCCGCGTCTGCCACAATGAAGCTGTTCGAGAGAATATGCATCGCATCCGCCAGGCGCGCGCCTGAATTGTAGTGAACGGTGCAGAGCGTCGCGCCAGCCTCCACTGCTTCGCCAACCTTGCGCTCGATCACCAATCCGACAGCCGGGTCGATCGCATCCTCCTTCTTTTCGCGCCCGCCGCCCAGAATCATGCTCGCTATGCCGATCTGCTCGCAGCGAATCGACGTGACGAACCCGGCGCGTGGCGATTTCACCTTCGCCAGATTCTTTGCTCGAGGCAGGCGTCCCGGATCGTCGACTACGTCCGGGTCGCCCCCTTGCATGCGAATGATCTCGCGGAATGTATCACGTGCGCGGCCAGATGCAATCATTTCTGCAGCGAGCGCGCGGCCCTCATCGAGATTAGTCACGCGGTCGCCTAGCACGAACATCCGAGCCGCTAGTTCGTCGCACAATTCGCGCAGGTCGGCGGGGCCCCCACCGTGCAGCACGTCGAGGCACTCGTCCACTTCGAGTGCGTTGCCGACTTTGCGCCCGAGAGGCTGATCCATCCCGGTGATCAGCGCGACGACCTTCTTGCCAATGCGCCCCCCCGTATCGACCATGAGTTGAGCGAGATATTCCGCGTCCTCCTGATTTTTCATGAATGCGCCGTCGCCGGTCTTTACGTCGAGAACCAGAGCATCGATCCCTTCCGCCAGTTTCTTGCTCATGATGGACGCGCAGATCAGATACGGGTTCTCCACCGTAGCGGTCACGTCACGCAGGGCATAAAGCCTTTTGTCGGCGGGCGCGATTTCGGGTGTCTGGCCCATGAGCGCGCATCCCGCTTTTTCGAGAATGCTGCGGAAAGCGGCGAGGGACAGGTTCACGTTGAATCCGTGAATCGATTCGAGCTTGTCGAGCGTTCCACCTGTATGCCCGAGCCCGCGGCCGCTGATCATTGGAACAAAGACGCGCTTGTGGCCGAGCGGCACGTCCAGACCGGCTGCAGCAACGACCGGTGCGATAACGAGCGATGTTTTATCGCCCACTCCGCCCGTCGAGTGCTTGTCAACTCTGCTGCCTCGGAGCGTGGAAAGATCGAGCACTTGCCCCGAATGGAGCATCGCGTCGGTCAGAGCGGTCAATTCGGCGACGGTCATGCCGCGCCACAGGACGGCCATCAGGAAAGCGGCAAGCTGGTAGTCGCACACGGAGCCGTCCGTCGCGCCCCGAATCAGGAATTGAATTTCTTCATGGGTCAGCTCGGCTGCATCGCGCTTTTTGCGAATGATGTCGACCGCGCGCAGCATCACCTGCTCGCGGTGCCGAAGGGGCAGCCGTCCGTCATTTGTCGAAGAGCCATGGCCAGAAACATCGGAAATGACTTTCGGGCGTGAGGCTAACACAACACGGAGAAAAAGTGGCGAGCGCGAGTGGCTAACGACTAGAAAAAGATACGGGCGCGCTTACGGCTATTCGACATTGAGGGGGATCCAGAAGGATGACGTGGGCGGGCAAGCGCGCGCTCGCGCGGGCTGCAGATATTCCTGCGACCCGCGCTGCACACGCGATGAGAATTGCCGGATGGAACGTTAGCTCTGCACGACGATCAGAAGTTCGACTCCAGGGTGCTCGGCGTCGCAGAGGTAGTAGTCATCGTCGTCATAGTTATAGACGATGTACAGGTTGTCGTTGTCGAGCCACATCGTCGGCCACGGCTCGGCATACGTAAACCAATAGCCGCCATACTGGAATCGGTCGGCGTCATGGCGCCAGTGGGCGTGGAAATCGTGGTCGTGCCCGAAGTGGTCGTCATAATCGCGGTCGGGAATCACGCGTCCGCCATGCCGAGGATGGATGTTGTTGGCGTGATAATTCGCACGCGTCGCGAGACCGTGCCCGTTGTTTCCTGGATGTTGCTCGTGTTGCTGGTGCGCGTATTGCTGCCGTTGTGCCTGTTGCTGTCTGGAATCTTTCTTCTGCTGTTCCTGCCTCACCTTCGCCTGTTGCCTGGTTTGCTCCTGCTGTTGCCTGTTCCGCGCTTGTTGCTGCTTGGCCATGTCTTGCTGCTGGTGCTGCTGTTCCTTCTGAGCCGTGTGTTGCTGATTTTGCTGCTCTTTGGCTCTGGACCGCTGCTCCTGTTGCGTCCGTTGTTGCTGTTCTCTCGTCGTCTCTTGCTGTTGGCGTTGCTGTTCCTTCTGGGGTGTGCGTTGCTGATTCGGGTGCTGTGTGGTCTTCGGATGCTCTTGTTGCGGTTCCTTTTGCTGCTTCGGGTGATTGTCCTGTTGGGGTTTTTGGTCCTGCTGTTGGCGCGCGAAAGTGGGCGCGCCCGCCATGAATAGCAGAATCACCGCGCCTGCAAACAATTTCATTTGTTAACCTCCGACGCAAATAGATGGGCGGGTAAAAAGGGCGACTACAGGAATGGTACTGCCCGGTCGGGAGGTCAGAAATCGGGACAAGCCGGTATTCCGGCGCGGACAAACGCGTGACGTCGGACCGGAAACACTGCAGGTTGTGGTTAGAAATGGAGCATGATGCCTGCGGACACGCGTGGTTGGCTTTGAGTGCCCGAGCCAAAGCGCGTCACCAGATAGTCAATCTGGATTGGGCGGAAGGAAACGAACGGGGCGACGCGCACGTCGATACCCGCACCAATCGCAGTGGCAAATGCACTGTCCTCCGCTCCGTCGACGGTTTCGTGCGCAACCCCGAACAAAGCGTGCGCGAATGGCGACACCGGCGTGTGCAGCCGCACCTGGGGCCCGAAGAGATACGTGTTTACGTGCGTGTTGAGTCCCTCCACCGTGCCGTAGTCGCCGCTGAAATCGGCCGCGACCCCGATCCAGTGGTACGCGTTATAAACCCCAGTCAGTTCCCATCCGTTTAGGTTTGGGTGGTCCGTTCCACTCGGAACAGCAATCGACGGGCGCATGTACGAGTAGCCGCCGAATAGTTCAACCTGAGCATGGGCTGGACGCGGGACAAAAGCGGCGAGGCATACAGCCCCGAGCAGGATCAGGACTTTGCGCATAGATTGATTCACCTCGAGGTTTTTATTAGACGCAGAACAATAGGAACCACGCGCGTGCGTCCTGGGTTGCTCGACCGGCTTTACTGGTACGCCTGTGTGCCCTTTCGCGTGGTTCAGGGCGCTTCGACGGCTCTTACGGTTCGAGCGCTCATCGATCCGCGATTGGCGCTTGCGTCCAGCGAGTACCGCCCCGCGCCATTCGAAGCCAATAGCAAAAGGCCGCCCATAATCGCGAGATTTTTCAAGAAGTGGACCTGGTTGTCCACGCGCATACCGCCCTGCATGGCCCAGAAATTGTGAAACATCAGCGTCGTTGGGATCAGATATAGGAATACGATCCAAGCAGTGACCTTCGCCTGGAATCCCACGAGGATCGCCAGGCCGCCAAGAAGCTCGATCGCAATTGCAATGCCTGCCGCAATCGTCGCGAGCGGAAATCCTTTACCCGCGAGCATGCCCGCCACGGAATGGAAGATAAAAAGCTTGCTGAAGCCGCTCACGATGAAGATCGCGCTGAGCAATATGCGGCCAAACAGTGACACGACCCCGTTGCCCGAGTTTTCCATCGCTTTCGCTCCTCTAGAAGAAGTTTCGTCGCCAGTCGTCCAACCCTCCCCTTTTCTGCGGGCGTTCCGTTCCCTCACGGCTTTTGTGTCGGCCTCATGGAAAGGTCGCTAATGAAGCTTTGGGGCGATTGCGTTACCAGCATTTCAACTGCGTGTGCGATGTCCTCCGGCTTGAGCATTTTCTCGATGTTCTTCCCTGCGTGCGGCCCCCCGAATTCTGTGGCGACAGACCCGGGGCAGATCGCGCTCACGCGAATGCCGTGTGCGCGCAAGTCTTCTGCGGCGCAGAACGTGAAGCCCATTAGTCCCCATTTCGAAGCGCAGTAGACAGAACCTCCAGCAAACGCATTCTTTCCGGCGAGCGACGCGATATTAATGATGTGCCCCCCGCCGCGCTCAATCATTCCGGGCGCTACCGCCTTCGTTGTCAGGAACACTCCTTTCAAATTGGTGTCTAATACTCCGTCCCAGTTCGCCTCGGATGCCTCTTGCACGGGGCCGAAGTAGCCAGTTCCTGCGTTGTTCACAAGAATGTCGATCGGACCGAGGGAGGTCTGGGTATTTTGAACAAGCAACTCGACATCGTCGGCACGCGTCACATCTGCGTGCACACCCACCGTGCTGATTCCTTCCTGTTTCATCTGGCGTACAGCACGTTCGAGCCGTTCGGCGTCGCGCGCGCAGATGCTGACGTTTGCTCCCATTTGGCCGAGTCTCCGCGCTATTGCGAGACCGATACCCCGGCTGCCGCCGGTGATGAGAGCCGTTTTGCCTCCGAGCGGCCGTCCATCCGTCATGGTTTGCTGTTCTCCTTGGAGCTTGATTGGCGCGTTTCATTCACCATGCTATCATTTGCCTGTGAAGGTCAACAGTCGGCGCAATGCCGCCGAAGTCGCACAACAGACTTCGATTTAGCCTTGCGTGTGAAATGTCCTTTCCCTATAATCCCGTGGATTTCGCTGGTCTTAGCGGCCTGCAGGCTTGCGTTTCCTAGCTTGACCGTTTTCCCAAAACTGAGTGCGATTCAGGAGGCAGGTAAGTGAATACGCGAAAACGTTTCACCGGATTCTCGTTAGTCCTCGCCGTTGCCGCTGCTATAGTAGCCGGTTACTCGGTTCCAGCGGCGGCGAACCCTGCCCCGCAACAGCAGCAGGCGAAGCCGGGCTACACCTTGCCCGAGTACAACGCCTTTGAAGCGGCCAATTCGGAGAAGGATCCGCAGACGCGAATCAAGCTGCTCGACGCGTTCGTTGCGAAGTATCCGAATTCGACGCTGATGAAGTATGTCGACACGCTTTATTTTCAGACCTACACCCAACTGAAGGACTACCCGAAGATCATCGAATATGCCGACAAGCTGGTTGCCATGGGCGATCAGATCGATGCGGGTACCCGGTTGACGGCGCTCCAGGCCCGTGTGCAGGCCTTCCAAGCCAGCCCTCCGCCGGCTAGCGCTCAGGATCAATGGACGAAAGACCGGGACGCGGCCTTGCAGGGCGCGAATATGCTGGCATCCTTCCCCAAACCAGCGACTTTCAAGGGCGACGATACAGATTGGCAAAAGCAGAAAATGCCGGGCCTCGCTTTCTTTTATTCTTCAGCGGGTTTTGCCGACCTGAATTTGAAGGATTACGCCGCGGGGATTCAGGCGTTCAAGAACGCCCTTCAGAACACGCCGGACGACGCGGTCTCCGCGTATCGGCTCGGCCTCGCGTACCTGCAGAGCACGCCACCACAGTATCTTGATGGGTTCTGGTCGCTCGCTCGCGCCATCGACCTGAAGGTGCCTGATTCGGACAAAATCAAGGACTACCTCCAAAAGCAGATCCTCGCCTACGAGCAGCCGGGGTGCGATTCGCAAGCTACCGATCAACTCAACGAACTGCTTCAGCTCGCGCAGAATGCGCCCGACAGGCCGGCGACGTGGACGATCCCGAGCCAGGCGGACCTGAACCAGATCCGCCAGTCGAGCAACATCCTGAGCGTGATCACCGATCTGAGCGGGGGCGGCGATAAAGCCAAACAGACGTGGCTCGCCATCTGCGACGCCGAATTTCCGGAGGTCGTCGGCAAGATCATCGACATCACGCCGAGCGACAATTACGTGGAGTTCAAGGTTTACACGGGCGCAACTCCCGACGACATGCAGAAGGCCACGACAGCGAACATGGACGTCAAGGTCTGGACGACTGCCCCCCCGGCGGGAGCCATGGCGGGTCCGGCCAGTGGTGCGGATCAGGTCACGGCTCAGCCGGACGTCACGCGCCTCAAAAAAGATGAAGCGATCAAGTTCTCGGGAACAATTGTCAGCTACGACCCCTCGCCATTCCTTCTGCACTGGGATCAAGTGAAGGTGGATCCCACCATCATTCCGTCCAAGGGAGCTGCGCCTCATAAGCGCGCTCCACACGGCGGCTAGGGCCGATCGAAGCGAAAACCTACTGAATCGAAAAGGCGGCTCACCCGAGCCGCTTTTTCGTTTTTATGGAGCAAGCTGCCTGAAAGAGGCTGCGGCAAAAAGGTGTTTGATCTCTTCGCGATTTGCGTGGCCCGGTTGTGACTCGACCAAAACCGGCTGGGCTGGTCGACGCGCAGGATGACGCTGCAGAAGGAATGTTTCAGCGGCGATTGCTAGCGGCGGTTACCGTCGGCGGCCAACGCGGCTAAGCTTGTAAACCTCAACCTTCCGACCCAGCGTGTTCCGGTGGATACCCAGAATCTTCGCCGCGCGGGACTGGTTTCCGTTTGCGCGTTCGAGCGCGCGTTTGATGAATTTCTTTTCGAATTCGAGCATAGCTTCTTCGAGGAGGATGCCGCGTTCCACCATTAAGCCGACGAGGGATTCGAGTTGATCTTTCACGATCGCACGCTCCGAAAACGACAGCTTCCCCAAAGAAAATCAACCGGAGGATGCCTCCGGCGATTCAGGCATGCCAGGTCAATTCAGTCGAGTGTGTGGCCTGTGACGCGTTGATACGCTTCCCTGTACTTGTTGCGAGTGGCTGCGACGACATCGGCCGGAAGGACGGGCCCGGGAGGCTGCTTGTTCCAACCTACGTGCTCCAGATAATCACGAACGTACTGTTTGTCGAAAGAAGGTTGCGCTTTGCCTGGCGCGTATTCAGTGGCAGGCCAGAAGCGCGATGAATCCGGCGTGAGCGCTTCGTCAATCCAGATCAACTCGCCGTCAGCTTGCCCGAACTCGAATTTCGTGTCGGCAATGATGATGCCGCGCGCGGCGGCGTGTTCTGCCGCCTGGTTGTAAAGACTGATGCTTACATCGCGCAGTTTTTCCGCGAGCGCACGCCCCACACGATTGACTGTTTCTTCGAAGGAAATGTTTTCGTCGTGCCCCGTCGTTGCTTTGGTCGAGGGCGTGAAGATTGGCCCCGGAAGTTTGTCGGAGTCGCGCAAGCCCGAAGGCAGTGGAATGCCGCACACACCGCCCGTCTTCTGGTAGTCCTTCCACCCTGAGCCGGAAAGGTAACCGCGCACGACGCACTCGACCGGCACAGGATCTGTGCGCCGTACAACCATGCCGCGTCCTTTTAAATCGGCTGCGTATGGCGCGAGATCGCCCTCGAATTTCTCGCCGGAGATAACATGATTGGGGATTACGCCACGCAGCTTATCGAACCAGAACAGAGAAAGCTGCGTCAGCACTCGTCCTTTGTCCGGAATCGGGGTGGGCAGAACCACGTCGAACGCCGAAAGGCGGTCGGTGGCAACAATTAACAGACGACCGTCGAGTTCGTAAATATCGCGAACTTTTCCTCGGGCGCGGAGTTTGAGACTGCGAAAATCCGTTTGCGAAATCACGTTCAATTGTGGAGAAGCCACGGAGTTGTTGTCCTTGTGCTGCAGGGAGGGCGGTATTCTAGCGCAGCGAGATGAGAAGTCAACGGCGAAGAAAAAGTACAAGCGATGCGCGTGTGGAAAACGAAGGAAGAATTTTTCACGCGAGAATCTCTCGGGAACGCCTCAACTTATTCGGTCTCGCTTCTGAAGATTATGCCTCGCGCACAACAGTTGTACATTCTCTGGAGTTACCGATGAACCTCCAACGAAAAGGGAATGACGTGGTCAAAATGAAGGTTGTCGCGACTTGCACATTGAACACATTTTCCGCCGTCCCTTTTCCACACTGCGAGTTTCACTTCACTCGGTATCAGACGGTTCTGTGGTAGGCCATCGTTTGCCTGGATGACCTGGGTGGTCACGCATTTTGCGATCGCCAGCTTAAATTTAAAAACTTTTCTGGTGCCAACCTTCTCTTGCCACGCGTCAATCAATTCGAAGAAGCCGTTGAAGGCCCAAATCCCATCCCGAATCTTCTCGTACACCTTCACTGGCTCGGCAGGCGCCGTGCCGCTTTTGAAGCGCATCGCCGCGTCAAGAAAGAGCCCGTTTTGCGTCCGGGTTCCTCCGGGTGTGAACTCCTGCTGGTCGGTTGCTTTTGGATTCAGGACCTGCGTCGTGCGGCTCACATCATGGCCCTCATAGATTAAAATCTTGCCACCCTCCTCAACGCGATCGACGTACGGAGCACCGCGACGCTGACTCATCAGAATTACACTCTCGTGGGCTTTCAGACGGAAGTTCATTCCGCGTTGTAGGCTGGCGCCTTCTTCCTGGCACAATTGAATGTAGGAAATGATATCGCGGGAGTGATCACGAGCTAGAAGCCGGGCGCGGCCGTGCTCGGCGCTGTCTGCGTTTCGGGAGCCGTTTCGACAAAGCGCAGCCGTTCAAGATATGTTTGCCCCAAAGACATGAAACCCGTGTAGAGGTAGCCCCAAACGAACAGGATGAGGAAGGGAATAGTAGCGTAATTCTCGTTTTGCATCGCATACAGGACGGTCGCGGCAAAGTAGAGTCCCAATCCCACCTCGATAAATGGCATCCAGCCCGCGCTTTTGCGATAACTCTTCTTCACCGCCACCGGCGTCTTGGCATTTGCTTCCACGCGATACTTCGGAGTACGCACAAATTCTGTTTTTACATCGAAGAGCGCTTCCATCACGGCAAATGCATTGCGCACCGAAAGCCCGATGCCGACGGCCATCACGAACGGTAAGTACAGAAACGTTCGCTTCCACGTTTTCGGATAGAACGCGCGCTCCGCCGCCAGATAGAAGGATGAAATCGAGCACGTCGATGCCATGAACAAAGGAAAATCGATCACCAGCACCTGAAACCATCCTTGATAGAACCGCACGATCATCGCGGGCAGCAAAATGATTGATAGAACCACCATCAGGGGATAGCTGATATTCGCCGTCAGGTGAAAGAACGCCTCGATTTTCACCTCCGGAGGAGCGTTCGACTTCATGACCCGCGGCAAAACTTTCTTCGCCGTCTGCATCAGTCCTTTTGCCCAACGTGCCTGCTGCGTCTTGAAGGCGTTCATCTCTATGGGCAGTTCCGAGGGACAGTCGATCTCCGGCAAATACATAAACTGCCAGCCACGAAGCTGCGCGCGGTAAGAAAGGTCGGTATCTTCCGTCAGGGTGTCGTGTTGCCAGCCGCCCGCGTCGTCGATTGCCTCGCGTCGCCATATACCCGCAGTCCCGTTGAAGTTGAAGAAGAGATGGCTCCGGAAGCGGGAGGAGTGCTCGATGGCAAAGTGCCCGTCCAGTAGAATCGCTTCCACTTCAGTGAGCGGCGAGTAATTCCGGTTGATGTAGCTCCAGCGGGTCTGCACCATCGCAAGCTTCTGATCGACGAAATAGGGCACCGTGCGACGCAGAAAGTCCGCCGGCGGGATGAAGTCCGCGTCGAAAATCGCCACGAGTTTGCCGGTTGCCGATTCGAGTCCGTGCGCGAGTGCCCCCGCTTTGAATCCCTCGCGGTTCGTCCGGTGAATATAGGTGATCGGCAGACCGAGGCCGCGATGCCGTTGCACGCAGTCGGACGCAACCTGCCGTGTCTCGTCGGTTGAATCGTCCAGCACCTGAATATCGAGCAGTTCCCGCGGATAATCGAATTGCGACACTGCATCGATCAGTCGCTCGATGACGTATCGCTCGTTAAAAATCGGCAGCTGCACCGTGATTTTGGGCCACTCTTTGATTTCCGGCGGCGGCGGCGCAACATTCTTCCGGTTTTTGAAAAAGCGATAAACCAGAGCGTAGCGGTGCGTGCCATACGCCGCGAGAAAGATCATTACGACGAAATACGGCAGCATGACAGCCAGATCGAACGAATTCAGATGATAAAGCCCGCGGAAGGGATTTCGCAGCGGGTCCATGTTCCGGTTCCAATATTCAGTTACCGGATTTGCCGCAGGCGCGAGCCACAGTGCGACCGAATACACCCACGTCACAGGATTTTGCCCTCCACCGTGTGTAAATGAGCCATGGAATGAGCCGATGCTGACGATTCCGCGATGGTCGCAGCTTCGAGGTCGCGGTCACGGCAATGCCGAACGCAAGACCCGTTCAGCGAGCAATACGGGCTGGGACGCCAAGGCGATTATGATTTTACCGCGGCAAAGTGTCAATCGTTTGTCTTGCCGGCCCGTCGTCTTGCCGGCCCTTCGGAAGGCTTCTGTACACCGAAAGTCGGGCGCCCTGTATTCCTCTCCCTGACTGGCCGCGCATCGCAATCGCACCTACGACGGCGAGCGAGCCCAATGGTCGTCCCTGCGAGGCCTTCGATGTTGAATCTTGTGCCGGTCGATCGTCCAACTGAGACGCGATGCTTGAATGCGTGATATTCGTCTCCTACAATTGCCGTCAAGATCGGCGCGATTTGTAAATGGAGGTAGGTCTGGGATCAACACTCTCGTCGCTGATCTCCGCAGCCGATGGCGGAGATCGTGCCGCGGCTGAAGCGCTCTTTGCCGCGCTGTATTCCGAATTGCACCGCCTGGCGAAGCGGGAATTGGCCAGCGTTGGTGTGCTGGTGACCATTAGTCCCACCACGCTCCTCCACCAGGCCTACATCGATATGGCGGGCAATGAGCGCATCACCTTCCCGGACAAGGCCCGTTTCATGGGCTACGCTGCGCGCGTGATGCGCGGCCTGATCATCGACTACGCGCGGAACCGGCGGACGCAGAAACGCGGCGGACAATTCGAGATCACCTCACTCGGGCCGAATGCGGAGAGCATGCCGGACGACCGGGAACTAGCGCGCATCGGTGACGCGCTCGACCAACTTGCTGAAAGTGATGCCGCACTCGCTGAGGTAGTTGACCTCCGATTTTTTTGTGGTTTCACTTTCACTGAAATTGCTGCGATGAAAGCGATTTCAGAGCGAACCGTCCAGCGCCAGTGGGAAAAGGCGCGTATCTATCTTCACCGCACGATTCGGGCGGATCTGGATCCCTGAGCACATGTGGCAAACGCCTCAACTTCCGCAGACCTTGCGCCATCGGTCGGTGGCGCCACCGATAAAGTTTTTCTTATACCGTGTCGCTTTTAGCCCGCCGTTTTCGATTTACTAAGTAGAAGCGCAAATTCCGATTGGCAGATTCGCCGGGCAAATCCCTATCGAACAAGGACGGGGGATGCCGCGCGCGCGAGTCGCCATCGCGAGCAGTCCAAGCACGGCTTTACGCCGCAGGAGGAATCGGACCTTGTCGCGTCCTGAATTCTCTTAAGATCGAGCCGTTCGGGCAGCACGCAACCGATCGGCACGAATGATCCGACGCTCTTTGCTTTCGGCGGTGGCTTTAGTCTTGCAGTGGGCCGCGCTGCCTCGTAAAATGCGTCCAACTTTTCCCAAGCCGGTCAAGCACTCTGGAGGTGCCATATGGCTGCAGCGACTCAAGCTGTGCAACCTGACGAATCGAAACTGCACGAGTTTATGATGAAAGCCGTCGGCGACATGGGCGCGGCCATGCACGCCGCGTTGATTATCGTGGGCGACAATCTCGGTCTCTACAAAGCGATGGCCGGCGCAGGACTGATGACGCCCGGCGAACTGGCCGAAAAAACCAAAACGAACGAGCGCTATGTTCGCGAGTGGCTGAACGCCAATGCGGCCAGCGGATACGTCACATACGACCCGGCCACCCAACGCTACCGGCTGCCTGACGAACAGGCTTTCGCGCTCACCACTCTCGATCTCCCGGGCGCCTTTCAGATCATTTCCGCCTGTATCAAGGACGAGCCGAAAATCACGCAGGCGTTCCGCACAGGCGCCGGCGTCGGCTGGCACGAGCATGACACGTGTCTCTTTGTCGGTACCGAGCGCTTTTTCCGGCCCAACTATGCGAACAATCTCATCACCTCGTGGCTCCCGGCGCTCGACGGAGTTGTGGACAAGCTCAAGGCCGGCGGCAAAGTTGCGGACGTCGGTTGCGGCCATGGCTCCTCCACGCTGCTGATGGCGCGAGCGTTCCCGAAGTCGCATTTGTACGGATTCGACTACCACTCCGGCTCCATCGAATACGCACGGCAACTGGCGAGTCGCGACGGCCTCACGGACCATCTCACGTTCGACACTGCCAGCGCGAAGAATTATCCCGCGAACGGCGGCTACGATCTGGTCACGTTCTTTGATTGCTTGCACGATATGGGCGACCCAGTCGGCGCGGCAGCGCACGTGCTCTCGACGCTCAAGCCGGATGGCACGTGGATGATCGTCGAGCCCTTCGCAAACGACAAGGCGGAGGCGAATCACAATCCAATCGGTCGGATTTTCTACTCAGCGTCCACGATGATCTGCACTCCAGCGTCGCTCTCGCAGGAAGTCGGTGCAGCGCTCGGTGCGCAGGCGGGCGAGGAAGGCATTCGCAAGGTGGTCACATCGGGAGGCTTCACGCGCTTCCACCGCGCTGCGGAAACGCCCTTCAACCTGGTGTTTGAAGCCCGCCCCTAACGAATAGGGATATGTTGCGACGCCCCACGGCACAATTTTGCGGATACAGTTAGCCGATCCGCGGACTCCTCTTGCCGTGGGGCTTCTCGTCGCAGAGCCGCGAACGGCTCGCCCGTTCCGGCATGCAAAGCGACATTCCGTCTCCGCAAATTGGCCGCCTGCTCGCCCACACTACCCCTCTGCTTTTGTCGTGTTTCCACTGACTGTTACGCTCCCAGAGAAAACCATCGAGAGGCAAAGGCGATCGGTTGGCGGGCTGTGACGGAATTCAACCGGAGGGGATGCTTGACGCTCGGTTCTGCCGGACTTCTTTCGTCTCACGACGAGATTGCTGAGAGCCGTAGTTTTTGTGAAGAATACCGCCGAGAATGATCAGGAATGCGATCAGCCTGACCGTGTAGATCCAAGGGCTTCCTTCGTTCGGATGCCTCGCATTCAGAACGGCTGTGCGGTTGACGCCTTCGATGAAGAAGGCGACGGAGAATGCTAAGAAAAGGGAGTCGCGCGTGCGGCGCCAGAATTTCAAAAAGAACAGACCGGCTGTCAGCGACGTTATCGCGATCACTCCGAGTAAAAAGGCTTCGACTCTCACTTATTCTGCCTCCCAGATCAATCCATACATCAGCGCGACCATAGCAAGGGTCGCCATCAGCAGCCTCCAGAAATACAGGTCAACACTGGCTGGCAGCACCACGAGGTCGACAAACACGAGCGCGTTCGAAACAGCGAGACCCAGAAAGCAGATGGCGCTCCACAGCAGCAGCTTGCTCCGCCCCCGAGCGTACCCGCGCAACAGCAGGACGCCGCAGGCGAGCGTGGTCAGCGTTCCCAGGATATAAACGGCTGCTCCCATCACTGTTTCTCCTTGGTCAGGCGGAACGCGCCCGCGAAATCGCGCAGGGCGGAAGGCGCTCTTGTGTGGATCATCCGTGAAATGCGGATCAGATCGCGGCGGTAAACCGCGTCCAAATCGGAAATGACGACGTCGCGTTCCGCGGAGGACGCGTACTGATAACGGATAGGAGCGCCATACAACTCCTGCAGGAATTCCCTTGCGGTGAGATCTCGAAGGATCCTGGAGGCTTGCTCGCCGGGAACGTACAACTCCGCAGCCATTTCATCCACCGACCACGCCTTGGGGCGCTTCTTCCACTCGAGAAGGAGCGCCTCCAGATGGGGAACAGTGTCGATTTGCTCCAAGATAAAGCGATCGACACGTTCGGTGCGCAGTTTTTCGTCGGCTTCGGACAAATCATTCGGACGTCGCGATGTGACAGCCACGATGAATTCCCTGAAGGCAAATCCGTTGAGGCCGGAATAACGGCGCAGAACCTAATAATTCTATGCAAGTTTGCGCGATCTACAAGCCTGAACGTGAAAATTTCTTCGATTCGTTGTTAGGAAAGCACAAGGGTAATTGCAAGGATACCCGCGTCCGTCGTCGACGCGAGAGCGAAGAGACCAGAGGCGTTCGAGGCCCCGCGCGTGTTATACATGCGGAGCGATTTTTTAACGAAATGACCGTTCCCGCAACAGATTGGATCGTGTTCGGAGTCACCATCGCCGCCGCGCTCGCGGTCGACCAGGTGATTTTTCACCGGCACGCTGGGCGCGTGTCGATTCGGCGCGCGTTGATCGAGAGCGCGGGCTGGATCGCGATTTCGCTGGCGTTTGGCGTCTGGGTGTATTGGTCTCTTGGCGCAACTTCAGGGATGGAATACTTCGCCGGGTACGTGCTTGAGAAATCGCTCAGTCTCGACAATATTTTCGTGTTTCTCATGATTTTTGCGGCCCTTCGCATACCGGCAGAGTTCCAATCGAAGGCTCTTTACGGAGGGATTCTCGGGGCTTTATTGCTGCGCGCGGCGTTCGTTATTGTCGGCATCAAACTGCTCGCGATATTTCACGCGTTTGCCTATGTCCTGGGAGCGTTTCTCTTTGTCGTCGCTATACGGATGTTGCTGCCGGGAGCGCGAATGGAGAAGCCGGAGAAGAGTCGGCTCCTGCGCATGGCGCAAAAGATCTTTCCGGTTACGGATCGCTACGACGGAGGGAAGTTTTTTCTGCGAGAGGGTGGGAAACGCATGGTCACGCCCATCCTTGTGGCGCTAGTGGTATTGGAAGCGATGGATATCGTGTTTGCGGCAGATTCGATCCCGGCCGTGCTTTCGATCACGCGCAATACATTCATCGCATATTCTTCGAATGCCTTCGCGGTGCTTGGATTGCGCGCACTCTATTTTGCGGTTGCCGGGATTTTTCCGCGATTTCGGTATCTGCGCGAAGCTATCGCCCTGATTCTGGCGTTTGCTGGAGTCAAGCTGGCGCTCGGCTCGTTCGTGCGAGTTTCGCCCGGTGTTTCGCTGATTGTGATCTGCGCGATATTGGTCGTTGCCATAGCCGCGTCTGTCCTGGCCGGCCGCGCGAATGCGAAAATGCCTGCTGCTTAAGCGTATCCCGCAAGTGAAATTCCTTCTCGCGTGAAGCGAAGCCGTCGCGCCGTGCCATAATTCGAGAGATGCCGGCCAGCTCATCTCTCGGCGACCACAAGCGCAAGATGGCTGTCGCGCTCCTGCTCACGTTCAGCTCGGGAGTGGTTGACACCGTTGGTTTCCTGGGAATTTTCAGGCTGTTCACCGCGCATGTGACGGGCACGACGGAACACCTTGGCCAAAGCATCGTTCTTCGAAAACCGGACGAGGTCATCGCTGCGTTTGTGATCGTGGCGATGTTCTTTCTCGGCTCGGTTTTTGGCCGCGCCCTTGTCGAAGCCGGCGGACGGCGGCGATTCCGAAGAATCGCAAGCGTCACACTGACAATCGAAGCCGCGATGCTCGTTGCCGTAGTGGTGGCCAAAATCGCGGCGGGCGCACCACCTTCTCCGGCCGACACTGGCATCTATCTCGCGCTTCTGGCCGCTGCCATGGGCGTGCAAACGGCCACGCTGACGCGCGTCGGCCCGCTGACGGTGCATACCACTTTCGTTACAGGGATGATCAACAAACTGGCGCAGCTCGTCTCGCGCATTCTGTTTCGAGCCTACGATTTTCTTCGTGGCCGCGCGACGGTGGAAAAACGAGCGGAGCAGAGTGTCGAGTCCAAGCAGGCCACCTTCATTTTCTTTATTTGGATATTCTACGTCCTGGGGGCGGTTGGCGGGACAGCATCGTACCTGAGATGGGGAATCCTGGCGCTGTTCGTGGCCATCGCTGGATTAGTCGTCGGCATAGCGACAGACCTTTTCGCGCCACTGTCAGTCGCCGAAGAGCGCGAGCAGTCCGAGCGGTAACCGATATTCCATCAGTTTAGACCCGACTGAGCACGCACATTTGGTCGCTCTTTTCGTCGAAATTCGTACGACTGGACGCCGCCGCTATTGCCGTGTGATCCGGGCGCTTCGCCGCCGGGCTCATCGACCAGTCCAAGATTGAAAGCGGCCTTGCTGTTCCCACCACGCGCTGCATTTCGATACTTGCGGCTCGATGTCCTGTTGTTGCCAGTGTCGCGGAAGAGTGCAGGCGTTTTCGTGGGTAAGGTTCCGGAGGCCGTCAAGCGCATCGTACCTGGCGTAAGGGTCAGGATCTGACAGGTGAGCGGCTAAGCTTGGAACCGCTCGTGGGTCCCCCAATGTCTCTCCGAGCGCGGTCAAAATGCTGCGCCTGGTTAATTCCCCGGGGGCATTCTGCAGTATGGAAATAAGTTCCGGTACCGCACTCCGTTCACTCACATTTTTCAGTTGAAGCGCAGTTGCACTCTCCACGGCGCCATGGTCGCCGGCTTGCAGAAGTTGCTTGACCTGGGGTAGCACGGTGACATCCCCAGTACGCAGGAGTGCATATATTGCCCAGTTGGACTCTTCCTTACCCCCCGTTTTCATTGTCCGGCGCAATGCTTCACGCGAACCCGGTAAACCCAAGCCACCGAGCCTTTGTATGCTTATCAGGCGTGAATTCGGATCGCCATCCGCGAGTCCGGCGCTGAAGTCCGCTTCCATTTGATTGAGCCATCCCTCTTCTGTAAGGTTTGGACCGAGGCGGGCAGAGACGAGCAGGGCACCATCGCAATCGTCTGTGAGTTCCAGGCCATTTCCCGTTTGTCGCGCGAATACTAGCCAGTACGTATTGGGCTGAAAGTTGATGCAATTGTGGCCTTGGAACGCGCTGATCGGGCTGTAGGTAAAGCGAAGCTCGACATCCGAGGCGACGTGGCCGCGGTAAACTCTGTTCACGTGGAACGTTGCGACTGTTCGTGGCTGAGACCCGTTGGACGGATTGGGCACGGTCGAACCAAGCCCCGCGATTTGCCCGCGAAAAACAATCGGAGACGCTTCAGCCAAAGCGCGAATGTCGAGCATGTACGCGGGTACACGGAGACGACACAGGGCTTGTGTTGCACAGAGAAACAGGACGGAAACTGCGAAAACGGAGACCCGATAGATCACAGCGTTGCGATGGAATCCCACAGCACAGACTCCCGACCATCAATGCAGGTTGATGACAAGCAAGCGCGGCTCGGTCATGTCCTCGATGGCGTAGCGCAGGCCTTCGCGGCCAAGGCCCGAGTCCTTCACGCCGCCGTATGGCATGTGGTCGATGCGAAATGACGACATATCGTTCGCGATCACGCCGCCCACTTCAATCTGCTCGAACGCGCGAAACAGCAGGCGCGCATCGCTCGTGAAAACGCCCGCCTGCAACCCGTATGGCGAGTCGTTCACGCGGCGAATGGCCTCGTCGAAATCATCGTACGGCTCAATCACCACTACCGGCGCAAACACTTCCTTGCTGTTGACGTTCATCCGCGGTCGCGTGTGCGTCAAGACCGTGGGCTCAACCATGGCACTGCGTCGTTTGCCTCCACAGAGCAACTGCGCGCCGCCGGCGAGCGCTTCCTCGATCCACTCCTCAGCCCGACGAGCCGCACCCTCGTCAATCATCGGGCCGACATCAGTGGATTCTTCCACGGGATCGCCAATTTTCAACTTTTGGGCGCCCGCAACCAGTTTCTCCGTGAATTGCGGCTCGACCTCGCGTTGCACGAAGATACGCTGCACGGAAATGCAGCTCTGTCCCGCGTAGGAAAAACTGCCTTGCACGCATCTCGCGGCTGCCTCGTCCACATCAGCGTCCGAATGGACGATCACAGCAGCGTTTCCTCCCAATTCGAGAACAACCTTTTTCTTCCCCGCTTTTGCTTTCAGCGACCAGCCGACCGCGGCGCTTCCAGTGAACGACAATAATTTTAGTCGATCGTCGCCGACGAGCCGCTCGGCGTCTGCGTTCACCAGCGGCAGAACGTTCAATGCGCCGTCCGGCAGCCCTGCAGCTTGAACGATCTCAGCAAGGCGCAGAGCGCAAAGTGGAGTTTTCGGCGCGGGCTTGAGGACCATCGTGCATCCTGCCGCAATGGCCGGCGCCACCTTATGCGCCACCAAATTCAATGGAAAATTGAATGGCGTGATCGCCAGGATGGGGCCGAGCGGAAATCGCCGCACGATTGCTCCGCGTCCTGCGGAAGACGGTTGAAGGTCGAGCGGAAGCCATTCGCCGCCAATGCGCGTCGCCTCTTCGGCCGCCAAAGCGAATGTGAATATCGCTCGATCGACCTCCGCTCGCGCGGTTCGAATGGGTTTGCCGGCCTCAAGCACCATCAGAGTGGCGAATTCCTCTCTGTTTTCACGAATGCCGTCAGAAATCGCCCGAAGGATTCTCTGCTTTTCATAGGAAGACATGGTGCGGGTCGTTTCAAACGCATGCTGCGCCGCACGGACCGCTGCTTCGGCGTGAGTTGCTGTTGCGCGATGCACCGTGCCCGCAATCGATCCGTCGTAAGGGGAAATCACCTCCACGCTGTCTCCCTCCGTCATCCACTTACCGTGAACAAAAAAGCCCCACTCGCGCACCGGAGTTTTGGTCGCCATTACCATTACTGTTCTCCTCTTCTGCTCATTCTACATCTTGCGCGACTGGGGAAGTCTGGCTGAGTCTGCCTGCCTCATGCTCTTGCACGGACGAATAGTTCCTTTGACTTGGCGTTAGGTTCGCACATAGAATCCAGCGGTTTCGGAACGAACGTTGCAGTCAGAGGAGCAAGCTCGATGAAGAGGCTTTTTCATTTTGTGCTCGCAGCAACTCTGCTTTCTTTCGGTGTGCCGTCGGTCTTCGCGCAACAGCAGCCTGACCAGTCCCAACGACCCGACCGGCCGGCCCGCGGCGCTATGCATGAAGAGGAACCCCCGAATCCAAACGGCTGCAGCCCCGCCGATATCGAGGAGAAGTCTTCGGTAACGCAGCATACGATCCATGTGGACGGCCAGGCGATTTCGTACACTGCCACAGCCGGCCTCACGCTGCTGAAGAATGACAAGGACGAGCCTACCGGTTTGCTGTATTCGGTTGCTTACACGCGAAACGATACGAAGGACGCGAGCGCCCGTCCGATTTCGTTCCTTTACAACGGCGGCCCCGGCTCGGCAACAATGTGGCTGCACATGGGCGCCTTTGGGCCACGGCGCATCGTCACCACGAACGCTCCTGACTTCACGCCGCCCGCACCGTTCCAACTCGTCGACAACACGGAGAGCCTGCTCGATAAATCCGACCTCGTTTTCATCGATGCAATGGGTACCGGGTTCAGCCACCCGGTGTGCAAAGGAAAGCCCCAGGATTTTTATGGCATCGACGAAGACATCGACGCATTCGGGCAGTTCGTCGACACGTATATCAGCCGCAACGACCGCTGGAACTCCCCGAAATTCCTCATCGGCGAGAGCTACGGCACCTTCCGCTCTGCCGCGCTGGGAAATTATCTCCAGGATCGCTACTCGATCCAGTTGAACGGGATCGTGCTCATTTCATCCGTGCTCGATCTTTCCACGATTACATTCGGTCCGGGCGACGACCGTCCGTACGAATTCTATCTGCCTAGTTACGCGGCCGTGGCTTGGTACCACAACATGCTGAAGAACAAGCCTGCCGATCTCCCTGCTTTCATCCAGCAGGCGCGTGAGTATGCCTATGGCGACTATGCTGCGGCGCTGGCCAAGGGTTCGTCCATCAGCGATCAGGAGAAATCGGCGGTGGCGGCCAAGCTGTCATCGTTCACCGGATTGAGCGAGGACTACCTGATCAAGGCCGATTTGCGGGTAAAACTGGGCCAGTTCATGGCTGAACTCGATCGTCGCGAAGGCAAGACAGTCGGGCGCATCGACGCGCGGTTCACCGGAGATACGCTCGATCTGCTCGAAGAAAACGCCGAGGGGGATCCCGAAGGACCCGCGGTTGGCGGCGCATTTACGGCGGCTGTGAATGAATACACTCACAACGATCTGAAATTCGGGAAGGACATGCAATACAACAATTCGATCCAAGGCGCCCGCGGCTGGAATTGGAAGCGGCGTCCCAGTCCTGGACAGCGCGGCGGATTTTTCCCCGGAGCTCCGAACGTCGAGCCCGATCTGGCGCACGCAATGATGACGAATCCGTATCTGCACGTGCAGGTGGAGAACGGCTATTTTGATTTCGCCACGCCGTTCTTTGCCACGGAATATACGATGGACCACCTGGGCTTGCCGCCGAACCTGGCGAAGAACATCAGCTTGAAGTACTACACGGCGGGACACATGATGTACCTCCACACTCCCGATCGCGTAAAGCTACACAACAACATCGCGGCATTTATCGACGCGAATATCCATCCAGAGAACGCAAAGTAACCAGAAGAGAAGTGCGCTGCATTGCAGCGCGGTAGCGGATAAGCACGCGGCCGAGCCGGCCTATCGATGTAGCCAGCTCGGCCGTCTGCGTTTTCGGCGAGAGTTAATGCCTACCGGCTAGCTCTGAAGAACCAATGCAAGCGCGCGGGCGCTCTTTTTTCAGTTGCGCTGCACACACCTGTTCCATTCCGCAGGTTCATCCGACGAACTCGCGAACACCCCCTTGCCGCGCCAATCAGGCGCTTCGGCGGACCTACCTGGTGATGAGTCCATACAGGCCATTTTGCTTCGCTATACATGAGTTGGTCTATGCATGACGGCCGAGCGCACCGCTAAGATTGTCTTAGCTCGACGTTTATGTGCGGAGGCGAATCGTGGCTCAGACGGCAGCGGATATTTTGATTGACCGGCTTGTTGGTTGGGGCGTTCACGAAATTTTTGGAATCCCTGGGGACGGCATCAACGGAATCATGGAGGCGCTGCGCAAGCGCCAGGACGACATACGGTTCATTCACGTCCGCCACGAAGAATCGGCCGCTTTCATGGCCTGTGCGTATGCGAAATACACAGGACGTCTGGGAGTCTGCCTCGCTACTTCAGGACCCGGCGGGATTCACCTATTGAATGGTTTGTATGACGCCAAGCTTGATGGGCAGCCCGTCCTCGCCATCACCGGCCACGCCTTCCACGATTTGATCGACACTCACACTCAGCAGGACGTCGATTTGGATCGCCTGTTTTCGGATGTGACGGTCTACAACGCGCGGGTCATGGGTTGCGCGCACGTCGCAAATGTGACCGACCTCGCGTGTCGTACGGCTTTGAACTTTCGCGGCGTAGCCCATCTGAACATTCCCACGGACATTCAAGACGAGGAAAGCGACGAGCGGTCGAGGCGGAATGTCCCAAATCACACGACAGAAATTCCGGCGACAAGCGCTCGGCTTCCCGCCGAGGACGAACTGCTGCGTGCGGCGTCTGTGCTCAACGAGGGAAAGAAGATTGCCATTCTTGCTGGCCAGGGTGCTCTCAAGGCCCGCGACGAAATCATCGCAGTCGCAGAGCGCTTGGGCGCACCCATCATCAAGGCCCTGCTCGGCAAGGCGGTGGTTTCGGACGACTGTCCTTACACCACCGGTGGAATCGGCTTGCTGGGCACGAAGGCTTCGCAGGAGGCTCTGGAAGAATGCGACACG
This sequence comes from Candidatus Acidiferrales bacterium, assembly GCA_050747085.1. Lineage (GTDB taxonomy): Bacteria > Acidobacteriota > Terriglobia > Acidiferrales > UBA7541 > Palsa-295. The sequence goes on from JBOGNK010000117.1 coordinate 52,536, forward strand.
CTGCTGATCGCAGGCTCGTCAATGCCTTACATCGAGTTCTACCCGAAACCGGGACAAGCGCGATGCGTGCAAATCGATATAGATCCTTCGCGAATAGGGCTTCGTTATCCAGCAGACGTTGGCATCGTCGCGGACTGTGCCAAAACGCTGGCTGCATTGGTTCCCAAACTGAAACAGCGAAAGAACCGTGATTTTCTCGAAGACGCCAGAAAGGAAATGAAGAAGTGGGGCGAATTGATGCGCGACCGCAGTTCGCGTCAGGATAAGCCAATGAAGCCCCAGGTCGTAGCCTGGGAACTAGGCAAGCGCCTCAGCGACAACGCAATCATTTCCAGTGATTCGGGAACCATTGCCACTTGGTTCGCCCGCCACATCCCCGTCAAGAAAGCGCAGAAGCATTCGCTCTCCGGCACTTTGGCAACCATGGCCAACGGTCTTCCGTACACGATTGCGGCTCAGATCGCCTATCCGGACCGGCAGTGCATTGGTTTCGTCGGCGACGGAGGATTCACGATGTTGATGGGCGAATTCGCAACGGCGGTGAAGTATCAGCTGCCCATCAAGATTGTCGTCATCAATAACAACACGCTTGGCCAGATCAAGTGGGAACAAATGGTCTTTCTGGGAAATCCGGAATATGGCTGCGATCTGAGCCCGATTGATTTTTGCGCCGTTGCGCGAGCCTGCGGTGGCACGGGTTTCCGGATCGAGGACCCCGCGACCTGCGGCTCCATTCTCGACCAGGCTCTAGCTGTTAAAGGCCCCGTGCTTATTGATGCGATAGTCGATCCACACGAGCCTCCGATGCCACCAAAGATCACCCTCCAGCAAGCCGAAAAGTTTGGAAAAGCGCTGGCGAAGGGCACACCGAACCGTAAGGAAATCACGCTGACAATCGCTTCCGACAAAGTGCGTGAACTCGTCTAAACGCGTCGATCGCGCGCGCTTTTCGCGCCAAGAAGGACACTATGGCCGCACCCAAGCTCATCGCGGTACCTCGGGAAGCCTTGCACGGCAAACGTTCGGGTAGTGAACCGTTCGCCGAAGAAGCGGCGCTTCAAAAAGAACTCTCCAAGCGCATCTCCGGTGAGGTGCGATTCGATACTGCCAGTCGAGCGATCTATGCGACGGATGCGTCGAACTACCGGCAGGTTCCGATTGGCGTTGTCGTTCCGAAAACAAAACAGGACGTCATCGAGACGATCGCGGCATGCCGGAAGTTCTCCGCACCCGTTCTTTCACGCGCTGGTGGTACCAGCCTCGCCGGCCAATGCTGCAATACGGCTGTGGTCATCGACTGGTCGAAATATCTAAACCACATGATCGAGCTGAATGTCGGGGAGCGTTTTGCCCGCGTCGAGCCGGGCACGATCTGCGACGACGTCGTGAAGGCGGGTAAACCGTACGATTTGACTTACGCGCCCGATCCGGCAACGCACGACCATTGCTGTTTCGGAGGAATGCTTGGGAACAATTCGTGCGGCGCCCACGCGCAGATGAACGGTCCCGCCGTCAACAACGTTGAATCGCTCGACGTGCTTTTATACGACGGCACGCGCATGACTGCCGGATGGATCAGCGAAGCTGAATGGCGGTCCCGCATGCGGGGCGAGGGGCGCGAAGCCCAGATCTACGCGAAACTGATGTCCCTGCGCCAACGCTATCAATCGCTCATCAAATCGCGTTATCCAAAGATCATTCGACGCATCTCCGGCTACAACCTGGACCAGTTGATTCCGAACAAGAACGGGATGGTCAATATCGCGCGCGCGCTGATCGGCAGCGAAGGAACCTGCGTCACCATTCTCGAAGCCAAGGTCACGCTGATCTACAACCAGCCTGAACGCGTCTTCCTCGTCTTGGGCTATCCGGACGTTTATGAGGCCGCCGATCACCTAATGGAAATCCTGCCGTACAAGCCGATCGCACTCGAGGGAATCGATTATCGCCTCTACAAGAATGTGCAGAAAAAGGGCGGACTGCACAGCGAGCACTTGAAATTGTTGCCCGAAGGCAAGGGTTGGCTGATCGTTCAGTTTGGCGCCGCAACGCAGCAGGAGTCGAAGGACACGGCGGAGCGCCTATGCAGCGAACTCCGCAAGCATCCCAACCCGCCAAGCATGCGCTTGCTGGTTGATAAGCAGGAACAGGCGAATCTGTGGGATGTTCGCGAAGCGGGCTTGGGAGCCACTGCCTTCGTGCCCGGCGAGAAGGACACGTGGCCCGGATGGGAAGACTCCGCTATTGCGCCCGAGCAAGTCGGCGGCTATTTACGCGATTTGCGGCAGCTGTACGACAAGTACGGCTACAATCCGGCGCTCTATGGCCACTTCGGGCAGGGTTGCATCCACTGTCGCGTCGATTTCGACCTGTATAGCGAGTCAGGCGTAAAGACGTATCGCTCTTTCATGGAGGAAGCAACCGATCTCATCGTCCGCTATCACGGATCTTTTTCCGGAGAGCATGGCGACGGCCAGGCCAGGGCGGAATTTCTGGGGAAGATGTTTGGCCCTGAGTTGTTGCAGGCCTTCCGGGAATTCAAATCCACTTGGGACCCCGACTGGAAGATGAATCCCGGCAAGATCGTCGACCCGTACCGTATCGACGAGAATTTGCGGCTGGGACCCACGTACGCCCCGCATCAGCCGGAAACTCACTTCCAGTTTCCTGAGGACCACGGCAGCTTTGCTCGCGCGACTCTCCGCTGTGTCGGCGTCGGGAAATGCCGCCGGCTCACCGGCACGGGTGAACAGGCGACCATGTGCCCCAGTTTCATGGTGACCCGGGAGGAGCGAGATTCCACACGCGGCCGCGCGCACGCGTTATTCGAAATGTTGGAAGGGAAGGTGGTGCACGACGGATGGCGCGATGAAGGCGTCAAGAAGACGCTCGATCTGTGCTTGTCATGCAAAGGCTGTAAGGGCGACTGTCCCGTCAACGTTGACGTCGCCACGTACAAAGCCGAATTTCTTTCGCATCACTGGGAAGGCCGACTGCGGCCACGTTCAGCTTACGCGTTTGGATGGATCGATAAGTGGGCGCAAGCGGCTGCGCTCGCTCCGGGTTTTGTCAATCTCGTGACGCAGCTTCCCGGCCTGCGCGATGCCGCCAAACTCGTAGCGGACATTCCGCTTCAGCGAACCATACCGGCTTTCGCCCCCGAAACGTTTCAGGACTGGTTTCGAAAACAGAACGGATCGTTCAGGCAGACCGGCCGCCAACGCGTGATCCTTTGGCCCGATACTTTCAATAATCACTTCTTTCCAGACACCGCGATCGCCGCAGCGCAAGTCCTTCGCGACGCGGGATGCGATGTTGCCGTTCCGGCCCCTCATTTCTGCTGCGGGCGCCCGCTTTACGATTATGGCTTTCTCGATATGGCCAAGGATTACCTCCAACGCATTCTCGCCGGACTTGGGAATGAGATAGACCGCGGAACCCCCGTCGTGGTCCTTGAGCCCAGTTGCTGTTCAGTGTTTCGCGACGAGCTGACGAACCTGTTTCCTGGGCTGCCGCGAGCGGAACGGCTCAAAAGGCAGACGTTCACATTGTCCGAATTCCTCGAAAAGCAGGAGGGATTCAACCCTCCCCGGCTTGACCGAAAAGCCGTGATTCATGGTCATTGCCATCACAAGGCAGTGATGCGCATGAAGGCCGAAGAATCAATGTTCAAGAAGATCGGGCTCGATTACGAAATGCTCGATTCGGGTTGCTGCGGCATGGCCGGTTCTTTCGGATTCGAAAGTGAGAAATACGACGTTTCAGTCAAAGTCGGGGAAAGGGTTCTGTTGCCCGCCGTCCGGAAAGCCGAGCGGTCCACCATTCTAATTGCGGACGGCTTCAGCTGCCGCGAACAGGTTGCTCAGCTCACCGGTCGACACGCTTTGCACACGGCGGAAGTGTTGGCGATGGCTATGCGCAATTCCATGCCGAAGGACCATCAGCCTCCCGAGAGCGAAATCGTCAGACGACGCGACAAGGCGCGTCGGGATTCGATGATGAAGGCCGGCGCCAGCGCACTTGGCATGGTGGGCGTCGCAGCCTTAGCGTTTTTCTTCAGTAGTCAGGCCTAGTTTCGGGACATCGCAATGAACGACACCAAAGAAACTGTCGTGGTTACCGGCGCCTCCGCCGGGCTCGGACGCGCGATCGCTGTGGAGTTTGCGAAACATGGGGCGCAGGTCGCCCTGCTCGCGCGCGGTAAGAGGGGGCTCGAAGGCGCGGCCGCTGAGGTTACGGCAGCCGGCGGGACTCCGCTGGTTTTGCCACTCGATGTGGCCGATGCAGACGCCGTCGAGAATGCAGCCACAACCGTGGAAGAGCACCTCGGTCCCATCGATGTGTGGGTGAACAATGCGATGG
>JBOGNK010000118.1:0-2314 GCA_050747085.1 Candidatus Acidiferrales bacterium
TGGGGAGCGATGGCGTCAAATGAATATCAGTGAGCGGCGCAACGGCGACCCGACCTTCGATAACCGTAACAGACACCGACTCGTCGTTCGCCCCGTATCGGCTCACCAAGAATCTGGTACCCAGGTCTACGACTTGGCGGTCACCAGCGCGAACGACGAACGGTTGCGCCCCATTGTGAATGACATCGAAATACGCCTCGCCGTATCGAAGAACCACAGTTCGCACGCTGCGGTCAAAGTTCACGTCAACTCGGCTGTCCGCATTAAGTGTGATCCGAGACCCGTCCGTCAGGACTACCGTCCTCTGCTCTCCTTTCTCCGTACTTATGGCCCGCCCTCCTGGAAGGTACGCGACCCACGCGACGATCAGCAATCCCGCAACAACTGCTGCTGCAAGGACGGGCCGCAGCAGCCGATTGTGAACTGCTTCGCGCCGCTCTGTCCCGAACCCGGGTAGCGGACCTCGTGGTGTACCCCCGCTCTCGTTCCACACATCGGTCGCAAGCTCGAACTCTGCCGAGTGCAACGGATCCTCACCGAGCCATTGACGTAGTCCCTTTTCGAGAGCCGCACTTCGATCAGGGCCATGGATTCGCGCGATCCACACTGCAGCCTCGGCACGGATCCGTCTTCGATCTCGGCCTGAAGGCGTCTGAGCTGAAAGGCTCATTGAGGGTCCTGGATATCCATAAGCGCAACTACAGCCCGGGCAATGGCCTTTTCGACAGTGCTGATCGAAACGCCAAACGCTGAGGCCAGTTCTTGATGGCTGTAGCCGGCCCGATGCGCGAGATAGATCTCCCGCGTCCTAATGCTTATTGCGTCGAGTATGCGTCTTACCTCATTAAGACGTTGCTGGGCGGCTAAAACCTCATCTGGCCCGGGACCAGGGTCTAGCAGGGCGAGCGTCTCAGCTAGCTCCTCCACCGGTGTTTCTGTCCAGGCATGGCGGCATTCACGCCGGTGCAAATCGATCGATAAATTAATTACCGCGCGCTGTAAGAATGCGGCTTCATCGTGCACCACTCCAGCGCGACAGTACTGCGTGAGGCGAACGAGCGCTTCTTGAATCAAATCCTCTGCGTCTTCCCGCGATCTTCCGCGGTTCCTAAGGACTCTGAGTAAGCGCGTAAAGCACGCCGTCGGATGCCTCATTTTTTTATTTCAGTTTCATGACGGCCATTTTGATTCAATGCTCAACCAGAAGCCGCCCCCCCCTGCCCCGACCTCCGGAGCCAAGGAAATTTTTGGCAACGCTGTCCTTCAAGCCAGATGAGTCTCTTCAATCAATGGCTTATATGATTAGCACAATCTGTGCCAAACATTCAAGGTGGGAAAGAGCATGGTCGCGGGTGCCAATCGGGTCACTAGGCTGATAGCTGCCAGTGCGGAATAGCTGTGAGGCACGGACCAGTCGCTACTACTTGGCTAGAGTAGCCGGAGCGTTGGGGTTCGGCTGGAAGGCGGTCTGCCGCTCCTGCCTCTTCGCATCAAGCAGGCCATGGGTGGGCCCGGCGCGTTCGAAGATGCCTTCCTGCCGACACTACGGGGCTGGTGCTCGGCGAATTTCGCGGCCAGGAGCCCGGGCTAAAGGGAGGACCGTGCAAAGGCCTTTTTCAATTACCTGCGGCTGTACCTGCTCAGGCGACGGCTGTTGCCGGCATAAGATGAGGTGGCTCTGACAGGTTCGCCAGGGCGGCGGTGATCGTCAGACTGTGCACAATGCCGCGCCGGTTCGGTGCTTACGTGAACCCTCATGCCGAAATGCCAATCCTTCCCCTTCTTCCTCCGATACGTCTCAGGGTCCCGGGCCCGTTCTTCGTCGAGGGCGCAGCGGCAAACTCGTCGCATTGCCTCACAAAACAATGTTACCGGCAATGCGTGTGGCAAAAGCGCAGAATTTAAGACGAGTTTGTCGCCGCGACGGGGTATCACGAAAAACGGCGATCCGGTTGCTGAACGGGAGGCCATCGGTCAAGCAAGTCCAAAGACGCAATCTTCCTTCACGCTATAACGAGGCGGCACGCCGCGCACTAATCGTACTTTGGGAGTCGCAAATCGCTGGATCCCGCTTGGCGAGCCGCTGGACGAGGGTTAGGCTTCCCATCGACGCCTAGATAAGATGAGGCGCGTTCTAGACGAAGTCGGCATGAGCAACCATAGCAAGATCCGTCGGGCGAGCGATCGCCTCGTCGACGTATGTCCGCGCCTCGATAGCGCCCTCAAGCGCAGTGCGATCCGTACCCCGGCGCGGTTCGCGCCTCATCAAATTAGCTGTACCACGCAGATGATCGTGGCTCGTGACGGCGTGCGT
>JBOGNK010000119.1:0-79094 GCA_050747085.1 Candidatus Acidiferrales bacterium
GGGAAAACCTTCGCGATCTTGCCGGCCGGCAAGCGCCCGCGCCTGAGCATTTCGAGCAACGCGCGGCGGGTCGGATCGGAGAGCGCGCTGAACACCGCGTCCGCCACAATTGAATCCGGGGCGGGCCGTCGCAAATACGTAACCGACTGCTTACGCATAATGCGTAACTCTACGGTTTCGCATTTCACCTGTCAAGGAATTTTGGCCCACGTCAGACATCTAGCCCTTCCTTCCGTGCGGGGCCCGCTTGTTTACTTGCGCAGTGCTTCGAAGTCCATCCTTGCGCTCCACGTTCCTCGTGCTAACTTGGACGGCCGGAGATTGTCTGCCGCACCCGCCCGGTACAGTTTGCGGGCGGCGGCGTTCGCTCATGAGCTTTCGTGACCGCATCCATTGGCTCTTCCGCTTGGCCGGCATGCTGTTCATTCTCGCGTCGGTCGCGTTTTTGAGCGCCATCACGGCCATGCGGTTTGCGATTCAGGGTCGCGAAGTGGCGATGCCGGAGGTGGTTGGCATGAATGCGATCGCTGCGCGCCGGACTCTTCAGGGGCGCGGACTCGACCTGAAAATCGAAGATCGCACCTATAGCTCCTTCCCTGCCGACGACGTTGTCCGCCAGAGCCCGCCCGGAGGTATGAAGGTGAAAATTGGAGAGGCCGCGCATGTGATCCTGAGCCTCGGCCCGCAACAAGCAAACGTTCCCAGCGTGTCGGACGCGAGCCTGCGCGCCGCGCGCATTGCGTTGCTTCGCAGTGGCTTGCAAGTTGGCGAAGTTTCCAGCGTCTACTTGCCGGGCTGGGGCACAAATCAGGTGGTCAGGCAGGATCCGGCGCCGGGCAAAATCGACAACGTGAGCCCGCATGTCGATCTTCTCGTATCGCTCGGCCCGCGGCCACCGGCGTACGTGATGCCGAACCTGGTGGGGTTGCTTCTGCCGGCCGCGCAGTCGGAGCTGAAGTCGGCTGGGTTGAACGTCGCGAAGTTCTCGCTCGCTTCCGTGCCTGGGGCGACGCATGGGGCCATCGTCAGTCAAACGCCCGAGTGGGGCCAGCGCGTGGACGCCGCCACCAATATCGATTTACAGGTGGCTGAGTGAGGGCCGCGTTACCGTGTTAGAATCCGGGCTTTCCGGTGAGTAAAACATCGGACACCATGACTTACGCCCGCATCGAAATCGCGCCTTCGATCCTCGCTTCGGATTTCGCCAAGCTGGGTGAAGAAGTGAAGAAAGTCGAGTCCGGCGGGGCCGACGTGATCCATGTCGATATCATGGACGGCCATTTCGTACCGAACATTTCGTTGGGCGTGCCCGTGGTCACGTCACTCCGGAAAGCAACCCGCCTCCCCCTCGACGTGCATCTCATGATCGAACAGCCCGAAGAGTACATCGAGGACTTCGTTCGCGCCGGGGCCAATCGGGTGCTTGTCCATCAGGAGGCTACACCGCATTTGGATCGCGCTCTCGAGATGATTCGCGAAAATGGCGGCGAAGCCGGAGCCGTCCTCAATCCGAGCACGCCCGTGGTGATGTTGTCCGACGTGCTGGACAAACTCGACACCGTCCTGGTGATGTCCGTCAATCCCGGCTTTGGCGGGCAAAGCTTTATTCCAAACGCAGTTGAAAAGATCCGCCAGCTTGCCCAATGGCGGGCACGCTATAATGCGCAGTTCCGGATCGAGGTCGATGGGGGCGTTGATTTGGAAAATGTGGCCCAGTTGATTCAGGCCGGAGCGAATACCCTGGTGGCGGGAACTTCGATTTTTCACACGTCCGATCCTGCCGCGGCCGCGCGGCAGATGCGCAAGGTGGCGACCGAAGCCCTGAGCCAGCGGGTTTGACGGCAATGGCGGGTAACATCGAAGAAGTCATAAAGACAAGCTGAGAGGTTTCATGCCTGGATTCTTCAGACCGAACTGGAAGCTCCTCGGAATCGTCCTATGTACCTTCCTGGCAGCGTCATTCTGCGGTGGCGCAAAAGCGCAGGCTGTCCAGGCGCAGACCGGATCCAGCCAAAGCCAGGCAGACGCGGCAAATGCCCAGAAGCAAGAGCAGAAAAAGCAAGAACAGGAAAAAAAGAATAAGAAGAAGAAGCAAAGCGCCCAGACGCCGACCCATCACGCGAAGCAGATAAAGGTTCACATCGTCAAAGAAGACAAGAAGCAGCCCGCCGCCCCGGCTACTGGCCCGTCTGTCGCCCCCGACAAAGTGCTCTACGCGCGCGCCCTGCTCGACATCAAGAAGGGCCACTACACAGAGGGCCGCCTTTCCTTGCAAGCCCTGATCAATACGTATCCCGACAGCGAATATCTCGCGAAAGCCAAGCTGGCCACCGCTGATTCCTATTACAAGGAAGGCGGCATATCCGGCCTGACGCAGGCCGTCGAGGAATACAAGAATTTCATCATCTTTTTCCCCTTCCTCGACGAAGCCGCCTACGCCCAGATGCAAATCGGCATGGCGCATTTCCGAATGATGGAGAAGCCTGACCGCGATAACTCCCAGGCTCTCGAGGCGGAGCAGGAGTTTCAGACGTTTCTGCTGAAGTACCCCAAGAGTCCTCTGGTCCCGCAGGCGGAACAGCATCTTCGCGACGTCCAGGAAATAGTTGCGGACGGAGAATTCCGCGTCGCAAAGTTCTACTACCTGAAGCAGGATTATCCAGCCTCCGCAGCGCGGTTAATGGAGCTCGTCGAGCGATATCCGCTCTACAGCCAGACCGATCAATCGCTCTGGATGCTCGCCAACGTCTACGAGCGCGCCAAGCGTGCCTCCAAGAATGAGGACGAGAAGAACCATTGGGCTGACTTGGCTGCCGAGTGTTACAACCGCATCCTCCAAAATTATCCTCTCTCCGCATTCGCTGACCGGGCCAAATCACGACTCACGGGCATGGGCATGAAGGTGCCTGCGCCGGACCCGGAAGCGATGGAACGGATGAAGCGCGAACAGCTGTATGACAATGGGCATCGTGAGTCGACGGCGTTCGCTTTCCTGAAATCGCCGCTGGCGCTTCTTAAATCCAGCCCATCCGTGACGGACGCCGCTCGCTTCGGTCTGCCTACCCTGACAGCGCCCACGGACGTCATTTCCGCTCGCGACGTTTTGAAACAAGGGGCCACAGGTCCCGATTTCGAACTCGCCAATCAGCAACTCAGCGCGCCGCTCCGTGCGCCACCGGCGGACGACGGCACGCCGGTGGACGCGAACACTGCGTCCCCCGACCTGCCACAGGGAACCGGCGTCGGAGCCCAGATCATTTCGCCGACAACTGGAACGGACGCGGCTCCCACCTCCCAGTCGACGCCATCCACCGGAACTGCAGGGTCGGAGCAGCCAGCCGCCGATTCGTCCGGCGCAGCGGCAGCCGACGCTCCATCCGGCCTCTCGACCCTGGGCGGCACGGTGATTACTACGGCTGCGCCAAATACGAATTCCGAGCCTGCATCCACGTCGGTTGCTCCCGTTGCGGGCAAGTCTCAGCCTCAGCCAGCAGCTCAGGCAACTTCCACTTCTCCAGCGGCCAATGGCTCCGCGGCGCAGGATCCATCCGCGCAGGATAAAAAGGACAAAAAGTACAAAACACCGAAGGTCGACAATTCGAGCGAATCCAGCAGCAAGAAAAAGAAGGGAATCAAGAAGGTCATTCCCTGGTAAAGCGGAGGCGAAGGGCCCGGAAAGGATAAGGCAAGAAGTGGGTGAATAGGTTGCCTTTACGGCTGCGCCTCTAAAAGGCTTTTGTTTCTGTTCCCTGCTTCGCGCCCGTTCCTCGCGGGGGTTTTGCTTACTCCTCCAGTTTCGCTTTCTCCCCCACCTGCTTTGCTGCTTTGCTGCTTTGATCTCCTCGGCCTCTGACTTCCCTGCCCTTTCGTCCTGCTAACCTCTCAAGCACTCCTGTCCCTTGACTTCGTTGACGTCCATAAGGGCGAATGTTAGCAATAGGTAGCGGGCAGGCGTGTCGCTCTGCGCATTCGCCGTGCGGCGGCGCAGGTTCTGCTGCTGCGGGTTGATTCCGCGGCGCTGCGAAAAGCGGCAAAGCCAAAGGGGAAGTCAGTGCCAAGAATCTTAGTCGCCGACGATAATTCGAACATTCAGAAGATGGTCGCGTTAGCGCTCGAGGAGCGCGGGATCGACGTAGTTTCCGTCGGCAACGGCGAAGCTGCCGTGCGGCGCATTCCCGACCTGTCGCCCGATCTTGTGCTGGCCGACGTGTTCATGCCCGTTCGCAACGGGTATGAAGTATGCGAGTTCGTGAAGACGAACGAACGCTTCTCTCACGTGCCGGTAATTCTGCTGGTCGGCGCGTTCGATCCGCTGGACGAGAAGGAAGCGAGGCGCGTAGGAGCCGATGGCGTCCTGAAAAAACCGTTCGTTCCGCCTGATCCGCTGATCGCCATGGTGACTTCGGCGCTGGAGAAGAATCCCCACGTCGCCGCGGAAATGGAGAAAGCGCGCGAAACGCCGGCGCCGGTTGCGGAGCCCGAGCTTCCAGCAATCGCTCTGGAGCCCCCCGCTCGCGTGACTCCCAAACCACTCCCGGATTTTCCAGAGCCTTCGCCCGAAGAAGCCGCCCTGATTTACGGCTTTGAGAAAAAGAAGATAGAAAAATCGGAGGACGAAGAGGAATCGGATTCGCGTCCTCGCTTCTCGCTCAAGCGGCCGGAATCCGAAGAAGACTTCGATCACGCCACCACATCTCGCGACTGGCGCCGCGGCGCTGCGGATTTCGAAATCCCCGATGATTTGAACAGCAAACCAATTACGCCCGACGAGGGTTTCTCGTCTGTGGCCTTCCCTTCCGAGCAGAATGCTTCCGCGAAGCGTGTCTCGGTCCCTGATCCCGCCCCGCAGGAAGCGCCACGCGCTTCCGTGCCTCCGGTAAATTCCGTGCCTGCGTTCACGACAGTCGAGGAGGAGACCTCCTCGCATCCGATTGGCTTTACAACGCCGCCGACGGCAACCGACTCCGCGACGAAATCCAGATTCTCCGGACATAAAGAGCCCGACCGGCCTGCGCAGCCCGAACAATCTTCGCCTGCTGCCGAGGCCCAGCCGGATCACTCGACTGAGATGGACCCGCTGCCTTCGCCATCAGAATATGCCGAAGATGGATGGATGTCTGCGCTGCTGGGCAAGTTCCGTCGCGGCAAGGCACCCGATGGCGAATCTGGAGACGCAAAAAATACTCAGGCCGCCGGGTCCAGTTCCCAGGCCGTATCGGCCGCATCAGGTCCGCTCGCCAGGACACCGGAGCCCGCTTTTGCCCCACCCGAAGCACCATTGCCACCACCGTTGGAACGCATTGTCGCAGCGTTGCCGTCACATACGGAGCGCCAGGAAGCAGCGCCAACGACATCTGAAACCGACGAGCCCGGGCAACCTTCACAATCTGAGAGCAACTTTTTCGCGCACGAATTGCGAGAAGTTCCCAACGCGCCACCGGCCGAATCCTGGTTTGCGGCGAATCCTACAACCCTCGATGACTCGGGACTGTCGCAGGGGACCGTTTCGACGTTCTCTGCCGACACCGTGGGCAACCTGCTCGCTTCGCCGGCGGACGTGAACGATCAAGAGCGGTCGCAGTTCTCTGCGGGTTTTACAGCGAAGCCAGCATCCGGAACGGGGCCAGAAACGCGGCCTGATCCTGTATACGAACCGCCATCCTACATCGAGGCTTCTTCTGGCGAAGAGGAGCCAACGAGCGAAGATCGGAAACAGCCGGTCTTCTCTACCGACGCTGAAAGCGCGCGGGACGAGGCCACGAGCACTTCGTCTCTGCCACGCGGACTGGACCGCAATTCGTCGAACGACGCTACGAGGCAGGAACATCTCGACTCGATATTTGCGCCTCCTTTGCCCGACGCCGCCGCGGAGCCTGCGGTGACTTCCGAATCTGCGATCCCAGCGAACGCGTCCAGCGAGCGCATTCCCACAACTACGCCGCCCAATCGCGAAGCGATAGCCGACATTCCGTTTCTGATGCCTCCTCCACCGGCCCCCTTCGAGCCCGCTTCGGCGAGCGAGGGGTCACACGCCGCTGATCCAGTCGAGCCGCCATCCGTCGATGCGGTCGTCAATCGGCTGCTCGAAAAGCTGCAACCGCAGATCCACGAGCTGCTGGCGAAGGATCTCCTGAAGCCGATTGTCGAGAATCTCCTGCAACAGGAACTCGCGAACAAGTCAAAGTAACGACACGCGATAAGCAAGACACGCGCTCTGGCATCGTGGCCTTGCGTCGCCAGTTCGCCCAGCCCTCACCTTTTCTTCTTCCGTCGATGGGCATAGACTGCGACCGCGGAATCCGACGGCCCGTTTTCATCGAGGCGCGCCTGCACGCAGGGCAATTTTTCAGCAAGGGGCTAATAGGCATGGCTACGGCGGCGGAAGCGGGAGCGATTTGCAGAAACCACGTCAACGGTGAGTGGATCGAGTCGAAATCGCAGAAGATCGTCGAGCGACGAAATCCCGCGAATACGGATGAACTCGTCGCGCGCGTGGCGCTTTCAACAGGAGAGGAAGCAAAAGACGCCATTGGCGCGGCGAAGGCAGCTCTCTCCGCTTGGCGCGCAACGCCCGCGCCGGTCCGCGGAAGCATTCTGTTCAAAGCAGCGCGCCTGATGGACGAACAAAAGACCGAGTTGGCCCGCCTGCTGACGCGCGAAGAGGGCAAGGCGTTGAAGGACGCCCTCGGCGAGGTCCAGCGTTCGATCAACATCATGGAATTCATGGCCGGCGAGGCAAGGCGATTGACGGGCGAGACGCTGCCCAGCGAACTGCCAAAAAATTTCTCTTACACGATCCGCCAGCCGGTGGGAGTCGTCGGTGTGATCACGCCGTGGAATTTTCCGCTCGCAATTCCCGTCTGGAAAATCGCTCCCGCGCTCGTCTGCGGGAACACTGTCGTCTTTAAGCCGGCCACGCTCACGCCACTTTGCGCGATGCGCCTCGTGCAGGTGCTTGAACAGGCAGGGCTACCGGCCGGCGTACTCAATCTTGTGACTGGCTCCGGAAAAGAAGTCGGAGACGAAATTGTCACGAACCCGAACGTTCAGGCGGTTTCTTTCACAGGATCGAATTCGGTGGGCGGCGATCTGTACGCCACTGGCGCAAGCGAGTCGAAAAAAGTGCAGTGCGAAATGGGCGGGAAAAATCCTGTCGTGATCCTGCGGGACGCCGATCTGCACCTGGCGATGGAGTCCGCTCTGTTTGGCGCGTTCGCGTCGACGGGACAGCGCTGCACCGCGACGAGCCGCGTGATCGTCGAAGAAAGCGTGGCTGATGAATGGGTCGAGATGCTCGCCAAACGTGCCGGGAATTTTGTGGTCGGTGACGGGCTCGATCCTGCCGTCGACATGGGCCCGCTGGTCGACGAGGGCCAGATGAATGCGGTTGTGCGCTACATCGAAATCGGGAAGAAGGAAGCCGAGCTGAAGTGCGGCGGCGAGCGTCTCAGTGGTTCGAAATATGACAAAGGTTGGTTCGTCGCTCCGACACTTTTCGACCACGTCCCTCCGGAAAGTGTGATCGCGCAGGAGGAGATTTTCGGGCCCGTCCTCAGCGTTATCCGCGTGAAGAATTTCGACGAGGCGGTCGCGGCGGCAAATTCCGTACGCTATGGCCTCACCAGCTCGGTTTATACGGCAGATGCAAACAAGATTTTCGAATTTGTGGAGAGAAGCGAGGCAGGCATGGTCCACGTTAACTCGCCGACAGTCGGCGGTGAGGCCCATGTTCCGTTTGGCGGAACGAAAAGTACAAGCGTCGGACCGAAAGAAGTTGGCCGCAGCGCGCTGGACTTCTACTCGGAGATCAAAATTGTCTACGTCGATTACACGGGACGAAAGCGCGAGTCGTCGATCTACTAAGGCTTGTTTTAGAATGAAGGCAGGAGACTGGCGCGAATGTCAGATGGCTTCCAACTGCGTAGGCAGCTTATTACGCTCGCCGTCCGGCTGGGGGTGTTGGTCGCGCTCAGCTGCGCACTGAGTTCTGCGTCATTTGCCCGGGGCGACTCGGGGCGAATTCATTGGAAGCCCGTGGACGGCGCAATCCTGAAGCTGGACGGCAAACCTCCTCTTACCTGGAGCGTCTACCAGCCTGACAAGAAGAAGCAAGCGAACTTGGTTCTTATTCTCCTCGGCCATCGCTATCTCGTCCTGAACGCAAAAACAAAGCTCGTCTATGGCGTGGTTCCAACCGATTTACACGCGGACGGGAAGGATTTCGAAAGCGACGATCTGCAGGCGTCGCCGAAGAAGATTGTCAGCAGGGGTTGGACGACGCGCGATATTGGCCCCGCTGAATCGATCCAGCTGACGCTCGGCGATTACGGCCGCGTGCTCGACATTGAGCTTCCGCACATGCCCGACCTGCGCCCATTCTACTAGGCGGCAAATTTCAACGGCCGCATCCAGATAAGCTCTTCCAATCTGGACGTCAGCGGGACGAAACGCCACGGACCCACGGAATTCCGATCAGCCCGCCGCCGATTTCCGCATTGATCGGATCGCCCACATTAAACCGGTCGAAATCCTGCACGCCTACAGCAAGGCGTTCGACGCCATGCCCGTCGCGCCATGAACTCACGATGAGCCGGTGCATCGGAATCGGCCCGGGCATCGAGAACTTGCCGATCACCCGGCTGGGTTCAACCTCGGGGCGCGAGTGATCGAGTACGCCGTTGGCCAACAGCACCAGCGCCAGCAGCCACGGAACCGGGATCAGCCCGTAATAAATGCGCTTCAACGCCTCAACTTCCTGGTGCTTCAACGCGCGTCTTTCCACCCAAATGGCAAATCCCAGCGTGAAAAAAAACAGGACGCCGATAAAGATCAGGATGCCGTCGATTTCGAGCGCCGGATAACGCACGCTCGCCGCGACGAACGCGATTGCTCCCAGAAGGAAAAATGCCGTCCGATTCAACAGCCGCTTCCGCAATGCCAATTCGGCGAGCGAAGACGGCAGCCCGCAGGCGTCGCACACGTCCTGCCCGCGTTCGGCCCCACAGTTCAGACAGCGTGTCATCGAGCCGTTCAAAACGATAAAATCCGAATTTGTAGTGCGGAGTTAGAGCCTGCCTGCCGCACGTAGGCGCGGTTCACACACACGAATGCCCCTCTTCCATCCTACCTTAGACACCGGAACCCGATCAAAAGGCTGAGTATAATTCGCGTATGACACTGCAGGAATTCTTCCTCAAGCAAAAGAAGGCCATCCGGAAGCGGAGCGCGGACGTGTTTCCGCTGCTCCACCCTGAAGACATGCAATGGCGGCCTTCCAAGGACGCGCTGAGCATCGGCGAGATGTTGCGGCACCTTTGGGTGTCTGAAGAAGGCGTGCGGCGCGTCGCACTCGACGGAAATTTCGCGTATTACGAGGCTCGAATCCCCGGAGGTTTACCTGCGGTCTTGGGCATGCCAGGCTCGCTAGAGAACGAGTTGACCAACCTCGATCGCGTCCATTGGGAAACCCTCCAGGCCGTTTCGGCAACTCCAGCCGCGATTTTCGAAGAGGAGCGCACGCACCCAGGGCTCGGTTTCCGGCGAAGGGTCAGCGTAATCCTGTTCGGCATCAACGAGCACGAGGTCCATCATCGCGCTCAGCTGATGATGTGCTTGCGAATGCTAGGAAGACCCGTCCCGCAACCGTTCGTCTGGCCCCGGAAATAGTTGAGCTGCATCTGTTTTTCGGCCCGGACCTCTCGCCGATGCGGAAGTCATTTGATTTCGGTGATTGACGCGGGAGCGCCCATGCACTGGATATTCGCGTCCCGGCCATTCGCTAGCAGCCCGCAGTCAATGTTCTTCGCGCTGCGGATCGCATCGTCGGCACTGGCGCCCTTGGCCGTAGCGCAGTGCGAGCCGCCCGCAAAATTCATGCAGACCTGATATTCCAGGCGCGTCTGCTGAAACGTGAAATGCACCAGCGCGCCGATAAAGACGATCGCGCCGACCAGAATCATCCATCGCGTTTGCACTTTCTTTCGTTCAGCCATTGGGTAGAGATTATCCTCTAGTTTTCGCGCTCATGCACTCCGCCGCGCCGCCGCTGCAGTTCCCGCTCGATGTAATTCTTCGCATGCGTTGACAACCCCTGCAAAGCCGCCAAGTCCTTCAAGTCCGCCAGCGTGAGGTGCGGCAGGAATGCAAGGATCGATGGCACAGGCGTGTGCGGGTTCCGAAGCAGGGCGACGCGAACGTTGTATTGCACCGACCATTTCCGATGTTGCGCGATGGCGGCCACGACGCGCTCTGGAACGCCGGGCTTCGCAAGCACTTTCAGGACTTGCGCTTCTGTCAGGAAGGCGTTCTGCAATGCAAGCGTGAGCGCCTGCGGATGGCCTTCGGCGAGAAGAGCGCCCGCAACACGAGATGGCCCGCGTCGCGCGAGCGTCAGCTTCTGTCCGACGGGCAGATGAGGGATGCGCGTCAGAATAATCTCCTCTGCGACGCGGCGAATGTCCGCAGGAGCCGAGGGCAGAAGATTCAGACGCACAAGGTCGAAAAGGTACAGTTCGCGCACGGCACCCAGCGCAATCCGCTTGGGCGTATGCGGATGCTGAGCGAGTCGCAGCCGAACGCCTTCGCTCGCGAGCCACTTCTTGTTCGCGGCAATCGCGTTCAACACGTTCCCCGAAAGGTCGAGCCGCTCAAGCAGCTTTGTCACGTGAGGCTCGCCGAGGCTCGGATTCTCAATCAGGGCAAGCAACACCGCTTCGTTTGGATCGTGCAACAGGACGTTCAGTTCATCGCCGCTGGCCGCACGCACGCGCCCGAGTTCATCGCCGATCTGCTCGGGCGATCGGCGATCGGCAGAGTCTGCGCTACGTTCATCGGGTTGGCGCGGCATTTCCCTTCGTGCGAACAGCCATACGCGCGGCAGCTTCGGCAGGCGTCATCGATAGCTCAACGTGCTTCCAGCCCGGCACAGCGCGTGCCATTTCTTCATTCATCGCATCATCCAGAAATTTCGAGCGGCCGTGCATCCCGCCAACGCGCGCGACCGGGATCGCTTTTGGGGCGCTGCCCGCGCGTGACTTCTCTCCCACCCACCCCAGTTGTTCGGCGACGCTCCGTACAAGAGCTATCAACGTCACTGCGGCTGCTGACAAGATTTCGCGAGAAACGGAATCGCCGGATTCGGCAAGTTCCGCGACGAGCGGAAAAACCAGAGGAAACACGCTGTCCGGTGATTTGCTCACCTGATCCAGCACACCATTCCAATCGTTCGTCTGAAGGTGCTGAAACAGCCGCGCCGAGAGTGTAGTTGCCGGACCGCGATTCTCGTCAGCGAGCAAAACCGATTGAACCGCGCGCCGGCCAATGTCGAACGCGCTACCTTCGTCGCTGAACCACGGCCCTTTGCCGCCAACGCGTTCGCGCCGCCCGGCCGAGTCGCAGCCAAGAGCGCCCGAACCTGTGCCTGCGATGAGGATAATTCCGGGGCCTGAGTCGAACGCCGCCTCAAATGCAATTTCAATGTCGGTAGTCACCTCGATTTCGGCGCGTGGAAAACTTCCCTGCAGGAAGGCCGTCAGCTCGTGGGCGACGGGGCTCCGAGCGGCACCAGCAACCCCGGCGCAGATGCCACGGATATCATTCGAGGTGATTTTCTGCCGATTGAGGACAATGTCCGCAGCATCTCTCAGCGAAAGGCAGGCACGCGAATGCCCGGCTCGCAGAGGATTCGAAGGCCCGGTCGTCGCACGACCAAGGATCTGGCCGTTGCTATCGGCGAGAACGCATTCGGTTTTGGTCCCGCCGCCGTCAAAACCGAGAAAATACGAGGCCTCGGACGTCGAATCTCGTTCGGTCATAGATCAGTTTGCTCGCGATCGCGTGACGAAGATGCGCAGCGGCCTCATTGGAGTCGTCTCACAGCGCTCTCACGCGTATTGACACGGTTCCGAACGCGCGGTTAGCATCCCGCGACTCATTAGACGACCCTATGCACATCAGGCCCATCGATCTCGTCATCCTCATTCTATATCTAGCGGGCATTACCGCGTTCGGGGCGCTCTTCCGCAAGGGACAACAGAACCTGCGCGACTACTTCCTCGGCGGCCGGACGTCTCCATGGTGGGCCATTTCGTGCTCTATCGTCGCCACGGAAACGTCCACTCTTACGATCATCGGCACACCAGGAATCGCATTCGGCGGAAATCTCGGGTTTCTGCAACTCGTACTGGGATACTTGATCGCCCGCGTAATTCTTTGCGTGGTTTTGATTCCGCAATATTTTCAGGGCGAATTCTACACGGCCTACCAACTTTTGCAAAAGCGCTTCGGCGACCGCATGAAGTCGGCCGCATCGGTCGTATTTTTGGGGACGCGCGCGCTCGCGGAAGGCGTCCGCATCGCGGCTATTGGGAAAGTTGTGAGCGTCGCCTTCGGAACGGGCGAGCGTATCTCGATCGCGATCGTTGGCGTGCTCACGCTCTTCTATACATTCGAAGGCGGTATGCGGGCGGTGATCTGGACAGACTTCATCCAGTTTGTGTTGTACCTGACCGGATCCGTGGTGGCGTTCTTCCTTCTGCTTCACCGGATTCCGGGCGGCTGGCACACGGTGACGCACGTTGCGGCTGCGTCGGGCGGCAAACTTTCGATGTTCGATTTTTCGCTCAGCCTGACAAAGAGCTACACGTTCTGGTCGGGCATCCTCGGCGGCACATTCCTGACGATGGCCAGCCACGGCACAGACCAGACGATCGTTCAGCGCCTGCTTTCGGCTCGCAACGAGCGCGACAGCAAAACGGCTTTGCTTGTGAGCGGCGTGATCATATTCGTTCAATTCGCTCTATTTCTGGTGATTGGAGTGATGCTGTTCGTCTATGTTCGTCACGTGGGAGCGCTGCTGCCGACCAGCGATCCCGATCGCATTTTCCCAGAATTTATCGTGCGCGGAATGCCCGTTGGAGTGGCGGGGCTTGTGCTCGCTTCGATCTTTGCAATTGCGATGTCAAACGCCAGCGGATCGTTGAACTCGCTTGCTTCGTCGAGCATGATGGACCTGGGCGGGGCACGGCGCAGTTCGAGCATGGCGCAGTCGCTGAGCCGTTCGCGCATGATGACGCTGGCCTGGGGCGTGGTGCTTTGCGCCCTCGGGCTGATTCGCTGGGGGCCTGTGCTGGTCGCGGGACTGACCATCGCATCAATCACTTACGGCGGCCTGCTTGGCGTCTTTCTGCTCGGCACCTGGAATCGCCGCGCGAATGAAAATGGCGCGATGATCGGTTTCGTTGTGGGAATTGTGACCATGATCGCCGTGCAGTTGCTGCACGTACCGCTCGCGTGGACGTGGTACGTGCTGGCCGGAACTGTCGTGACGTTCACGATCGGCTCCGTGGCCAGCACATTTTGGCCGGATGCGAAAACGAGTGCGCAACCGGTTCTGGAAGTGGACGAGAATCGATGAACCCCAACGAAATCGCCGCCCCGATTCGCATCGGAGAAACGCACCTGTGATTCGCACGCGCAAAGGTCATAGAGAGTGGGAATAGCAAAAGAATCCGTCGGAGCCGGAGGAACGCGCGGAGGCACGCCCGGCGCGAGAGGCGCGGGAGACCTCGTGCGCGGCCTCGGCGGCTGGGCGGCGGCTGCGATCGTCGTTGGCACGATGATCGGCACCGGCCCTTTCATCGTGCCGGCCGAAATGGCGCGCGACACTGGTTCAGCTGGCATCGTCATGCTGGTTTGGGTGGTCGGTGGCGCGCTCACACTGTTTGGCGCGCTTTCTGTCGCCGAACTTGGCGCGGCATTGCCCGAAGCCGGGGGAACTTACGCCTACCTGAATCGTGGCTTCAGCCCCGTTTGGGGATATCTCTTCGGATGGATCTACTGCTTTTTGGGCGCGCCGGCTTCTATCGGAACCATTTCCGCCGGCTTCATGCGATTCGTGGGTTTCCTGTTTCCAGTGGTTGGAAAGCCGCTCTTCGTGTGGCATTTCACACTGCCCTTTTCGAGCCATCCGTACGCGTTTGCATTCACATGGGCGCAACCGGGCGCGGCGGTCGCGATCGCGGCGATCACATTCATCAACTGCCTCGGCGTACGGCTTGGCGGGCGCGTGCAGGTGGTGCTCACCATCATCAAAGTTGCGGCAATAGCGGCCGTAATTGCCATCGGATTCTTTCTGGGCCGCGGCACGTGGGCGAATTTCCACGCGAGCCATGCTGTAGCTGCGTCTGCGGGCGTGTCCGTTGGCGGACTTTCGGGCTTCCTGACCGCCATGGTCGGCGCGCTGTGGGCCTACGACGGCTGGATCAACCTGACGTTTGTCGGTTCGGAGATCAAAAACCCGGGACGCAATATTCCTGTTTCCCTCATCGCCGGCGTCGCGGTGGTCTGCGCGCTTTATTTCGCCATGAGCCTCGCGTGCTTCCTGGTGTTGCCGTTTTCGAAGATCCTGACGTCGGGCGTGGTCGCGTCGGATTTGATTGCACGGGCGACTGGAAGCAGCGCCGCCAACTGGCTGACGATCGCGATGGTTATTTGCGCGCTAGGTACGCTGAATTCCTCGATCCTCACGAACGCGCGCGTGCCGTATGCCATGTCGCGGGATGGCGTTTTCTTTCGCGGCCTGCGAAACGTAAATCCAACATTCCGCACACCGATTCGCGCGCTTATTTTCCAGGGAATCATTGCGTCCCTTCTCGCGCTTACCGGAACGTTCGAGAGTCTGTATTCCCTTTATATTTTTACGGTTTTCATTTTCTACGGCCTGCAGACGTATGCGCTCCTGCGTTTGCGCAAGAACGAGCCAAACCTCGTCCGACCGTATCGCACCTGGGGCTATCCTGTCGTGCCGATTCTTTTCATCATTGGCGCAATC
Organism: Candidatus Acidiferrales bacterium; assembly: GCA_050747085.1. Taxonomy (GTDB): domain Bacteria; phylum Acidobacteriota; class Terriglobia; order Acidiferrales; family UBA7541; genus Palsa-295. Next base: position 14,831 of record JBOGNK010000119.1, read on the forward strand.
GCGCTCACCGTGAATACATGCATCCAGAAACCGATCCCGTCGGGCGTCGGCTTGGGCATGATGCTTTTCGGCCTCGTGTTCTATCGCAAATGGCGTGACCGCGCCGTTACGACCGAGCCGAAGGCTAGCTAGATTGCTCGAGTTTAGCGGGTTTGAGGTTTGTCCCAGCCAGAAATGGCAGCGCGCCCACGAGCATTGCGGCGCTCGGGATCAGGATTACCATTACAAGGGGCTGAATTAGCAGCGTGAAATCGAGCGTTGTAAATGCAAGCCCAGTCGCGCGACCCACCGCGCCGATCGTGATCACGATCACGACCGCCACGAGCAGCACAACAGAGGTGAACAGTGCCGCTGCAGTACGTGTTGAACGCGCGCCGCCAGCTCGCCGCGACAAATAGGCTCCCAAGGCGCCACAAGCGAACGCGGCAATCAGCCACACGACATAGTTAACTCCTGGCACACGATAGGGCCCGAAGCGGAGGGGCGCATCTCCATGTCCAAAACCCAGCCACTGCACTGCGGCATCGTAGATCATGGCGGCCCAAAAACTTGCCAGTCCCGGCAGCCACAACTGCCTTGTGCGATCGTTCATGATTCGCTCCTCGCGTTTTGCGTTATGGATTCGGCGCGTGAGTTCAGTCCAGTCGAACACCTCGCTGAGCGCCGCATCGAAAGCTTGTGGTGCCGGCGATCCTAGCTGCCGCTGTTCTTCGTACACCTCCTCCAAATGGCTGGCCAGCTCAGCGGCAATCGCTTCCTTCTGCGCTGTAGGCAAGCGAAGGCGCCCGAGTTTTTCGCTCACGATGCGGCGCCAGTCAGGCATCGGAAACTCCTGCAAGCCGATCCAACGCCTGGAAGAACGAATGCCACTCACGCCGCAGTGGCTTGAGCTGCTTGCGTCCAGCAGGCGTCAACGAATAATAGCGGCGGTCACGGCCTGCGCGATTGGTCTGCCATTGACCCTTGACCCAGCCGCGCTTTTCCAGCTCGTAAAGCATGGGATAAAGCGATGCGAGCTTGAATTTGAGCGCACCGCCGGATTCTTCCTCGATCCGCTTCGCGATTTCGAACCCGTAGAGAGAGTCTTTCGCGAGAAGGGACAGAATCGCCAGCTCGGCGCTGCCGCGCGCGATCTTTGCTCGGATGCCGCTCTTGATTGTTTTCGTCATGGAATATAGGAATCCTATATTTGGACGCAGCGCGCGGCAATGGTACTGCTGGACAGCTGGCCCACAACCGAAATGTTTCTCGACGGGACTTTAGATTCGAACGAAGGACGCTTGCGGGACGGTCCCGAAATCGCAGCCCGCTTGGAAGATCGTCGCGAGGACGGCCACTCCATCAGCCAAACGAGGTCCCGGACGGGAGAAATGGCTGTTTGCATCAACAGCAAACACGCGCTTCTCGCGGATGGCGGGAAGAGTGCTCCACCCTTGAGGGAAACCGAGCTCTTTTGACTCCCGCGCTGCGCGCGCCAGATTGTAGCCGCACGGCATTACGATGATCACGTCCGCGGCCGATTCCGCCACCTGCTCCGCGCTGACGCGAAATGACGGCTGGCCGGCACGACCAAGAACATCGTCGCCCCCTGCTTTTGCCACCATTTCGGGAACCCAGTGGCCGGCCACATAGAACGGGTCGAGCCATTCCAGGCATACGACGCGCGGCCGCGGCGCATGTTGCGCCGTCTTCATCTGCGTTGCTTTCATCTCGATCGCGGCGACGCGCTGTTGCAAGGTCATGGCGAGCGCCTGGCCCTCGCGTTTGCGCCCGGTTGCTTCGCCCAAGCGGCGGATGTCGTCCCAAACATCTGCTAGCGAATGCGGAGCGAGCGACAACACGCGCGGCTGCTTCGGCAAGCGTGTCAGCGCCGTTGCCAGATCATCGGGCGAAGCGGCGCAAACGTGGCACAAATCCTGTGTCACGATCAGGTCGGGCGCGAGAGAGGCAAGAAGCTCCGCGTCGACGGCGTAAACACTTTCGCCGCGTTGCACGACGTCTGACACCTGCCGGTCGATTTCCGCCGGCGCAGCCGCAGGATCGACACGCGGACGGATCAGCGCAGGCTTTTTCGCGGCTTCCGGAGGGAAATCGCACTCGTGCGTCACCCCGACAACTGAATCGCCCAGCCCGAGTGCGAAAAGGATTTCCGTCGCGGACGGTAACAGCGAAACGATTCGCATCTACGATTTCTCTCGAAGACAATTTCGCCAGGATAAGAAGTACGTCGTCAGCCGCCGCGCGACCACCGTACAGCGGCGGCCCGACGGTTCGATCCTAAGCGCTGTGCATCGCACCCACCGCAGGCAGCAGATCGGCGAACACGAAGCCATCGCGCTCCACAATTTCGCCCGCCGATACCGCGATCTGCCGCGAGAACATCGGCCCGGCATTCGCAAACGTGTGGAATTCGCCGTTTTCTCCGCACGGATCGACAGCCAGCGGCAAGTCGCGAAGGAGATGCGCGTCGAAACGACGTCCGGCGAAACCGCGGTTGAGCTTTCGCGGATCAACGCACGTAAGAAACGCGGATAGCCCGCCGGCGATCATCTCTTCCGCCAGGCGGCGCGTGTCCCTGAGCCAAAGCGGAAAAATCGGAGTCATGCCGCAGCGCGCAAGCTGCTTTTCGCGATACGCGCGGATGTCTTCGAGGAACAAATCGCCAAAGATAACGTGCATGACACCATCCGCGCGAGCGCGGGCCATCGCCTCTCCCATCGCCTGTTCGTACACCTGGTTCGTACAGGGCGATGGAATCGGAACTTTCACCAGCGGCAGTCCCGCGGCGTCCGCTTGCATTTCAACCAGGACTTCGCGAACGGCGTGCATCGCAACGCGCTGGTAGGTGCTGTTTACAGTTGTCAACAGCGCGACAACTTCAAATTCGCCGCTCTGGCGAACGGTATGCAGCGCCCAGGCGCTGTCTTTACCGCTGCTCCACCCGAGCCAAGCCTTTGATCGTCCGATTCGCGCCATTCGAGTAGTCTCGCAAATTCAACTGAGGAAATTGTAGCCCCAGCGGCTCCAAGTGCTGGACTTCCACGGATCGGGCTCTTCGCGAAACGGCTTCCCTGTGATTCGAGAGGCTTCTTCAGCCGCAAGCCGAATCGGTGGCAGCGTAAAATGCCAGGTGAGTCGGTTCTGTTTGCCATCGGTCGTTACGGCAGTGAGGTGCCACACGAAAGGTTCTCCTTCGCCTAACTCGAATTCGGCTTCGACAAGAAACTCTCGAACTTCGGAGAAGCTGATTCGGATCGTCGGGGCGCGAAGCAGTGGATAAATTGGCCGCAAGACAATGCAGCGGTCCCTCTTGGAGAGAACAACCTCCGCTCGCAAGAGCGCAAAGTATACTGCCACTGCCACGGCACACACCCCCGGGAAATCACAGTAAATCAGCATGAGCGGCGTCGGAAGCAAGAAGCCTGCGGCGAGCAGGAACAATCCAATTCCCGAGAACAGCACAGGCCATTTCAAACTTCTGTCACATGTCAGAACGAACGTATCTGGATCAGGCGCCGAATGGCGGACCGGCCCTGCGAGCTTGGCTGTGGACGGAAACACTTGACCGCGTCGATTGTACAGCAAGTCATTATGCGAGGGCCTGTGGGTGTCGGTACAATTAATTCACGGTGCGATGGAGAACAGCGGCGATCGCGCGCGCCTCAACGATCAGTCGAGCGAACTCTTCCGGCAAAATCGATTGCATGCCGTCGGACAATGCCCGGTCGGGATCGTGATGCACCTCGACCAGCAGTCCATCCGCGCCGGCGGCAACTGCCGCGCGTGAAAGCGGCAGCACTTTGTGCCGCTTGCCCGTCCCGTGACTCGGATCGACCACAATCGGCAAATGGCTGCGTTTCTGAACAGCGGGAATGATGCTCAAGTCGAGCGTGTTGCGCGTGAAGTCGGAAAACGTGCGCACGCCGCGCTCGCACAGAATCACTTTGTAGTTGCCCTCGGACATCACGTACTCGGCAGCCATCAAAAATTCGTCGAGCGTGGCCGACATCCCTCGCTTCAGCAACACCGGTTTTTTCGACCGGCCGGCGCGCTTCAGCAACGAAAAATTCTGCATGTTGCGCGCACCGATCTGGACCACGTCCGCATATTCTTCAACTAAATCGAGCGATTCGTTGTCGATTGCTTCGGTCACGATGCCCAGACCGAACTCTTCGCGCACATTTTTCAGGATTTCGAGTCCCGGCTCGCCCAGTCCCTGAAAACTATACGGCGAAGTGCGCGGCTTGTAAGCGCCTCCGCGAAACAATCGCGCCCCGGCGGCTTTGATCCCCTTCGCCACAGCGAACGTCTGCTCACGCGTTTCCACCGCGCAAGGCCCACCGACAATCGCGAGCGTCGTGTCGCCGAACGCCACGTCACCCAGAGGCGTGGGGACGCGGATGACGCTGTTCTCCTCTTTAACGTCGCGGCTGACCAGCTTGTAGGGCTTGCTGACCGGAATGCATTCGATAACGCCCGCCATCGATTCGAGCGAGCCGACGTCGACCGCACCTTTGTTGCCCGTGATGCAGACGGCAGTCCGTCCTGCACCCGGGACGGGCAGGGCCTTGTAACCCAGTTCCTCGATACGGTCGCAAACGGCGCGAACCTGCTCTTCTGTGGCGTGCGCTTGCATGACTACCAACATGACGCGGTCTCCAGTTGATACGAAAGGAGAAAGTTTAGCGCAGCCGAGCCAAACGAATCAAAGGAAGGCGAATCGAAACTCTCGCCTCCGCCGGACTGCGGTCGCCATCGACCGCGGCAGCGGTTTGCAGAGCCCGTCTATTGGCGGCAATCGATTTTGGAGTTGCGATGACTCTGGAGGCGCGGGGGAGAATCGAACTCCCGATAAAGGTTTTGCAGACCTTCGCCTTACCACTTGGCTACCGCGCCGCCGGCAAACGCGAGAAACGGAAACGCAGACAATCATAGCATGACGATCCACCCTAGCCTGTGGCTCACGCATTCACTTCGCTGAATGCCTTATCGAGCAGGCGAATGCCTTCGTCCACATCCGCTTTGGAGATATTCATCGGCGGCGCCATGCGGATCACGTTGCCATAGAGTCCGCCTTTCCCGATCAGCAAGCCGTTTCGCCGCGCCGCTTCCAGCACATGCGCTGTCTCGGCCGGCGCGGGTTCTTTCGTCGTTCTGTCTTTCACCAACTCGAGCGCCTGCATCATTCCCATGCCGCGCACATCGCCGATCAGCGGAAACTTCTCTTTCAATTCCTCCAGGCGTTGACGGAAATACCCGCCCACGACGAACGTGTTCTCTCGCAGATTCTCTTCCTCGATCACTTCGATCACCGCTCGCGCCGCGACGGAAGTCACCGGATTCCCGCCAAAAGTCGAGATCGTCAACCCCTGAAATTTGTCGGCCAGCTCCGCCGTCGTGATCGTCAGCCCAACCGGCACGCCGTTTCCCATGCTCTTTGCCGACGTGATCACGTCTGGCGTGACTTCCCACTGCTCGATCCCAAACCATTTCCGGCCCGTGCGGCCCCAGCCCGTCTGCACCTCGTCGGAAATGAACAGGCCGCCGTAATTTTTCACGATGCGGTAAACGATTTTGAAATACTCCGGCGGCGGAGTAATGAATCCGCCCACGCCCTGAATCGGCTCGGCAATGAAAGCGGCAATCGATCCGCTGGTTGTGGTCTGGATCACATTCTCGACGTCGTTCGCGCACGCAACGCCACAATCGGGATATTTCAGCCCCAAAGGACATCGGTAGCAGTATGGATTCAATGCATGCGTAATCCCAACGCTGATCACGCCGCTCTTGCGCCAGGGCGCCTGCCCCGTTACGGATTTCGCCAGCATCGAACTGCCGGCGTACGCATGCCGCAACGCGACGACGTCATAACTCGGCCCAACCATCCTTGCCAGCAGGATGGCAGCTTCGTTGGCCTCCGTCCCTGAGCTGGTGAAAAAGCTCTTCTGGAGCTTTCCGGGCGTGATCTGAGCAAGCTTTTCCGCCAGCGCGACGATGTGCTCGTTGGGAAATAGTGTTGAGGTGTGTTGCAGGCGATCGACCTGCGCCTTGATCTTCGACGTGACCTTGGGATTGCAGTGCCCTACTCCGATGGTCACGATGCCGCCAAAGAAGTCGAGGTACTTGTTGCCCTCAATGTCCCAGAGATATTGCATCGACGCGTGATCGGCGACGAGCGGCTTGGAGTAGGAGTTCGTCACCGCAGGCCAGATAAACTCCTTGTGCTTGCGTACGATTTCTTCGCTTCGCGATTCGCTTTGCTTCGCCGCCGTCGTCATTCTTCACCTCTCAGCAGTTCCGGCGAGTCTATCGCCCGCCAACCGCTATCGCAACCGTTCCAGGCCGTCAGCACTTGCGTTGTCCCGTATAATCCCTGCGACCGATCTGCGTCCATCCGTTGCTGAGGTAGGTTGGGACGTGCCAAAGATCATCCGATACTTCGTCCTTGGTTGCGGGCGCATTTTTCCCGACTGCGTCACCGTCAGCCAGGCCCTCGCCTTCAACATGTTCCTTGCGTTTTTTCCCACCCTGCTGTTTGCGCTCGGATTGATCAGCGGCACATCGTTTCTTCATGAAGCTCTCCGTGCAATCCCGGATAACCTGAATCTGATTCTTCCCTCCACCAGCACCCAAGTGGTCACCGACTATTTCCTTCGCCGGGCGCTTCACCCACAACGGTGGATTTATCTGGGCCTCGGCGGAATGCTTCTTGCCGGCTCGCAAGTGATGGTCGGCTTCATCGAAAGCTTTTGCATGATCGAAGGCGACCCCGTCTCGTTCGGCTATTGGCGCCGCGAGATCCGAGCGTTCGTCATGTTGTGCCTGACCATCGTTCCCATTCTGATCGTCACGGCATTCACCGTATTCGGCAAAGCTGTTCGGCTCTGGTTCATTCATCGCGAGGGAGTTTCATTGGAGTTCGCCACTCAGCTCTCCTACGTGGTTTACGCCGCCTCGATCTTTCTTTTTGCGATGATTGCGCTGATCATCATCTACCGGCTTGGCCGCCCAGGCCATCCGGGAATCGCTGAACTTTTGCCCGGCGCGCTGGTGGCGACGATCCTGTGGTGGGCGTCTGACGTGGTATTCGGGTACTACATGCGCCGCGTCCCGTACGCGATCGTGTATGGCGGCCTTGCCGCAGCCATTGGACTGCTTCTATGGATGTATCTCACCGCAACGATTGTCCTGCTCGGCGCCGCGTACAACGCGGAAGCGGCCGAAGACCGCCGCTCGCGCTCGGCAAAGCCGCTCCTGGCGCGCCAAATGGTCTCTTCCCGCTAAATCGACTCGGACCGTTGACGCGAGATTGCCGTCCTTACCAGCGGGATCATCGGGGCCGACATAGACTGCGTTCAAGCATTTCGCCCCGGGCTAAACTTGATTATGACAGGCTTGCTTTCTTTTGCAGCAGGAACTAGGGGCGTAAGTTCGCCGCAGTCGGCAAGTTACATCAATATGCCTTTCATTTTAATTTATTACACTTACGTTCTATATGTTTGTTACATATATAACTTGACATGTAATTTCCACGACCGTTAAATAGGGCCAGTTTTCGGTCCCGCATCTCAGCCGCACAAGGAGCTACTGAATGAGAAAAGCGTTAGTGGGGATCATGGCTCTGGTCGTGCTTTTTGCCCTCGGATGGGCGGCCGCTCGTCAGCGAATTGCGAACGCCAGTCCATTACCACAAGCATCATCGACAAGCGCACCGGCCACTCAGGGAGCAAATTTCAAGAACCTTCTGACCATCACTGGAAAATACTTGTCAGCGGTGAAGCTCTACTGCCGGACAGCGACGTGCAACGCCCTTGTCGCTCAAGGCACAACGCTAGTCACAAACACACAAGCCGATCTCACGAACGGTCGACTGACGCAGCAAGAACGGAAGAATTTCCATGAAAACCTGCGTACGATCCTCACGCAAATCCACGCTGATATGATGAAAAATCTGACCCCGGCAGAACGTAAGGCGGTGTCCGCCTGTAAAACGTGCGAAACATCCAGCATGAACGTAGCAAAACCGCGTCTTACCGAAGCAGCCTTCCACCGGCAGGTCACTGGGGGGAATGGGAACTGCGACCAGAATCGTTGTAACGAGTGTACATACGTCTTCACCCAAGCCGTAGCGATCTGTGCCCTGTACGTAGTAGCCTCTCCAATTGCTGCCGCTATCTGTGAAGGCGTAGCAATCGCTGAGTATAACAACTGCGAAGAACAGTACTGCTTAGGCTGCTAAAGAGCTACAGAACATGACTACGCGAAAGAAGATGATGATCGGCTTGGCCGTGATTTTCGGGATGTACGGTGGAGCAATGCTCGCGATAAGGCACGATCTGCACGACGGGCTGTGGGCATTTGCAGTATGCATAGCCCTCATCTTGGGCATCGTCCCAGCACGCAAACAATCCCGGCCCGTTCCCGATCCTCAAAGTCAACTCGACGTATAACCCGGGCCGCTTGCTCTACGGACGCAAGCAGCCTGGATGTACCTCACCGCAACCATTGTCCTGCTCGGTGCCGCGTACAACGCGAAAGCCGCTGAAGATCGCCGCTCGCGCTCCGCTAAGCCGCTTCTCGCCCGCCAGGTAGTCTCTTCGCGCTAAGTGCGTTCGTTTGATGAGATGTGTTCCCTAGCCGCGACGCAGAGAACGAAACATTGAGTGCCACCCTATATTGTCGCCGCACCAACCCGTGTGCTATATAGTGCCGCGGATTCACTGTCCTCAATATGAGTCACCGGGGCCAATATAGATGCGGAATTCAGCGCGGTTCGCGCTCGTCATCTTTCTCCTCATGAGCTTGTCTGCTCGCGCACAGAAAAAGTCCAGCACGAAACCCGTTCGCACTGCCCGGCGTTCGGCATGGGTCGAGAGCACGCTCGCGCACATGACACTGCGCGAAAAGATCGGCCAGATGCTTATGATCTATTACTTCGGCCGCTTCACCTCGACCGAAAGCCCCGACTACCAGGAAATGCTCCACGAGATCGAGGACAATCACATCGGCGGCGTGATCATTGGCACCACGCGTGGGCCGCTCGGCATTAACCGCAGCGAAGTTTATCCAACAGCGGTCATCTTGAATGAATTTCAGCGGCGCTCAAAAGTGCCTCTGCTGGTCGGCGCGGATTTCGAAGCTGGCACGGGCCAGCGGCTCGACGAAGGGACGACCTTCCCCGCCTCAATGGCCGTGGCCGCAGCCGGTAATCCGCGGCTTGCCTACGAAGAAGGGAAAATCATCGCTCGCGAAGCGCGCGCGGCAGGCGTGCAGTGGATCTTCGCTCCGGTGGTGGACGTCAACAACAATCCCCTGAACCCGATCATCAATACGCGATCTTTCGGCGAGGATCCTGCCAGCGTTTCCGAGTATGCCAAGAATTTTATTCGCGGCGCGCAGGACAATGGCGCCATGGCCACCGCCAAGCACTTCCCCGGTCACGGCAACGTGAATGCCGACTCGCATCTCACCCTTCCGACCGTGCCAGGCGACCGCAATGAACTCGAGCACGTCGAACTAGTCCCCTTTCGTGCCGCAATTGCGGCCGGCGTGGACTCGATCATGATCGCGCACCTCGCCGTGCCTGCGTTCGAGCCAAATCCGGAAGTTCCGGCGACGCTTTCGCACAACATCATGACGGGCTTGCTGCGCGACCAGCTCGGCTACAAAGGAATCATCATCACGGACGCGATGGATATGGGCGGCGTCACCAATCTCTATCCGCCCGGCGATGCGGCAATACGTTCCGTCGAAGCTGGAGCGGATGTCGAGCTGATGCCGCCAGTGCCCGACGCTGCAATGGATGCGCTGGAACGCGCTGTGAAGGCCGGCCACATTTCCGAGAAGCGCATCGACGAATCCGTCCGGCGCATTCTGGAAGCGAAGGAGCGATTGGGGCTCGCTAAGGACCGTTTCGTCGACATTCCGCGCGTGAACCAGAAATTCGCGTTGCCGGAATACGAGGAAGCATCCCAGCAAATCGCGGATCGCGGCGTGACGCTGCTGCGCAATGCGAACAACATTGTGCCGCTGGACGCCACGAAGCCGATGCGCGTGCTGCTCGTCTCCCTATCCGGTGATCCCGATCCCTATCCCGGCGAAACGCTCGAGCCGGCAATTCGCTGGCGCGTTGACTCGCTGACTGCCCTGCGCGCGGATACGCAATTCTTTCCGGTCAGCGGCCTGAAGCTGCCTCCTCCGAACACCTATGACGTCGCGATCGCCGCGCTGTTCGTCCGGGTGGCGGATCGCAAGGGCAACGTTGCCTTTCCCGATGACGAGCGCGATTTTGTCGAGCAGATGCTCGCTACGGGAAAGCCCACGGTGATCGTCGGATTCGGCAGTCCCTATCTGATCGGACGATTCCCGGACGCCAAGACGTGGATTTCCGAATTCAGCACAAACGATGTCTCGCAGAAGGCCGCCGCGCAAGCCCTGTTTGGACAAGCCGCTTTTGCCGGCCATTTCCCGGTCACCGTTCCTGACCTCGTACCGCGCGGTTCGGGGCTAGCTCTGGCGGCGAATCCAATGACGATTCAGCCCGCGCCGGCATCGATGACCGGCCGGCTGAAGCCCGCCTACGATCTGCTCGATCAGGCCGTAGCGAACGACGCATTCCCCGGCGGCGTGGTAGCAGTCGGCTGGAAGGACCAGGTTGCGATTCATCCGTTTGGGAAGCTCGCGCGTGGCGCGAAGTGGGCAAAGGTGAACGCGGACACCATGTACGACATGGCTTCCGTCACAAAAGTAATCGTCACCACCACTTCAGCCGAAATGCTGTGGCAGCAGGGCCGGCTCAATCTCGACGCGCCGGTTTCGCGCTATTTGCCCGAGTTCATGAACGCTGCCAAATCGGATCCGAATCCCAGTTGGCGGGCGCGCATCACAGTGCGCAATCTGATGCTGCACGATGCTGGGTTGCCGGCAACCGTCCAATTCTTCAAAGACACGAAGGGTTCCGACGCGATCCTCGCGCGCGCGATGGCAACGCCTCTCGAATATGAACCGGGCACGCGCGTGGTTTATTCCGACTTGAGCATCATGCTCCTCGGCGAAATCGTGCATCGGCTGACCGGACAGACGCTGGATGTATTCGCGAAGCAGAATATTTTCGATCCGCTCGGCATGACGCACTCGATGTTCAATCCGGCGCGGCGTTTGCGTCCGAACATCGCGCCTACGGAAGACGACACGAGCTATCGTCATCGCCTCGTATGGGGCGAAGTGCACGACGAAAACGCGTGGGCCATGGGCGGCGTTGCAGGTCATGCGGGGCTGTTTTCAACCGCGGGCGATCTTTCGATCTTCGCGCAGATGATGCTGAACGGCGGAATCTACGCCCACAAACGCGTGCTGAACCGGTCGACCATTGCCATGTTCACCAAGCGCGACGACATTGGCGACTCCGCGCGCGCTCTGGGATGGGATGTGGTTACCCAGCCGGACTCGTCCGCCGGGAAGTACTTCTCTCAGCAAGCGTATGGGCACCTTGGATTTACGGGGACGTCCATCTGGATCGACCCGACGAAGGACCTCTTCGTCATCCTGCTGACAAATCGCGTCAATCCGACGCGCGCAAACGAGAAAATCCGCGACGTCCGGCCGGCTTTGCATAATGCCGTTTGCGAGGCGCTTGGGCTCACGAACCCGCAGTGACGGTTGGTGACGCCTTTCGCGGTTCCCGCCCTGGACTGCGCCAACCCTGGTGCGTTTCAAGCCACCGGACCGAAGTTGTCGGCGGAAGTTCATCTTGGGTTGGGAGTGGCCGGGCCATACCGCTCTATCTTGCTAAATGCCTCAGGATCAACCGTGGCGCACGTCGCTGGCTCTCTGAGTTCACCGGTGCGCTCCGGGCACCTTTTCTCGACACGCGTGCTGAGCAAAAATTCCCGTAAGTCCTTTGCCATCAACAGAACGGCAAAAATTGGTCGACACACTTTCGCGTGTTTCGGTTCTTGTCCGAGACTGCACCAATCCTGGTGCACTTCCGGCGAAAGGACGGCTCGGTCATTCACCACCCGGGTCGCAGAAGCTAGCCGGCAGGATAGGGCTGTTGCCTGGCGAAGGCATACTCGCGCTCATGCGACCGCGTGACTACCAAGGCGCAGTTCGCCTGGCTCTCGCCGTAACTCCATCGGCACAATCGGGCTTATCCAGACCGGAAAACAGGAAGTCTCCGTCCAGCACGTCTGGCTATAATCGATCATCGCACCGGGGCGGGCATTGAGACATCTGACGACTGAACAAGGCAACCCTCGCTCCCGAGGGCTGGATCAGAAGGGCTCTCTCGAAATCGTCCGCGTGTTGAATCGTGAAGACGCGCGCGTGGCGGGAGCCGTGGGCCGCGAATTACCGAAGATTGCGCGGGCGGTTGAGGCGATCGTGAAATCGCTGCGCGCGGGTGGCCGTCTTTTCTACGTAGGTGCCGGGACCAGCGGGCGGCTTGCCGTTCTGGATGCGGCGGAATGTCCGCCGACGTTCGGCACGCGACCACAAACGGTTCAAGCGCTGATCGCGGGAGGCCAGCGAGCGGTGTTGCACGCCGTCGAAGGCGCGGAAGATTCCGCCAAAAATGGAGCGCGTGACCTGGCCAAAGCGGGATTGAAGCGCGGCGATATTGTTGTTGGCATCGCAGCGAGTGGCACCACACCATACGTGCTGGGAGCGATGCGATACGCGCGGACAAAAGGCGCGACGACCGTCGCAGTGGCGTCTAATTCGCGTTCGCCGCTTGCGAAACAGGCACAGATTGCGATTGTGCCCGAAACCGGCCCGGAGGTGATTGCGGGCTCGACTCGGATGAAAGCGGGCACGGCGCAAAAGATGGTCCTCAACATGCTTTCCACGGCGTCGATGGTGCGGCTCGGCAGAGTTTACGGGAACCGAATGATCTACATGGAAGCGACGAACGAGAAGTTAAGGCGCCGCACAGCGAGAATTCTGGAGGAAACGGCCGGCGTGGACGCGTCTACTGCGGAACACGCGCTGCGGCAAACGCGACACAATCTGCCGCTGGCTTTCGTGATGCTGAAAACAGGAGCGACGGCTGCGGAAGCGCAACGACGGCTGGGGGAAAACAGCGGAAACGTGCGCGCTGCAATTGCAACAGCGGATTCGCGGCAACCGCGGGGACGCGGGCGGAGAAAGTAAGATGGAGCAATTCAAAATCCAGGGCGGAGTGCCACTCGAAGGCAAAGTGCGCATCAGCGGCGCAAAGAACGCTGCCCTGCCCGCGATGGCTGCCGCGCTGCTGACCGCTGAGCCGGTGCGGCTGCAAAACATTCCGCACGTGCGCGACATCATCACGATGGCGAAGCTGCTGGCGCACATGCGTTGCACGGTGCAGAGCCCCGATTTGCCGCCGAGCGAATTTACGATCCAGGCGGAGACGGTTTCGCACGCCGAAGCGCCGTACGAACTGGTGAAGACGATGCGCGCGTCGATTCTAACCCTGGGGCCGTTGGTCGCGCGATTCGGCTACGCGCGCGTTTCGCTGCCCGGCGGATGCGCGATCGGAGCGCGGCCCGTCGATCTGCATATTCAGGCGCTGGGGAAATTGGGCGCGCAAGTGACGGTAGATCACGGATATATCGAAGCACGCACTGACCGTCTGCGCGGCGCAACATTCCGTTTTCCGAAAATTACGGTGACGGGCACGGAAAATATTCTGACGGCGGCAGTTCTGGCCGAAGGCGAAACGATTCTTGAAAATTGTGCGCTGGAGCCGGAAATCGCCGATCTTGCCGATCTGCTGACGAAAATGGGCGCGAAGATCGAAGGCGCGGGCACGCCAACGATTCGCGTGCAAGGAGTGGAGAAGCTGCATGGCACAACGCACGCTGTAATTCCCGACCGCATCGAGGCAGGAACGTTCCTTGTAGCCGGAGCGGTGACTGGCGGAGAGATCGTCCTCACCTGCTGCGAGCCGAATCATTTGGGCGCAGTAATCGACAAGCTGAAAGAATGCGGCGTTGAGGTCAAGGCGGAAGGGCCGCGTGCGCTGCGCGTCCGCCGCGGGAAGAAGCTGATCGCAGCGGATGTTACGACCGAAGAATATCCGGGCTTCCCAACGGACATGCAGGCGCAATTCATGGCGCTTGCGACGCAGGCGGCAGGCGTGTCGCGCATCAAAGAAACGATTTTCGAGAACCGCTTTCTGCACGCCGTCGAAATGATGCGGATGGGCGCGAACGTCACGATCGACGGCAACCTCGCCGTCGTGACCGGACCCGCGCCGCTCACGGGCGCTCCTGTCACCGCGTCGGACCTGCGCGCCAGCGCAGGACTTGTCCTTGCGGCGCTCGTTGCGAACAACACCACCGTGATCGACCGCGTTTACCACATCGACCGTGGCTACGAACGCATCGAGGGAAAACTCAGCAAGCTCGGCGCGCGGATCGAACGGATTTCCGACCGAGAGGAGTGAATTACCGTGGGTCTTTTACTGCGCAGTTCCCGGCTGCGGCGAGTCGTCCTCGCTTTATTCTTTGTGACACTCGGTGTCGCGCTGTCGCTCGTTTTCGTTGTCGTTTGGAGCCAGTCGTATCCTGATCCATCAGACCCGAAAAACATCTATTACGTGCTGTGGAAACACCGCCTGAACAAGGATATGAACATCGACTCGGCGTTGGCGGCAATGTCTCACGATGTTTGGCCTGTAAGGCAAGTGGAGGGGCTAACTGAGGAGCAACTCAAGGCGCGCTTTGGTTTTGTGCGAACGCTTGACGAGGCTACGCCATATCTCCGCGACTGCTACTCGACTCCGGGGTCCGCGGCGCGAGAAGAGACTAGCGGCAATAAAGAAGACGTCATGTTCCTTAGAGACAGCCCTTGGATGGTTGTGATGAAGAATGGAAAGGCCGTCGATCTTGTAATGTGCAAGGGCTATTGAGGGCAAGACAACAGTGCAGTGGGCACGCCGTGCGATGGAGATTGCGTCGATGAAGAAGACGCGGATTATGTACATCGAGCGGAAAACCAGTGTCCTAGGCGGCCGGCACGCATCGGCCGCGTCACGTTTTCTAATTCCGGCAAATCGCTGTATTACCGCGGCCGGGAGTTTGCATCGCTTGACGGCGCAGGCTTCAAAGCCAACTACTTTGACTGCGAAACGTACGAGCAATACTGGATTTCCGGGTGCAAACGGCGCGGCGGTGATCGTCTTTACTCCGGCACGATAGAGATCGATGAGGATGTACGCGAGGAATACTGGACCGAGATTCGCAAGCTGCCTGACCGGAAGAAGGAACGCGTGATTCATTGCGAAGGAAAGCATTCGCTCTAGGGAGCTCGTCGCACGACAATGCGAATTGTAGATGTGTTGCTACAACCTGACGCCAGGACGTGGTGGGGCGAGCGGCGCTTCTCTATAACGTCGGGTTGTTCGTCGCCGGAGCGCTCGGGTTTGTGGCTTACGCATTGGCGATCGATCGCTGTATCGACCTTCGTGCACCGGGTGACTGGGAGATCACTATTTTCACGACGATTTTTCAGGCGTTCGCCTACATGGTGATGATTGGAGTGGCGAACCTGTGTTATTACCTTGGCCCACTATCAGAGAGGATCGTTCGCCCGAAGAACCTAGACCGGTATCGGAAGGTCACGTTTCGGTTGGGCTTTTGGTTTTCTGTTCTCCTGCCTTTTGCGCCGTCTATATTCCTATTCATTGTTTGCACGCTCCAGCAAGGCGAGGACAAAAGGATCATTTTGGAACTCGTCAAAGCGCTGCCGCGCCTTTCGGCCTGATTTCCACACCTGCTCCGGGCCGGGCGGCAGGCGGCTGCGCCGCAAAAGAATGTGCCGGGCTGAAGGCCGCGGCGCTCCATTTAAATCCAAGGCGTTCGTAAGGCCCACATTCGCAACATTAACTTAGCGAGCGGCGTGGCTGAGACGCAACGGAGCGCCGCGAGCGTCGAAAGCAGCAGCAAGCCGGCTCACGGCGAGCAGGCGGCGGCCTTCGCAAACTGATTCAGGTCAACAACGACCTTGGGGGAAACACGATATGTTGAGGCAGGGCGCAGTGAGCGGCGGCCTGCACGTCGCGGCATCCAGTGTGCCGCATGGGCTGAAGCGACTGACGACATTACCGGCGTTCTTCCACAAAACGCTGAAGACAGATCCCTGCCTGCGGCGGGCAGGCGCCCGCGCCATAGAAGGCACTCCCGTTCGCGAGATGCGCGCAGGACCGAAGAGAGATCCTTCGCTGCGCTCAGGATGACACGGCAATGCGCTAGCCGGAACCGGCGGCGCTACGGTGAATCTCACCCATTCCCTAGTTGGAATCGGGGCCGTGGTTGTGGAGGTCGGTACCGAAGTCGTCGTCGTGGTGCCACTTCTGGTCTTTGCCGTCCCACCACTGGTGAATGTGCTCGTAACAGCTTTCGCGCTGTTTGCGTAAGGTTTCTTCGTCCTTGGCGGCTTCGTGACTATGTTTTCCGTGTCCGGCGATCGCCTGATCGAGTTTGGCCTCCGCCTTTTCGGTGTCGTGCTGGCATTTTGTAAACTGATCGGCCGCGTGAAGCACTGGAGCGCCCAGCGCGAACATCAAAACAGCGGCTGAGGCCGCCAACAGCCCAAATCGCCTGCGGGCCTTGGCATTGAAGTCGCAATGTGAATTCACGTTTTCTCCGTTTCTCAGACCGCCCACTGGCGTTCGGCGCACGCTGACTTCGGCGGAGTGGCATCACTCTAAAATTAAAATTACCTCTAAGTTATCGCGCCGGCGCTCGGCTGAATCCGGTATTTGCATGAGTGCGTTTCGTTATCGAAGTCGTGCAGATGGCTACGCGACGACAGTCCGGCGCGTACACACAAGCGTGTATCGACACCTGAGGCCGCGCCCTCCATCATGGCAAATAGCAAGGACGGAAGGGGAGTTGTCTCCGATTTCAGGCCAGTGTTGTCCCCCTCGTCGCACAGGGCTAGCGTTCAACCGAAGTAGGGCCGGATCAATACTAAACAAGGAGAATATGACGATGCGACTGAAACAAATTGTGCTCGGAAGCGCGGTAGCTGTGCTGATGGCACTGCCCATTGGGCAAGCTGCGTTTGGCGCGCGCCCGCACGACTGGAAAGCCGACTGCCACCAACGACTGGAACACGACAAGGCGAGAATCGATCGTGATGCGGCCAAGTACGGCAACCATAGCCGACGCGTTGACAGAGATATCGACCAAATGGAGACCGACCGGAAGTGGTGCCGCGATCATCACGCGGATTGGGACCATTCGATGTTTGACATAGGGATCTACATCAAGCACTAGGCAGATGGGTTGTCTGGTTTAGCGGTTTTTAGCTGTCAATCGGACAAAAGAAAAGGGGAGGCAGTTGCCTCCCCTTTTTTTATGGGTTCCCTCGGATGGGCAAGAGGAAGAGAGATCCTTCGCTCCGCTCAGGATGACAACGCCCTAGGCCGTTGGCTCACGGGCGAGTGCGCCATGATGGAGTATGCCGCGCTGAAGGCCGCGGCGCTACGTCACGTCCAAACCTTCCCCACCGCGACGATCATTGCGGACAGGTACAGGTGAGGATGCGGAGGGTTGTTCTCCTCTACATCCTCTGCTTCCTTTGCATCTTTTACTTCCGGCGTTATCCGGCCGCTTCCTGCTTCTGCTCCTCGGATTGAGGCTCATCTTGTGATTGAGATTGACCCTGGCCTTGCGGCTGCGCGTGCGCCTGCTTGGCGCGCTGTTCACGCAGGATGGCCTTGCGGCTCAGGCGAATCTTATTGCCTTCGATCGCGAGAACCTTCACCAGCACCTGATCGCCTTCCTTCAGTTCGTCGCGCACGGAGCGAATCCGCTGTTCGGCGATTTCGCTGATGTGCAGCAGGCCGTCGGTGCCGGGGAAAATCTCGACGAACGCGCCGAAGTCCGCGATGCGCACGACTTTGCCGAGATACGTTTTGCCGATCTCGGCTGTGGCCGTAACGTCGTTGATCATTTTCAACGCATCGTCGGCGGCCTGGCCGTTGTTCGCGAACACGTGCACCTTGCCGTCGTCCATCACGTCGATCTTCACGCCCGTGGCGTCAATAATCGACCGGATCTTCTTTCCACCCGGCCCGATCAGGTCGCGGATCTTGTCGGTTGGAATCTGGAGCTGATAGAGGTGCGGCGCATAGGTGGAAATCTGCGCGCGAGCAGTGGCCAGCGTGCCGTCCATGGTGTCGAGGATTTCGAGCCGCGCCTTGCGCGCCTGAGCGAGCGCCTCGCGCATCATGTTGATGCTGACGCCCGCGACCTTGATATCCATCTGCAGCGCCGTGATTCCCTCGCGAGTGCCGGCAACTTTGAAATCCATGTCGCCGTAGTGATCTTCCGCGCCGGCGATGTCCGTCAGGATGGCGTATTTGTCATCTTCGACGACGAGCCCCATCGCAATTCCGGCGCACGGCGATTTGAGCGGCACGCCCGCGTCCATCAGTGCGAGCGATCCGCCGCAAACGGTGGCCATCGACGACGACCCGTTCGATTCGAGAATGTCTGAAACGACGCGAACGGCATACGGAAAATCCGCTTCGGGAGGAAGCAGGTTCGTGAGAGCGCGCTCGGCCAGAGCACCGTGCCCGACTTCGCGGCGGCCGGGTCCGCGCAGGAACTTCACTTCGCCGACGGAGAACGGCGGGAAATTGTAGTGCAGCATGAAGCGCTTGAAGACGTCTTCCTCGAAGAGCAGATCGAGGCGCTGCATATCGTCTTTCGTGCCGAGCGTGGCCGTGGCGAGCGCTTGCGTCTCGCCTCGCGTGAAGAGCGCAGAGCCGTGGGCGCGCGGCAGAACACCGGCTTCGCAGGTGATCTGGCGAATTTGCTCGAAGGCGCGGGCGTCGGGACGACGGCGGCGAATCAACATATCGTCGCGGAAAATGCGCTCGCGGAGCCGCTCGAACGCGCGATTAGCGAGCTTGCGCTTGTCTTCGTCATCTTCGGGAACGGCGTCGACGATTTCCTTGTGGATCGCGTCGACCAGGCCGTAGCTTTCAAGCTTCGGATGCTTCGCGGTGTCGAGTGCGTCGCGCAAACGGTCTTCATATTTCGACTTGACCTGCTTGTACAGAGCTTCGTCGAACGCAGGGGCCGTGACGGCGACCTTCGGCACGTTGACGCGCGCTTGCAGTTCCTTGATGGCGCCGACGATCTTCTTGACGGCCGCGTGGCCGAATTCCAGCGCCTCGGCAACGGCGTCTTCGGAAACTTCCAGTGCGCCCGACTCGACCATCACGATGGCCTGATCGGAGCCCGCAATGACGATATTGAGGCGGCTTGTCTTCTGCTCGGCAACGGTCGGATTGATGGTCAGCTTGCCGTCGATCAGCCCGACGCGCACGCACGCAATCGGCGTGTTGAATGGAATTTTCGAGATGGAGAGCGCGGCGGAAGCGGCGGTTACGCCGATCACATCGGGATCATTTTCGCTGTCGGCGGAAAGCACCATCGCGACGATCTGCGTCTCAGTGGCCCAGCCTTCAGGAAACAGCGGGCGCAGCGGGCGATCGATCAGGCGAGAAGTGAGAATTTCGCGTTCGGAGGGACGGCCTTCGCGCTTGAAGAAGCCGCCGGGTATTTTCCCCGCGGAATAGGTGTACTCGCGATAGTCGACGGTGAGCGGCAGGAAATCCTTTTCCGTCGCCTTGTTGTCCATGCAAGCCGTGGCGAGCACAACGGTGTCGCCGTAGCGCGCTACGACAGAGCCGTGCGCCTGACGGGCCATTTTGCCCGTCTCAAACGTCAATTGCCGGCCGCCAACATCAATACTCAGTTGTTCAAACATCAGTGGAATCCTTTGGTCCCGTTCATGGGACGAACTGCAAGATTGCGTGCTCGGTTTGGAAGTCGAACTCCGCTTGTGTGTGTTGGAAGAGAAAGAATTGAGGCTTGCGGGCTGGCCCTGGAGCGGCGTATGCCGCCGGAGGGAAACGCGACTACACTTGCGCGTCGCGTGTGCTTACTGGCACACGCAGACCACTCTTGCTCTCGTTGTTGCGAAAGGAAGCGCGGTTGGCGAGTAGGCCTGAAGGCCTCGCGCTACTTGCGTAAGCTAAGCCGTTCCACAATCTCGCGATACCGATCCGGGTCCCGGCGATTCAGATAGTCGAGCAAGCGGCGGCGCTTGTTGACCATCATAATCAGTCCCCGCCGTGAAGCATGATCCTTGGCGTGAGATTTCAGGTGCGTGGTGAGATAGTTGATACGCTCGCTGAGCAGCGCAATCTGCACTTCCGGCGATCCTGTGTCCTTCGGATGCACCCGGAATTGCTCGATTACCCCTGCTTTCGCTGCGATCAATTCCATCTCGCCCTCCTGTTTGCTACCGAGCCCTTCTGCCCTTTGTCTTCTCTCTTCTCTACACTAAAAATGCTAGCACACGGGGGGACGCACGCAAAGGAAATTCCTGTATTTCGCCTTAGGGATGCGGTTCCGCGAAGTGCAAGACTCGATGAAAGACCCTCGCGTTAACCACCCGATCACTCACATGCCCGTCCGATAAAACATCCAAACTCCTTTCAAGCTACTGTGGATATGTGGCTTCCCCTCTCTTAGTTGGGTTACTGACGCCATTTTCCTGGCATCGTTTTTGGTCACTGTTCTGGCAGGGCCTCGAGGGTCTGTACGCATGGAGGCCATCGCTATGGGTGACGATCGTGCTGGTCCTGAATCTCGCCGCCGCGATAGCCGTCAGGTGGCCCTTTCAGAAGGAAAGGTGGCGGCAAGAGTATTGGCTCGCGTTTGCCAGCTTGCTGTTCATCCCGGCTACGATCGCTATCGGTAGCGCCGGCTGGATCGACTCAACGATGAAGCCGCGTCCTGCGCCCAGTGCCCTTCTGCTATGGACGAATAACGGAATGCTGATGGCGTGTATTCTGCTGGGGATATTTTGGGTCTACCGAATGAAGCGATTGCGATGGTTTGCGGTGGCGCTGGCTCTGGCCGAGATATGGGTCCTGCTTTGGGCGAACCTGGCAGCGGGCATGGCGCTGACCGGCGGCTGGCTCTAACGCCGCTCGGAAACCCCGACTCAACGATCGGCCGCTGCTGTTTTCCGCGGCTCAGCGGTGTCGAGCGTTAAAATGCACTATGCGGCTGCACTGCCGCTTTAGCTTTCCAATGGCGGCGGAGTGAAAACACAACGAATTTGCTGATGCTCGTCTTGCGTCGTATCGCGGCCCTGCGGATGCGGTCCGCCTGAGCTATGGAACAGCGCAGAAGCATCTTCGTGCTTGGCTTCGGCGGCGGGATGAGCGCTTCAGTGCGAATTAGACTGGTCACCTCGGCAGGGTAGCTTTCCTCAAAGAGCAAGGGGCGCTAGGGAATATTCAGCGTTACGGCTGAAATGCTCAGACCTTGCCGCCGCGGACGAGCGATAGAAATTCGTCGCGCGTCTGCTTGTTTTCGCGGAAGACGCCTAGCATGGCGCTGGTGCTGGCTGTCGAGTGCTGCTTTTCCACTCCGCGCATCACCATGCACAAGTGGCGCGCCTCAACGATGACGCCGACGCCCTGGGGATTCAGCTTGTCCTGAATCGCATTGGCGATCTGGCTGGTCAACCGTTCCTGGATTTGCAGGCGCCGCGCGTACATGTTCACCATGCGTGCGATCTTGCTGAGTCCCACGACTTTGTTGTTCGGAATGTACGCCACATGGCACCTCCCGAAAAACGGCAACAGGTGGTGCTCGCACAGGCTGTACAGCTCGATGTCGCGGACGACCACCATCTCGTCGTAGCACACCTTGAATATGGCGCCATTCAATAGCTTCTCGGGATCCTGGCGATAGCCGCTCGTCAGAAAGCGCAGCGCCTTCTCGTAACGTTCAGGCGTGCGGCGCAGCCCCTCGCGGTTAGGATCTTCGCCAAGCTGAACCAGCATCTGCCGCACAAGATCGGCTATTTTTCCGGTCTCCAGCGTCTCGGGGACTTCGATTTCGGTTGTTTCACTCATTTGTTTGCCGCTCCTCATTCTGTCGTTCCACGATCGTGGCGGGGCGACGGCGTTCAATCGTCCCTCCGGGTCTATTCGTTTCACTTCATTCCTTATCATTCCCGGCATTTCGCTTAGCCAGCCTACAGCTGGCAGACGCGCTCCATGCCGGGCTTCCCGATACAAACCATCGGGCCGCCAACGGCGCGAAGTACAATCGCCGCCCGCCACGGGGGGCGGGCTCCGCGGCTAAACCCCTAAACCAGATTATTCGCCGCAGTACTCGAAGCTGTTGTTGCTCGTCTCTTCGATACGAACGCGCTCGAGTTTCGCTCCGGGAAAACTTTTCAGGCGGCGGAAAATCTCGCGTGTCACATTTTCCGTCGTGGGTACGACGTTTCGGAACTCCGCAACCTGCTCGTTCAGATACTTGTGATCGAATGCGTCGATCACCTCGTGCTGAACGAATGGATCCAGATCGCCGAGGTTCGCGATCATTCCCGTTTCCGGCGCAACCGGTCCCGTCAACGCGATTTCAAGCACGTAATTGTGACCGTGGCCATACGGACTGTTGCACTTGCCGTAGAGCTGGCGATTTTGCTCCCCGCTCCACTTCGCGTTGTGCAGGCGGTGCGATGCCGCGAATGTGTAGCGCCGCCCTAGCGAAACTCTCACGAACACACGCTCCCGCCAGTGCCGTTCGCGGCATCCGCCGTGCAATCTGCGAATAGTTCGGGCGATTCGTACAGGCGCACCCGATCGAGCTTGCCCTGCCTGATCTTCGGCTCGAGAAGATTCCAGATGACAGTCGCGATGTTTTCGCACGTCGGCACCTGTCCGGCCAATTCGGGCACTTCGTAGTTCAGGTGCTTGTGGTCCATGCGGTCCGCAACCTCGCGCTGCAGAATCTGTTTCAGCTCTTTCAGGTCGAGGACCATTCCCGTTTCGGGATCGGGCTCGCCGGCCACGGTGACTTCCAGCACATAGTTGTGCCCGTGTCCGTGCGGATTGTTGCACTTGCCGAAGATTTTCCGGTTCTCTTCCGCCGAAAAATTCGGATTGTGGTAAAAGTGCGCCGCGGAAAATTCCAGTTTTCGCGTGATTCGGATCATGAGCTTCTCGCCGGGTATGCCCTTCCCTTCCATGCCACCGAGCCGCGCGTGTTTTTCCACCACGATGCGATCAAGGCGGCCCAAAACAGGCACGTTCCCGGAGCATAGTATTGGATCAGTGACATCGGCAAAAGATTCCGACGCAGGAACCGGACGAAGTTGAAGAACCACGCCGCTAGATATGTGACTGCAAAACTCACAATCATCCAGTCAAAGAACCGCAAAGCCTCGTGGGAAAGGACCAGGATCACGCCCAAGACCGCGGCAAGCTCGCTAAGTTCCCCGAGAGCACCAAACCACGAACCACCAACGAGAGGGAAAAGGTTCTTGGTCCAGCCTTCCCACATCGCACGAAAGGAGCGATACATGCGCGCCCGGACGATTCCCTGACCGCTCGCAAAGTACAGTGTGTTTCCACCGGACTTGACGCGTCGAGCCACGGCTACATCTTCCAGCACTTCCTGCGCTACTGTGGCGTGACCGCCGACCGCGTTGTATACGTCCCCCCGAATCAGCATAAATTGGCCATTAGCGGCCGCGTCCGGGAGCGCAGCATCGTTCACTTTGGCGAAGGAGTATCGCCGCGACAACATCCAGTAAACGCGCGGAATCAGCGCGCGTTCCCAGAAGGTTTCCATCTCCTGCTCGGGCGAATATGACACGAGCGCAGCATCGTGCTGCCGAGCGTCCGCCAGCGCATGCGCCGTTGAGCCGGGGAGATGAAACGTATCGGCATCGGTAAACAGCAACCAGTCGCCGCAGGCGGCAGCGGCGCCGACCGAAACGGCATAGTTTTTTCCCGTCCAGCCAGAGGGCAGCACTCCTGTTTCCAGCACTTTCAGCTTCGAAATTCGCGCGGCAAGTTCAACGAGGATTTCGCCTGTCCGGTCGGTCGATTGATCGTCGACGACGATTACCTCGCCGATCTCCGACTGCGCCGCGACAGACTCCACCGCGCGGGCGATCGACGCCTCCTCGTTTCGCGCGGGAATAATGGCCGAAACCAGCATTTCCTCTCCGAACGCTTAGTCCTGTCAGATATAAAGAGGGCCGAAAGCGTGTTTCGTTACAACAAAATCGCTGATCCGCAACAGTATTACACTTGCTGGCATTCAGACGTGCCTGCTCGTATTATAGAAGCGCTTTGAGCGAACGGCTAAAACGGAATTTGAAAACCGGGCTGGCGCTGGCCTTCGTAGTCGCGTTCGTGGCTGCCTTCGCGCATCCCGATTATCGGCATGGCGAACCCAGCCTGCGCGGCACCGCCGAGCACGATTTCGCGCTCACGCTCGATGGCAAAGCCACGCGCCTTTCGGATTTGCGCGGCCGCGTGGTCCTGCTGAATTTCTGGGCAAGCTGGTGCCCTCCGTGCGTGGAAGAGACGCCGGCTTTGAATCAGCTCCAGAAACAGATCGAGCCGCGCGGCGGCACGATTCTTGGCGTCAGCATCGATGAAGATCCGGCTGCGTACGAGAAATTCCTGCAGCAGTACAACGTCGACTTCCCGACTTTCCGCGATCCATCGAAAGACATCCCAACGACCTACGGCACCACGATGTGGCCTGACACCTACGTCATCCGCCGAGACGGACGCATCGACCGCAAGTTCATCGGCGCGCAGGACTGGAACAGCCCGGCGATGGTCTCTTACCTCGATTCCGTGCTCGCCGAGAAATAGCTGGTTCTCTTCGAGCGTTCACACTAACTCTTGAACCATGGCTCGGATCGTGTAATCTCCCACGCACTTCATCCGTACTACATTTTGTGCGACGTAAACGCATTCGGAGGCGCTTTCGATGATGCGCGCGACGGAATTTGAATTTAAGCACCGGTTCTGGTTTCTTGCTGGGATTTTCTGGGCGGGCCTTGCCTGCTACAGGTTCGACCACCAAAACGCGGCTATTGCTCTCACCGGATTAATTCCGCCGAGCTTTGGTCACGTGACTTCGCTTGCCGTGTTTCCACATTATTCCTTGCATCTGATTTTCGGCTTCGCGGGCCTGCTGGCCATTCTGGCTGCCGCACTTCGGACATGGGCCGCCGCCTATCTCCACAGCTCCATCGTTCACGATCAGGCGCTACATTCCGAAGGCCTGGTGGCCGACGGCCCGTTTCGCTGGATGCGCAATCCACTCTACGACGGCGGCATCCTGCTCGCCGCGGGCATGGGACTACTCGCCAGTCGAGTCGGATGGTTCGTGATAACTTTCGGATGGCTGCTGTTTTACTACCGGCTCGTTCTGCGCGAAGAAGCCGCACTCACGGAATCGCAGGGTGAGTCGTTTCGCGCATACCGCGCCGCCGTTCCGCGCTTTTTTCCGGCGTTGGGGCCCCGCGTAAAATCGAGCGGAGCGCTTCCGCAATGGGGTCAGGCGTTCGGTGGCGAAATGTTCATGTGGGGCTTTGCTGCTTCCGTAGTCGCTTTCGCGATCACACTCCAAATCAAAACCTTCTACATCGTGGTCGCTGCCAGCTTTATCTGCTACATGCTTTATTGGATTGCTCGACGCAAACCACAGAACCAGAAGCCGCCTGCCAGAGCGGAATAGAAAGCTCTGCGGCCCGTCACACCTTCAGGAAGATTTTCTTTCGCCACAAAATCAACATCACCAGCCAGCACACCAGCACGAACCCGATCGCATAGGCTAGCGATGTATTGGGCGTCGATGTGCCGCCGAACGCGAATAAACGGTGATAGATGAGTTCCTGCATGGAAATCTCAGGATGCGCGTTCGACGTGAGAATCCAACTGTCCAGCCCGGCCGCGAGCATTTCTGACAACGTGTACGCTGCAATCGCGTTCATGCCGAAAACGAGGGCCGGCGTCGTCCAGCGCCCGCGCAGTTTGCGAACGTCGAGCAGCCAATAGCAGAGCGCAAGAACCACGAGAGCAAACCCAGCAGTGAAGAGCACGTAAGAACTGGTCCACAATTTCTTGTTGATCGGAAACCATATGTTGAAGAATTTTCCGGAGGCCAGTCCGATCGCTCCGAAAATCAGCATCCACACCGCCTTCTTGCCTGCGGTGGCTTTCGAGCGCAGCCATTCGCCCGTCAACACGCCAAACAGCACCGTTCCGATCGCCGGAATCGTGCTGAGCAGCCCCTCGGGATCGCGCACGCCCTCGTACAAATGCCCCATCAGCAGCTTACGGTCGAGCCAAGCCACCCAGTTACGGTCGGGATCGAGCAGCGGAAAGCTGTGCGTGGGAACCCCGAAACCGGGCACAGACACGTAGCGCATCAGAATCCAGTAGCCAATCAGGCAGACGCCGATCGCCGCGATTTTTCCTTCGATACCAGTCCAAAGAACGAAGACCGCCGCGACCAGATAGCAGATCGCGATTCGTTGCAGCACTCCGTAGATCCGCATATGCGCGGGGTTGTAATGATCCGGGAAGCTGTTGATAAGCAGCACGCCGATCGCAAACAGGATCGCGGCGCGGCGGAACGCGTGCATCAGGATCGCGGCGCGCGAATCTCCTCGGGCCAGTCGTGAGCGAAACGAATACACCATCGACACGCCGACGATGAATACGAAAAACGGGAAAACCAGGTCCGTCGGCGTCCAGCCGTTCCATTCCGAGTGCAGCAGCGGCCAATACGTGTTTCGAAAATCGCCGTTGTTATTGACCAGAATCATCAGGGCGATCGTCAATCCGCGGAAGACGTCGACAGACTGGATGCGCTCGGCACGGAACACGTTGATATTGGTGGCCGCGATCGCAGTTGGCGAGGTCTGGAGAGTAGCCATAAGTGACACGCTCGGGGCGGGTTGCGGCGGATTATAGCAACACCGAGTGCTCGTGCGTGAATGTGAACAGCTGGCCGTATGTTGCACTGTTGGACAGGCAGTTCCGCAAATCAAATCACGCTACGATAATCTCTGTCAAAATCAGACGAAATAGTACCCATGCTGCCCTTTCGTCAATCAGGTGTGAACGCCGGATTGCGAGTCGCGCTCCCCGCCCAGCCGGAACGTGACCGAATCGCCTGAGAAGTTCGGGCGCCTGGACGTGGCGCCTCGCGTTCAGGGCACTGTGGTGCTGTCTGTAAGGCAATTCAGCATGTGGCCGGTAGGCGGAACTCGGCGCGACCAGATGTTCAAAGCACGCTGAGTTGGGGGACTAGGCTCGGTGATCAGATCCATATTCCATTTTCCATCCGCTAAGGATGTGGCCAGGCGCGTTGCGCCCGCGGCGAGCTCAGACAATGGCGATCAAAACGCCACAGCAATCGCTACCATTGCGAGCGAGCCCAGCCCGGCAGACGGCACGATTGAATATGAGCGCGTCGAAAGACCCGCGCCGCGCCCGGGGCCCGATGGCCTGATTCCCGCGTCGCAGCTCCCTTCAGCGGCGAACGTTCTTGCTGACTTGTTCAGCGACGATCGCGCCGCACCACGCGCTCGCGATGCGTACGCGTTCTCCTCGCTCACTTCGCCGGCGCCAGCGGCAATTGAACCGCCGGGCGAGACCGTCCCCGCACCGGCGTTGGAGCTGAAACCCGAGGTTCCACTCGAGCTACAGCCCGAGCCCCTTGCGGAATCGATAGTCTCCGCGCCAGTCGACATTTCGCCGGTTCTGGAAACTCACGACGCCCCGTCCGACTACGCGCCGACAGCGGAACCTGACTTGGCGGCCGCACTCGACCACTCGCTCGCGCCGGAACCTATGTTTTCCGCACAGGAATCTGTTCCCGAGGCTGATCCTTCGCCCGAAATCGTGTTGAGCATCCAACGGGCGGAGCTCGCGGTCGACGAAGCGGCCACTCAGGAAGTGCCGCTTTCATCGCCGGTGATTTCAGCACTCAGCCAGACGGTCGTGCCACAGTCTCCGGCTCCGTCGGTTCCCACGAGTGACTGGGCGTTCGAAGAAAAACTCGCCGCGCACAAGGAATGGCTGGATTCGCACGGAGCGAGCGGCAGGAAGGCCGATTTCGCGGAAGCCGAAATCCCGAGCATCGATCTGATCAACGTCAATCTGCGCTTCGCGGATTTGCAGGGTGCCAACCTGAAGGGCGCGGATCTGCTTCTAGCGGACCTGCGCGATTCCTGCCTGGTGCGCACGAATCTTGAAGATGCCTGCCTGGTCGGAGCAAATCTGGAGGGCGCGAACCTGGAAGGCGCGACGCTCGACGGCGCGATGGGACTCCTGCCACAGCAACTCGCCGGCGCGAATCTTCACGACGCGTCCGTTCCCGATCAGATCGCCCGATTCGAAGCACGCACGGCGTTCGCTAAAGCCTCGAAAACGGCCATGCAATTCTTTATCGCCATGCTGGCCATCAGCGCCGCTTCAGCTCTGATCATCTGGCGAACGAAAGACCTGCAACTGCTCACCGACTCGTCGATTTTCCCGTTTCTGCACGCGCGCACCGCCGCAGCATTGCCCACGGCGCAGGTGTACTTGGCGGCGCCCGTCGCGCTCTTCATCGTGTATCTCGTTCTGCAATTTCATTTGCAGACGTTGTGGGACGCCGTCTTGCAGTTGCCCGCCGTTTTTCCGGACGGCGTTGAAATCGGGCACAATTCGCCGCGCATCATTCGCGCTCTTCTTCGCGCGCATTTCCGCTGGATGAACAAGGACGCGCCGTCGACTCGCATCATCGAACGCGCATTGGGAGCCGTTCTCGCGTACTGGCTCACGCCAGTCGTCCTTCTGCTTTTCTGGGCGCGGTTCCTTACGCTGCAAGACTTGCACGGCACGGCGCTGCACGCGATTCTTGTCGCCGTTGCTGTTGGCGTCGCGCTTTACTCCAGCACGAAAATCGGACGGCCGCAGGAACGCTGGGTGACCGACTCAGAGCGCGGATGGCGGTGGACGTCAAAGCTCCGCAATGTGAATCCGATGAAGTCCGGCGTTTGCGTGGGGCTGCTGCTTCTTTTCTTTTCGGCTGGAACTATTAAGGGAGTTCCTCACAGCCGGTCACGCGCGCCTGAATTCTCCGACGCTAGCATTCGCCGCTGGGCGCCAGACGTTTTCTGGTCGTTTGGCTACGATCCCTATGCCAATTTGACCGAAGCCGCGATCTCGATCCCTCCCGCGAATTGGGACGGCACCGATTCCAAGGTTTCACAGGTGAAAGGCGCGAATCTGAACGACACCAGCCTTCGTTACGCACAGGCCTATGGTGTTTTTCTGGCACACGCGCACCTGTGGCACACAAATTGGGAAGGTGCGTTTCTGTCGGATGCCGACTTCCGTGGCGCCGACCTCGGCCAGGCCGCTTTGCGCTACGCGGTGATGGATCGCGCTCGCCTCTACAACGCCAATCTCGATCGCGCTGATTTGAAGGGCGCCAATCTCGATCGCGCCGACTTCCGGCACGCCAATCTTTCGTATTCGTCGCTTGAGAATGCGGTTCTCATCGATGCGCAGTTCCAGGACTCGTCGTTGTATGGCGCGCGATTGACAGGCGCGTCGATGCAGCGGGCGAATTTCGAACGTGCCGACTTGCGCTCTTCGTTTATGGGCGGCGCCAATCTCGAGCACGCAGACCTGCGCAACGCGTATCTCTGGTCCGCGAAACTTCCGGGCGCGGATCTGAAGAACGCGCAACTTGGCTCTACGATTCTGATCGACTCGGATTTGCGGAACGCGGATCTTCGCGGCGCTCAGTTTTCCGGTACGGTTATGACCAGTGCAAACCTGTCCGGCGCGGTCATTGACGGCACGGACATGCGAGGCGCCCTACTCCTCACGGCGTCGCAAATCTGTTCGACTAAATCGCGCACTGGAACCATCCTGACCGACTCGCTCGCGTCCGCCGTGCGCGACGCCTGCGGCGGCCCGCTCCTCGTCGCGCCGGCTGAAGCCGCAGGGCCTCCGGCGCAATCGAGCGCGGCTCAATCGTCCACCCGGGCATCGCACAAGGACTCGAAGTAGATCTTCGAACTGCCAATCGAATGCTGGCTGCTGCTAACATCCCTTGTCGCTGCTACACCCTCACTGTTGCGCAGGTTTTTCCGCGGGCTTCTCGAACCGGCTGTCCTCGATCGGCACGTTGGCCTGAATGGAATCCCACTTGTAAATCGTCGGCCCCTGCACCTGCGTCACCGTAACCGAGAACGGCACCTTCACGCCGCTCACGTCGCGGTAATCGGAATAATCCGTGTTCTGCGGCAGCGCTCCAAGCGGGCTTTCGATGCGCTCAGCAACGCGCAACAGCAATCCCGACTGCGCATCGAAGTCGAACAGCACGCGTCCGCCGCCTTTGCGAATTGCCATGACGCGGTAAGCACTGGCATCGCCGATTTTGTCGGTGCCCACCACCTGCTCGCGAACAAAGTCCTGCTTCACGGTCAGCGCCGGAATGAACGTGGCCCACTGCTTCGCGCGCGCCAGATCGTCCCAGGTGAGTTCTTCGGCGCCGCGGCCAGGGAACGCCTGCCAGCCAACCGACCCGTTGTATCCTCGTTGAACTTCCCTTCCGTTTGGCAGATTCGTGGTCAACAGAGCCTTGTCTGGAGCTTTGCGAACCTCTTCGGCCTGCATCTGCATTCCGCCGCGCGCAGGCATGGTCGCCGTTCCCTTCTCTGCTAACGACGTGATCTTATCGATCGCCGCTGTTCCGCCTATCGCATCTGTGTACTTCGCGAGAATCGCATCGACGCTAACAGAGGGCGCAGTCTGCGCACTCGACCCGTTCGTGTTCGACTGAGAGGTCCGCTCCTGCCCCGTGCCGCTTCGCGTCGCGCCGTTCGTCGCAGATGCACTCATCATTTCGCCGAGCACGGGTGTGCCCTCGGGATGCGAAGCCCCGCGGTGACATGTGTAGCAGGTCACTTCGCGCCGCCCGTTGAAATTGTCCTTATCGATCGCGAACATCATCGTCATCATCTTGCGCGCCGTCAGCTTGTGCGGCTTGTCGTCGCTGTCAAAGTGGTTCGGGACATGACAGTAGTTGCACTCCACCCCCAGCGCGGACGTGATGTAACGCATGGCGGGGATCAACTGGTCGGCGGGGATATCCTTCAGCACCTGAAGGTTCATGTACTTATCGCCGGCGGTTTGCTGGGTGCCTGGCTGAGCGGCCTGGGTCGTCGCAGCCTGTTCGGCGCGCGGCGTGGCGTTCGCGTAGGAAGCGCGTGCTCGTACTGGCGCTGCTTTGGCAATCAGAGGTGCGGGCCGTCCCGCTACAATCACGGCTATGATGGCAACTCCCATCACCGCGAAGGAAAATCCTATCAACGACCGGTCATCTCGTCTCATCGCGCCAGTTCTCCTTCATCGAGCGTTATCGTTTGCGAAGCATACAGCGGTAGTCTGGTTTCTGCTCTGAGATCATACGCAAATTGCGCCGTTTGTGATGATAAAATTCCACCGAATGCACGCGGAGCGCTGACTGGCAACTGTGGCTGACCGCATCCTTTCCGCCTGCAGGGAGAGCCGTTGATCGAAGGCAAGCGAGTCGCCGTCGTAATGCCCGCCTACAACGCGGCGAAGACTCTTCGCGCGACTGTCGCCGAACTCCCTGGCATTGTCGACGCGAAAATTCTGGTCGACGACCATAGCGGCGACGAAACCGTTCGCATCGGACGCGAACTTGGCCTCACCGTCATAGTCCACCAGAAGAACTACGGCTACGGCGCCAATCAGAAGACCTGCTATCGCGCCGCTCTCGATACGGGCGCCGATATCATCGTGATGGTGCATCCCGATTATCAGTACAAGCCGACGCTCGTCGCGGCGATGGCGGGAATGATTTCTTCCGGCGTGTACGACGTGGTGCTCGGCTCGCGCATTCTGGGCGGCGGCGCGCTGCGTGGCGGAATGCCGCGCTACAAATATGTCTTCAACCGCCTGCTGACTGCGTTTGAAAATCTTTTCCTTGGCGCGAAGCTCTCCGAATATCACACGGGGTTTCGTGGATTCAGCCGCGCCGTGCTGGAAAAGCTTCCGCTCGCCGAAAATTCCGACGATTTCGTGTTCGACAACGAAATGATCGTGCAGATGGTCTATTTCGGCTTCCGCATCGGCGAACTCTCCTGTCCGACGAAATATTTCGAAGAAGCCTCGTCGATTCGCTTTCTTCGCAGCGTTCGTTACGGCTTCGGCGTGCTGGGCGCCACACTCAAGTGCGTTGTACAGCGGCTTGGCCTGGCGCATTTTCGTATCCTCGATGCCAATGGCCGCAAACTGACCGACGCAACCGCCGAACTGCCTGTTTCGGCCACGCTCTCCCAGCAAACCACCGGACGCGCATCGTGAAAGCAGCGACAGCCTGCCATCCGCAGACAAGTGGCGCGTGACCGCCGCTCGACAGCAGCTTTCTGCGGACGATCTTCGCCGGCCAGTGTCCTTGCGCGATCTCGGCTTTCTCCTTCTGTTGACCTGCGGCGCCATTCTGGTTCACGGCTATCACCCCTTCGCTGAAGACGCGGGAATCTACGTCCCACAAATCAGAAGGCTACTGCATCCGGGGTTATACCCCTTCGGTTCGCAATTCTTCGAATCACACGCGCATATGACGCTGTTTCCCAACTTCGTCGCCGCGCTCGTGCGACTGACGCATCTGCGTCTCTCCGTTGTGCTGCTGCTGAGCCACTTTCTCTCAATTTTTCTGCTGTTGCTTGTGTGCAGGAGAATCGCAGTGAAATGCTTCGCAACGGAGAACGGGCGCTGGGCGGCTGTCGCGCTGGTTGCCGCCCTGTTGACCGTCCCTGCGACGGGAACGGCTCTGTACCTGATGGACCAGTATTTCAATCCGCGCTCGGTTTCGACATTTTCGATTCTGTTCGCCATCGACGCCGCACTCGAACGAAAATTCTGGCGCTGCATCCTCTGGCTCGTCTTCACCGCCCTGATCCATCCTCTGATGATTGTTTTCGGCGCGTTCTATATCGTCGTTCTTGTTGCGACGGAGAAGGTCTTCGCAAAAAGAACTGCTCCGACGGTAGCGTCGGCAGCGCTCGCGCTATCGGCCATCGCGGCTCCGACGCTGCTGCATCCGTCGCCGGCTTTCTTTCAAACGCTTAACGATCATTCGTATTATTTCGTCCTCCGATGGCACTTGTACGAATGGCTGGGCATTTTCGCACCGCTGGTCTTGCTCTGGTGGTTCAGCCGGATCGTCGAAAAGAAGCAACGCCCAACGTTGAAGATCATCGCGCTCTCGTTGATCGGCTTTGGCATTGCCTGCTTCATTGGCGCGCTGATCGTCTCGATTCCCGGTTTTCATGTGCTGGCGATTGGTCAACCGATGCGCGGGTTCCAACTGCTTTATCTGCTCATGTTTTTAATCGCAGGCGGCTTGATCGGCGAAACATTGCTGGAAAAACGTGCTCTGCTGTGGATCGCCCTTTTCGCGCCGATTTGCGCCGGAATGGCGTTCGCACAGTCCCAGGTCTTCCCTTCCGACCGGCACGTTGAATGGCCCGGCGCGGCGTCGACCAATTCGTGGGTCCAGGCGTTCGCATGGATTCGAATCAACACCCCAGCTGACGCGATCTTCGCATTGAACCCGGACTACATGGCTTTGCCCGGCGAGGACAACCAGGGCTTCCGCGCGATTGCCGCGCGCAGCAGCCTGGCAGACGCGGTAAAAGACTGGAGCGCCTCCGCCATGTTTCCGGCTTCGCCGCTCGCCACCGAGTGTCTCGATCAAGTCCACGCCGCGCAGGGCTGGCAAAATTTTCGTGCAGACGATTTCGAGCGCTTGAAACAGGCCTACGGAGTCAGATGGGTGGTGCTGAATCGTCCGCCAGCGGAGAACCTTCTGTGCCCGTATCAGAAGGCGAAGCTCTCCGTTTGCAAAATACACTGACTTCGTTTCGCGTTGACCGGGCAACGATCCCTCCAGCGGAAGTTTCCAACCGGAGTACGGCCTGTTTTATACTTGCAAATCTTCGTCGCATGACTGGGCGTACGTCGACGGAAGGCCGCACCGACAGCAATGCATAACATTGCCTCAAACAATTCCGCCGTGGGCGTTTCTCCGCCGCCCGGGCAGCCAGAAACGCGCGGCCTGCGCGCGGCCTCACTCATCGGCATTCTGATCGTCACCTGGGCCCTGATTTACGTCCCATCACTCTCGAAGCCCGGTCTTCTCGACGACGCCGATTCGATCCACGCAGAAGCCGCGCGAGAGATGCTGCTCAATCACAATTGGGTGACGCTGTACATCAACGGCATCCGCTATCTCGAGAAATCGCCGTTCATGTACTGGACCGTCGCGATCAGCTACAAGCTTTTCGGCGTTGCCGAATGGCCAACACGCCTGCCGCTCGCGCTGGGAGTGCTTGCGTTGGCGCTGGCCGTTTTTATCTTTGGCCGCCGCTTCTACGGACGAGAAGCCGGCTTCTGGGCCGCGCTGATCACTCTTACCGGACCGGGAATTTTCCTCTACACGCGCTTTTTGATTCCCGATGTATTCGTCGCTCTATGGCTCACGCTCGGCATGTATTGGTTCCTGCTCGCAAGCGAACAGGAACAGCCTTCGCGCTGGCTCTGCTGGGGCATCGCGGTAACGATGGCGCTCGACGTCCTGACAAAGAGCCTGATCGGCATTGTGTTCCCGATTGCGATCGCCATCGCCTTTCTGCTCATCACCGGCCAGCTGCGCAAGCTCTTCAAATTCCATCTGCTGTCCAGTGCGTTCGTTTTTCTGGTGGTGGCAGTCCCGTGGCACGTTCTTGCTGCGATCCGCAGCCCTGCGCAGCCCACCGGGCCCGAAAAAGGCTTCCTGTGGTTTTACTTCGTCAACGAACAGTTCCTGCGCTATTTGAACGAACGCTTCCCCCGCGACTACGACAAAGTGCCGCTCATCGCATTCTGGCTGTTGCTGCTCGCCTGGATCGCTCCGTGGGTCGTGTACCTCGTCCCAGCGCTCCGCGAGATTCCCACTCGCTTCCGCACCTGGCATCAGGGACTCGATCGCCGCTCCCGCGCCAATCTCTTTTGTGCTGTCTGGATCATGGTAATCATGGTGTTCTTCAGCTTCTCGACGCGCCAGGAATACTATTCGCTGCCCGCGATTCCTGCGCTCGCGCTGCTGATTGGCGGTTGGCTGCAGCGCGAACGCGAATCCCCCTCCGCCAGCCGCGACCGTCGTGACGGCCGCATCGGCGCTTACGTTCTCCTCGCCGCCGGTCTGGCGGGATGCGCCGCCGCCATGTTCCTGATCGCCAAAACGCACCCATTCCCGGCGGGCACGGACATTGGCTCAGTCCTCGTTTCGCACCCGAGCCGTTACAAACTCTCTCTCGGACACATGGGCGATCTCACGCTTGAATCTTTCGGCTTGTTCCGCGGGCCTTTGCTGCTCGTCGGTCTCGGACTGCTGATCGGCACCGCGCTGAACTGGATTTCCCGTCGGCGCAACAGGCCCTTTGCCGGAAATCTCGCACTCACGGCGATGATGATCGCCTTGCTTTTTGGCGTTCACTGGGGACTGGTGATTTTTTCGCCCGAGCTTTCCTCGAAACGTGTTGCGTCCGAAATCAAGAAAGCCTGGCAGCCCGGCGACGTGATCGTCATCAACGGCAAATACGAATGGGGCTCAACGCTGAACTACTACACTGGCATTCAGCTCCACATGCTGAATGGACGCGACGGCAATCTGTGGTTCGGCTCGTTCTTCCCCGGCGCGCCGCACGTGTTCGAGAACAACGCGTCGTTCAAACAGCTTTGGAACGGCCCGCACCGCGTGTTCCTATTTACCGAAGATTTTCTCGCAGATAAGGCGGTCGCGGACATCGAGCGCAGCAAGGTGTTCGTCTTCGCTCGCCAAGGCGGCAAAGTCGTCCTCTCCAACCGCTCAAGGTGAGCACAGCGCGGGCATCGGTTGAATCGCTAGCCGCGTCACCGCGTCCACGGCCGCTTACTTTGAATCTGAACGCGGCGCGAACTCGGTGATCGATAATACGTTCCCATCCGGATCTTTGAACCAAGCCACCCTGGCTCCGCTGGGCGACGCCCAAATGCCATCTTCCTCCTGCGACATCCCAGGATATCGCTCAAACGTAATTCCGCGCTTCGTTAACTCTGCAACGGTGCGTGCGGCATCATCAACGTCCCAACCGAGCACGGTGTATGCCGCCGGATGAAATTGCCCCGCTTTCATTTTCACGACTCGCAGCATGGTCCCGTTCGCGTCGAACACCAGCGCGAAGTCATCTTCGCTTGAAAGCTTGAATCCCATTTTGTCGCGATAAAACGCGATCGCGTCGTCGGGCGTCGTGGTGACCAGGAACGCAACGATTCGATTCAGCTCAGGCATGGAGGCACCTCCGATGAGGCGATGACATTCTAGCCCAAACGCGCGGCATCATAGGTTTGGGAAGGTAGCCGATCCATGCCAATCGCGGACAAGACTCGGGCGCTGGTGGAGGCTGCAAACCAAAAGCAGTTTGGTTGCTACAAGAGAATCGAGCGTGCAAGTCCCGCCAAAAAAACAAAACGGGGGGCCTGGCAGCTCCCCGTTTTGTCACTTTAACTTGGGCCGCGCCCACAACCTGGAAGGTTCGGTCCGCGGCAGCGCACCGCAAAAGCGGTGTGTTTAAGCTTGTTACCAATCTAGGCCCGGTGGATTCATCCTTCCTCCGTGGTCTAGGTTACTTCCAAAATCCCTTGTACGTCTGTGCGGACAGCAACGCAAGAGAAAATTTCGCGGCAAAAACGTAGAGATTGACCTTGGCCCCTGCCGATCGGCTACTTCAGGAAGAGTGCTTCGCGCACCTGATCGCGCCCGACGAACGTTTTCGACGTGCGGAACTCGCCGAATATGTCGAGGATCTCCCGGTTCTGGAAAACGCGCGCGTGCACTGAAATAGTGGGAGCGGGCAACGCCTCGATCGTCTGATTGTCGACGATCTTGTACCGATGAAATCGCTCTGGCGGCCGGCTATGGAACATCGCCAGCACCGCTCCGCCAGGAGTCAGCATGCGATAAATTCGTTCCATCGCGCGCGGCAACAATTCCGCGTCGAGGTAGTCGAACAGATCCCACGCCAGCACCCCGCAATAAGTGTTCTCAGGGTAGTCCAGCGAGGTGTCGAGAAATTTCTCCACCAGCTGCGCCTGCGAAGTCCTCGCTTCGTCGCCATGCGGCGCCTTCCGCAGGCGCTCCTCTTCCGTCGTCAGGTACTCTTTCCACGATCGAAGCAAGTCCTCCGTCGACACGCGAAAACCGCGTTCAATCAGGAAATTGATCGTCGACTGCGACACCGACCCCAGATCCAGCACGCGCCCGCGCTCGATGTCGCTGATCTGCCAGAGAAACTCCTTCATGCCGTTCGACACGCGCCCGTTCTTGCTCGCGGCAGCGGACGCAGTCGCCGGCCCAGGGCCTGCTTTCGCCTTGGTGGTCGTGGGAGGTGCGGCGGACTGCGCCTTGGCGGCCAGTCCGCTCTGGCGTGTCCAGTTCATCAGTCGCTATCCTGGCTGGTGCTTGCGGTGGCAGCACGCGCCGCTTGAGCCGGGATTGAGTCCTGCGCCTGGCCTGCGCGGATCATTTCGACATTCCCGCGAAGGCGTGCGCCATCGTCGATCCCGATTCGAGCGGTCAAAATGCTTCCCTCAACGTGTCCCGACGAACCCAGCCGAACGCTATCGGTAGCCTTCAAATTTCCCTGTACGGTCCCGTTGACGACGATTTCGCGCGCGTCGATGTCCGCAATCACGCGTCCGCTCGGGCCAACGGTAACGCGGCCATTCGTCAGCCGCACCTTGCCCTGCGTCTCTCCGTCGATCGTCAAATCCGACGTGCCGGTAATCTCGCCCTTGATTTTCAAACCCGCGCTGATCGTCGAAGCCTCTTCCGAGCGGGACGGCTGTGGAGTTGGTGCCGCCACCCGCGCCTGTGGCGCAACCGCAGCCGGAGCGCTCTTCACTGCCGCTGGCGATGCGCTTGATCCCGCAGTCGCCGCTTGTGCTGGCGCGGTTGTAGTGCCATTCGCGGAAGGTTGGTTTACGCCAGGTGCGCTAGTCGCGTTTGCAACTACCGGCGTCGTTGATCCCTGCCGTGGTGCTGCGTCTGTTTGCTTCGGAGTTTCAGTCGTGCTGGCCGGCCCGGACGGTTTCGAGGCCGCCTGAGTAGGCTTTGCCTCCGTGGTCTTACGCCACATGAGTCCCCCTTGGCACGCCATCAGCGTGCTCAGATCGTATGACTTCGAGCGCGTCCAGATCGCATGTCCCTTCAGCGCGCTCTCGGCGTACGTATTCCAGGAGTCGTCCTGCGCCGGGCTGGCAGGTATCCTGAGCCACGAGACTATAGTACAGAGCTCCCGCAGAGTAAACCTGTCCCTCCTCACCCCGTGGTTGCCGATGCGACAACAGCCCTCCTGGAGTCGCGCCGTTCCTTCGCGTGCGATCTGTTTTGGTCTTAGGTTCAAGGCAGCGCCGCGCTCGCCCGCTCACGCCAATGGTTGATGTCTCTGTACGGGCGGGTCTCAGAGCCGCCCGCGCCGTCGCCGGTTTCAATAGCGCCTGCCCGCCGGACCTTCAGCGCGGCACAACCTCGCCTGCGGCGAACCACGCTGGTAGCAGCCGCGCAACCCGTCCGCGATTCGTTTTCCGCTCTTGACTTACCCACCCACAAAAAATAAATTCCATCGTTCGAGTAAGCGCTTTCTCGAACCCACGGACGTGAAAGGAAAAACATGGCGAGCAAAATCTCCAGGCGTGACCTCTTCAAGAACGCGAGCGTGGCCGGCGCAGCCACCCTGTTAGCAGGCACCCCAGGCGCGCTGGCTGCCCAGGCACCCCCGCAGTCCGCGTCGCAAGAGGAGGAGCGCCGCAAGCGCCTCCAGCAAATCCTCTCGCGCTCATCCCAGGAACTTCTCGCCGAGCACGAACAGTATCAACTCGAAATCACCGCCGGCGACATGCTCGTTCGCTTTGACAAGCGCTATGG
The DNA here is from genome assembly GCA_050747085.1 of Candidatus Acidiferrales bacterium. Lineage (GTDB taxonomy): Bacteria > Acidobacteriota > Terriglobia > Acidiferrales > UBA7541 > Palsa-295. The sequence goes on from JBOGNK010000119.1 coordinate 53,710, forward strand.
CTCGATCTCATCCATCACCCGCAAAGGCGATCCGTTCGGCACCAATTTCCTCGGCAACGAAACAAATACACCCGGCGTCGATCCATTCGACTCGCGCTTCACCGGCGACGTTGTCTCCACGGTCTGGGCGCTCAACGGCCCGCTCCAGCCCGCGCGTCTCGGCCAGAACGACATCTTCCGCGTTTCCGGTGAATGGCGCCGCGAGCTGACCGCAAAATCGGGCGATGTCCGTGGCCTGCGTTTTCAAGATAACGTTTTCAGCGTCTCCTACGACGGTGCAGCCCGCGAGTCCGACGGCATCCGCAGTTATCGCCTCAACATGTCATTCCGGGCGGGCGAAGGAAGTTCGCTCCTCTGGGACATCGAAATCGAGAACATGACCGGCCAAGTCCTCGAAATCGGCGAACTGGCCTTGCCGCTGATGGTCAACGACGACTATGCCGAGCTTTATTACGAACCCGGCGGCGCGGCAGCGATCAGCGGAGGCGGCAATGTGGACTTCGCTCTTACGCCCGTGCGCCAGAAGCTCATTCATGAGCAGAAGGTTTTGGTCCACCATTTCATTTCAGGACACAGCTCGTACGCGCTGATCCAACGCCCGCTTGGCGACGCGCCCTTTCTCCTGGTTCATACAACCGGGGACACACCGCTGGAATGCATTTACAAGGACGAGGGCACGTCGTTTCACGAACACACGCAAGGCTGGCGCGGACCAGACCTGCTCGCGATCCATTCCTGGGCCACCATGAATGAACGCCGCTGGCAGAGCAATCCATGGGTCAACGGCCACACGTCTCTCGTCTTGCAGCCGGGCCAGAAGAAGTCTTACCAACTGCGTTTCGCCTTTATCCCCAGCTACGAAGCAATTCGCGACGAGCTTTACAACGCCGGAAACCTCGGCATTCGCGTGTTGCCATCGATGGTCGTCCAGGAAGAAACGCCCGCTCTGGTCGAACTCAAGTCCAAGTCGCCGATCGACAAAATCAAAACCCTGTCCGACAACGTCACCATCGACAAACAGGAACGCAAAGGCAACACCACTCTTCTCACTCTCTCCTTCAAAGGGCGCGGCCAGAAAAACATGCGCCTTCATTACGGCGACGGCCGCTGGACGAACCTCACCTTCTATTGCATTCCCGATATCGCCACTTTGCTGAAAGTGCGCGGGAAATTCGTCGTCGATCGCCAGTTCTACAACGATCCCACCGATCCCTATCACCGCTTCCACTGCTTCCTGCCGTTCGACTACCGCATCGGCAGCATGTTTACCGATTCCGATTCCGTCTGGGAAGTGGGCGGCAGCGACGAGGCCGGCTTTTCCGAACCGCTGTTTCTCGCCGAAAAAAACGTCCATTACCCGCGCAAGGAAGAAGTGGACGCCCTCGAAACCTACGTCGCCGATTGCCTGTTCAAATACATCCAGAATCCCGAAACGTACGAAGTGCGCGCATCGCTCTACTGGAAAAACCGTTATCCCTCCAGCGGCTGGGGCGACTGGACCGAAGAGCGTTCCGAAGCCACATTCCGCTCGTACAACTACGTTCATCCAGCCAACATTTACCACGCGCTCTATCGCATCGGAAGACGCTACGGCCTTCTCACCCGCAAGAAGCCCGAAGACTATCTCCGTATGTCGTACCGCACATGCATGCGCTGGTTCAGCACCGGCCCGTGGCGCCACATCGGTCTGATGGAAGGCTCAAACTCGATCCACATCCTCAACGACATCAAGGCCGAAGGGTGGCAGCAGGAATACAACAATCTCCTCGCCCAGATGAAAGACTGCGATCAGCAGATGGTCGAAGACCCCTATCCCTACAGCTCGGAACTGATCATCGATCAGACTGCCCACGAGCAAGTCTATTTCTTCACGAAATTCTTCGACAACACGGCAAAGAACCACAAGACGGCGCAGGTGCTCAAGGCGCTGCGCGGCGGCAATCAGCCCGTCTGGTTCCGCTACGGCAACGACAAACGCGGCGACATCTGCTGCTGGTACAACGCCTCGCTCAACGGCATGGCCCTGCTCGATTGGTTCGAACAGTCCGGCGATCCCGACGCGTTTATCAAGGGCTACGCAGGTGTGATGAGCGTTATGCACAACGTCACGTCCGACGGCATGGGCTTCAATCACTTCATCTGCACGCCGGGAATTTTCGACAACATGCCGCCGCGCACCTTCGAAAGCGGCCCTGGACTTTGGGGTTTTCTGCGTTCGGCAAAAAGCTACGTGATCAATGATCCCGCGTTCGGCCTCGTCGGTTGCGGCTGCCGCGTGGAATCGCACGCCACCCAGCGCGACGCTCAGCACAACGATGGGCACGAAGATCAGATCGTCGTCACCCTGAAAGACGGCGTGCGCAAACGCCTTCGCTTCGTCGACGACAAAATCGACTTCGAAGCCACTCAGGGCGAGATTGTCCGCGCTACATGGGACAAGTCGCGCAATGCATTCGAGCTGGAAATGGAGGATTCAACCGGCCTCGTGAAAACGGCCGCGCTCTCTGTCACCGGACTACCGAAGGGCGATTACAAGGTCAGTCATGGCCGCTCGTCGCGCGCCGCCGACGGCTCGCTCGCGATCGAAGCGCCCATCGCCGACGCTCGCCGCTTGCGCATCACCAAAGCCTGACGCCGCGCCTGCGGCGGGGCCTCCAGCGCGGCAGCCGTTGATCCGGCGTAGCCTTTCGATCGTCCGTCTAGGTCTTGGCAAACGACGAGAAACCAACATCAAAGGGTGCCGAAGACGCGGACGTCGGCGAATTTGCGGAAGTCGCGGTCGAAGGATGCGACAGGAATGTCGGCGGCCGAGGCCGTGGCGGCGATGAGGCAATCAACGAAGTGAACGTTTGTCCTCCGGTAGCGATCTAACGCGTCCATGGACGCATCGACGTAAATTGCTGAAGATGCGATCTCGACGCCCGGACTGGAAATTAGCGTGGTCAACGCGGACGCGATCGCTGGCCGTGCGTGGCCGTAAAACGATTCGAGCACGAAGACGCATTCAGCGAGAACAGCTGGAAGGACGACGATGGCTAGTTCGCCGCGATCGCAGGCATCGAACAGCCGCCCAGCGGCACGGGCTTGCTTTTCGTTGTCCTGGACGAGATAGCGGACGATCAGATTTGTGTCGATCACAATTCGGTCGTTCACGCCGTGCGCTCGCGTTGCCGCGCTGCTTTCGCTGCGGCTTCGCGGATTCGAGCGAACGACATACGTGTGCCCTTGTTGCTGGCCAGAGCGCCTTTCAGCGAGCCAAGGCCGGGGTGAACGCGGATCGTCGCATGGTCGCCTTCGACGACGTATTCGAGGGTGTCGCCTGCCTTGATCTGCAGGGCTTTCCGTATCTTACCGGGAATCGTGGTCTGTCCCTTTCGGGTTACAGTGGAATGCGGCATTGTACCCGCCTTACCTCTAGCGAAGCTCCTTACATTCTATTCTCGCATGCATGCTCGTATCGCGCAAGGCACAGATTCAAGGCTTGCCGCGCTGGAAAACCCACCACGGCAGCGGCCGTCGCGCTGCGTTGAACTGACGTTCCGCGCAGTCGCCCGCGGTCTCAGCATTCGGCGCCCGATACTTCACCGCTTCTGCGCGGCTACATCGATGCCTAACATGTGCGCGATATTTAAGGCGTTCGAATGTTTCAGCACCCCGCAGCGGAGTTTGTAATCGAAGGACAGCATGCCCGAGTCGCCAGAGTCCTGAAAATACATGTTTCGGCCCGGCATTCCGTTCTCAGCAAGTTCCGTGAGGGCCAGATCATGGGTGCTAATGGCGCCCACAGCGCCTCGCAATATGAGGGCGCGAATCACCCACTCACTGGCAATACGGCGGTCGTGCGAGTTCGTGCCAGCCATCATTTCATCCGACAGAAAGAGGACTGGGACATTTCCGGCTGTCTCGACCATGCTTCGCAGACGAGCCATTTCCGTCTGAAAACGCGAGAGGCCGTCTGTCAAAGAATCCTGCACTCGGATCGCTGCAACGATGCTAAGGACCGAAAGGCGAAGCCGAGCGCACCGGACGGGCGCTCCCATATACGCCAAGACCGCATTGAGCCCGATCGCCCGCAGAAAAGTGCTTTTGCCGGACATATTCGATCCGCTGACGATGGCGAACTGAACGCCGTCCCCGAGTTGGAAATCGTTTCTCACGCAAGTGGTCTCATCGAGAAGCGGATGCCCGATCCCTTCGGCATTGAACAGCGGGCCGTCTGGCAGCAGCTCCGGAATTACGTCAGCCGGATGCTCGTAGGAGTAAGTCGAAATCGAGAGCAACGCTTCGAACTCCCCAAGACATGACATCCACTCGACCAGGTGCGCTCCATAACGGGAGCGCCAGCGTTCAATCGCCATCGAAAACTGCGTTCCCCATAACAGGCAGTACGACAGGTAGGCAAAGAATTCGTTATCACGTTGGCGGACAAGCGTGATGAGTCGCAGGATGCGGCGAATGCAATCTGAAGCTCCCGTCCCGGTACGCCGGAATTGATCCGCAAGCTTTTTGAGTCTCGACGAAGAGAAGTTTTCCCGTTCCATGATTCGAAGCAGCTCACGCATTGCCGAAAGTTCGACTCGCAGAGCGGGCAGCGAATCCAGAACCCGTTTCACTCGGCTACGAAAAAAGACTGCAAATATGACCTCAACCGCAACGATGAACTCAATCGCAGCGATCAGATTTGGCACGTCCAGAAACCCTGCCCAGTACAGAAGTGGGGCGGCAATGAGACAAAGCGGTAACGCAAACGCGACTAGCGGCGCCCAGCCCGGGAATCCTGCGGAATCCTCGCCTGCCCAGCTCTTCACGAACTCAGGATGAATATCCGACGCCTGCGTCCGGCTGGTCGCTGCTATGGCTTCGGGCAAATCGCGGCGCATGCGCAGTTCGGCGGCGGCTTCCTGGCGTGCGCGTATTTCTTCCAGTTCCGGAAACGATTTCAGCCAATTCGCCAGGGTTTCGCGGGCGATCTGCGTCTGCGCTGACGAAATGAGCTGGAATATCGAACCATGGCCAAACAAGTCCAAATCGCTCGAGTAAGGATGGTGTTGGTCGGCAAATTCGGCGCCTTCGTCCAGCGCGTCCCAATCGCGCGCAAGTCGCGCGGCGGATTCGTCATAGTAATCGCTAATGTTAGCGATCTGAATGGACCGAAGCTTTCGCCGATGTAGTCGCTCTAGAAGAACGACTGCGCCTACAGCCAGCGGTATCAATATCCACAGGAGCGGATACTGCTTCTCGAAAACTCCTTCATAAACCAGCAAACCCGATCCTGCGGCTACAAACGCTAAAAATGTAGTGAGCTTCGCTATTCGTTCCCTGTTATCGGCGGCCAGATCGGAGAGTTCGCGCTTGCGTCGATCGTTGAACGCAGAGGGACAAGACACTTCTGTCTCAGTTGGGCTAACCACAAGCGAAAGAGTACACCGTCGGTAGCGCCGCCGTCTCGCCGGCATTTTGCCTTTCGTCTGGTGTCAGCGTAGCGTCTGCCGCAGGCATGCCGCGGCCTTCAGCGCCGCAGCCGTGCATGTGACCTCCGCGATCAAACGCGTCCTGTTAAATTGTCGCGACGGTCTTCGTGCCAGGCTCGCGATGGTTTTCGTGCCAGGTTCGCGACGGTTTTCGTGTCAGGGTATGACTTCAGTCATACCGTCCGTCACCAACTCACGCGTGGGCTTTGGCCCCTGTGCTAGGTCGCCGACTTGAGTCGCGACCCGTTCGTTGCGTGCGCGTTGGCAGTTCGTGTCTGCCCCGTCATGTCGCACTTCGAGCGCGCCGAAAATCCATGGCCGCCCGCTCGCAGGTCGGCATGAACACTCCCAAACGGCGCCCAAAACCCCGACTTAGACAAAATTAGAGGTCAAATTACTTGACCTGCTTAGTGTCCTGTTTTTGACGAACTTTCCCAGCGTCGCCCCAAAACAAGTTAGATCGTCGGACGGCGGAAGCCGCCGCAGGCGGCTTCGATCTTCGCGGCGACGGCGAGGGCAGCTTCGTCCTCCCACGGACGAGCGACCACCTGGACGCCGATCGGCAGCCCCTCCGGCGACTGGCCCACCGGAACCACCACGCCCGGCGTGCCGAGCAGGTTGAACCACTGCGAGTAGGCCATCGCCTTCAGATACTTCACTTTGCGGCCCTGGATGGTCCACTCGCGTTCCCCGTGGCGGAACGCTGGAATGGACGAGACTGGGCACAGCAGGATCGGAAACTGCTCCATCTTGGCGAGAAACCGGGCGCGCAAAACGTCGCGTTCGAGCAACGTATCGAGCAGTTCGGTCCCGCTCAACGGCGGGTCCTGCGCGACGCGGGCGCGGAATTGGCGAAATAGAGGACTTATCTCGTCATCGTTGCCGTTGAGCATCGGCGAAAACGCCATCTGCCCCGCTCGTCCGAAGAGGTTCCACCAGAGCCGCCACGCGCGATCGAGATTTTCCGGCACCCATTCCACCACCTCGAACTCTTGCGCACGTAGCGCATCGGCTGCTTTTCGAACCGCGGCGGCCGTTTCGGGCGTCACAGGCGCAAGTTCGTGATCTGCAAAATAGGCGACGCGCAATTTGCGGATTTCCGCATCAGTCCAGTGCCGCAACGGGACCGGCGCGGCGCACGGGTCACCAGGATCAGGTCCGGCGATAACTTCAAGCATTTGCTGCACGTCCGCGACGGTGCGCGCCATTGGACCAACAACGCCGAGATAGGCGAACGGTCCAGCCGAGCCGGGGAAATGACCGGTCGCGGGGACGCGGCCGGGCGTCGGCTTCAGCCCGCAGATGCCGCTGAAATGCGCGGGGACGCGGATTGAGCCGCCGCCGTCGCTGCCAATTCCCCCGGCGGAGCAGCCAGACGCGATCGCCGCGGCTTCTCCGCCGCTCGACCCACCCGGCGTTCGCTCTAAGTCCCACGGACTGTTCGTCCTGCCGAAAAGTGCGTTGTCGGTCTCCCATGCCATCAGGAATTCAGGGGCGTTGGTGTTGCCAAGGATGATTGCTCCAGCAGCGCGCAGCCGCGCGACCAGAGGCGCGTCCGCAGACGCGACGTAATCCCGCCGCAAACGGCTGCCGCACTCGCACCGCCACCCGCTCACGTCGATGCAACTTTTCATCGAGATCGGTACGCCATGCAGCGGACCGAGCGTCCCCGAATTCCGGCCCGCAACTCCGGCCGCGTCCGCTTCCTTGGCTTCCTGGCGGGCAGCGTGAAAATGCGTATGAACGTAGGCATTCAGCCGGGGATTGAGCTGCTCGATGCGGCTGATATGAGCGTCGACAAGTTCGATGGATGAAATTTTGCGACTGCGGATTGCGTCCGCCATTTCGCACAGCGAAGAGAAATTCGGATCGGTCAAGACGACTCCTCGAACGTGTGGGAATTAAGTCGAAAGTCTAACACGCGAGCCGCAGTGGACGCGGGCCGCCGATGGGTCCAAGCAAGATTTCGCGCCGCGCGTGGGCATCGCGAAAAATATCTCGCGCTTCAGACTGGTGCTTCATGCGGCATATGGAATCTTCTTATACGCCGGTGGATCAGAATACAGGGTGCAACCCGCGCCACAACGTGCCGAACGTGCGGCCAGCCCCTGATCCTGCTGTGTCGGCGCTCTAATAGGAAACTATTATTGACCCTCGGTAGGCCGGGTGTAATCGTTGTGGCACTTCGAGCACAGGCTTCGGGGTGCCGGCGGCTGTGGCCGCGTGATTTTTCGCGACACATTCTCGCGGGTAGATGATAAGTTCATGCGGATTTTGCGTGCGCCATGGTGCCTCGAACGCGGCGCTGAACATTCTGGCACACGCTCGAAATGCATAGGTTCGAATCAACGGATTTAACGAGCGGTTCAGGTCCTGATGGGGTGGCTTGGATTTGCGAAGAATTGCCGGTCTTACTCTCCCAAAAATTGTCGGCAGCCTGACCGTCGCGCTGGCGGCTTCCGCGTTCATCCTCTATGCCTGGCCGACGCCGACGATCTGGTACGAAGGCCTTGTCCTGCTGCACCTGTTGCTTGGCGTCGTTCTGCTGGTGATCGCGATTCCCTGCCTTGCAAAACTGATGCGGCAAGGCACGCTTACCGAACGTGCCGGCTGGATCGTGCTGCTGGTGGGAGGCGCGCTTGGCGCGGCAATCATTTACACCGGCGCGCGAAGGCAGGAGTGGAACCTCCTGTACGCGCACATCCTGGTCAGCATTTTGGCCTGCGCGATTCTGGCGTTTGCCGTGGCGGGGCAGCGCGGATGGCTTGCGGTGGGCGCGGCGAAGTCGGGTCTGCGCTTCGCGCTATGCATAGCAATAGCGGCAGGCCTAGCGGCGGGTGCCTGGTGGCTGCGAACCGTTCCGTGGAACGATGCGTACGTCATCCGCAATCCGAAGATCGCGCCCGGCAGCATGGACCAGGAAGGAGCCGGCCCGAGCAGCCAATTCTTCCCGAGTTCCGGCGAGACGCTGACGGGAAAGGTGGTGCCGCAGGACTTCTTCATGGATTCGCAGGCATGCGAACGATGCCACGCCGACATTTACCGCGAGTGGTTCAGCTCAATGCACCACTTCTCTTCGTTCAACAACCAGTGGTACCGGCAGGCGATCGTATACATGCAGGGTACGATCGGCGTGCAGCCCTCGAAGTGGTGCGCGGGCTGCCATGACGCAGCGCTGTTTTTCCCCGGAAATTTCAACACGCCGATTGCGTCGCGCGTACACACGCCCGCTGCCCAGGCTGGCATCGGCTGCATGGTTTGCCACTCGTTTCGCATGATCAAGAGTACGATGGGCAACGGCGACTACATCCTGCAATATCCGGCGCTGAGCAAACTGGTCGCGACGAAAAACAAGTTTCTGCAACGTTTCATCGACTTCATGATCGAGGAAGATCCCGATCCGCACCGCAGGACGTTTCTGAAGCCGTTCATGAAAACGCAGACCGCGGAGTATTGTTCGGTCTGCCACAAGGTTCATCTGGACCTGCCCGTGAATCACTATCGCTGGGTGCGCGGTTTCGACGATTACGATAACTGGCAGGCGAGCGGAGTTTCGGGGCTGGGCGCGCGGTCGTTCTACTATCCGCCAAAGCCGCAAAGCTGTGAGGACTGCCACATGCCGCCGAGGCAGTCGAACGATGCGGGAAATATCGACGGCTTCATCCACAATCATCGGTTTGTGGCGGCGAATACGGCAGTCCCGTACGCCAACAAGGATGAGACTCAGCTTGGGGATGTGGAGAACTTCCTGAAGGACGGCAAGGTGCGCGTCGATATCTTTGCCGTTTCGCCAGACAGGCCGCTTCAGGTCACCGGCGGACGGACGATTCAGCCGGAACAACCACAGATCGAAACGACGTTTGCCGTAGGCGAGGAATCGGAAATGGCCGCGCCTTCGGCGCCGATTCCCACGGCGCCCCCGCAGCCAGTGACCGCGCCGCTGAATCGCGTGAATGCTGCGGTGCGCGCGGGCGATACTGTTCGCGTTGATGTGGTGGTGCGCACGCTGGGAGTTGGGCACTTCTTCCCGGGCGGAACAGTGGATGCATTCGATTGCTGGCTGGAACTGAAGGCGACGGACGACAAGGGACGCGTGATTTTCTGGAGCGGCGGAGTGGAGGATGGCGGCCGTGGACCGGTCGATCCGAGCGCTCACTTCTATCGCGCACTGTTAATCGATGCCCATGGCAATCCGATCACGCGGCGGAATGCCTGGGCGGAGCGCGCAACAGTGTACGTTCATCTGATTCCGCCCGGTGCTGCGGACACGGTTCATTACCGGCTGCGCGTTCCAAAAGATGAAAAAGGACCGTTGCATCTGGTCGCGAAGCTGAACTATCGAAAATTTTCGTGGATCAACACGCACTTCGCGTTTGCCGGCGTGTTTCACGACACACATCCGGGCGACGTGGCGCCAGGCTACGACGACCGCACGATCACCTACACCGGAAACCTGCAGGATGTCTCCGGGAAGATCAAGGCCATACCGAATCTGCCTATCGTGACCATGGCGCAGGATTCGCTCGATCTAAAAGTGCTGCCGCCGAACGCGCCCGAGCCGAAAGCACAGACCGCGTTTTCCGCGAAAGAATGGCAGCGATGGAACGACTACGGTATAGGCCTGCTGTTGCAGGGTGACCTGAAGGGTGCGGAGGATGCATTCAAGGAAATCACGAAGAACGACCCATCGAATCCCGACGGCTGGGTAAACGTGGGGCGTGCTCGCGTGTTGGAAGGCGATATCGAAGGCGCGAAGCAGGTGCTGGCTAAGGCGATGGAGATTTCTCCAAAGCTGGCCCGAGCAAATTATTTCTACGCGCGAGTTCTGATGGAACAGGGCAAATATGGTGAAGCCATGGACCATTTCCACGTCGCGCAGCAGCAATATCCGCTGGATCGCGTTGTGAGCGACGACGTTGGACGCGTGCTATTCCTGCAGCACAAGTATAGGGAAGCTGTGAAACAGTTCCAGCACACGATATCGATCGATCCCGAAGACTTGATGGCGAATTACAACCTGATGCTTTGCTACAACGGCTTGGGCAACGCGACCGAATCGAAGGCGTTCGAGACGCGCTATTTGCGTTTCAAAGCGGATGAGGCGTCGGAAACTCTGACTGGCCCATACCGTGCGAAGCATCCGTACGACAACCTCGAGCGGCAACAGATTCACGAGCACGATTCGGGAGAGATCGCTTCGTTCATGCTGGGCTCCACAGGCCAGACCGCCGCGCGAGCTTCAGATCGCCGCGTCTACGACAATAAACTGGCCCAGAGTGGTGGTCAGTGAGCAGAGCTCCGAACCGGCTCTCTATCGCTGTACTTTCGGCCGCCGTCTCGCTCGCCTGCGCTATCTCCGTGATTGCCGCAGTGAAAAAGACTGCTCCCACCAGCGCGATTCACTTCCAGGACATTACGCGCTCGGCCGGGATTCACTTCGTCCACAACAACGGCGCATTCGGAAAGAAATGGCTTCCGGAGACAATGGGGCCCGGTGTCGCGTTCATTGATTACAACAACGACGGCTGGGAGGACATTCTCTTCGTCAACGGCACGGACTGGCCAGGGCACCATGTCCACGGCGCGACGACGCTGGCGCTCTATCGCAACAATCACAATGGGACGTTCACGGATGTGACAAAGCAAGCGGGGCTGGCCGTGTCGATGTACGGAATGGGCGTGGCAACCGGCGATTACGACAACGATGGCCACGACGACATATTCGTCTCGGGCTACGGCCAGAGCCATCTCTTCCACAACAACGGCAATGGAACGTTCACGGACGTGACGAAGGGCGCCGGATTGTCGGGAGTGAACGAATTCAGCACGGGAGCGGCCTGGGTGGATTATGACCGCGACGGCTATCTCGATTTGCTGGTCGCAAATTATGTGAATTGGTCTCCGCAGAACGATCTGTTCTGCACGATGGACGGAAAGATGAAGTCGTATTGCACGCCCGAGTCGTATCACGGAACGTCGGTGCGCCTCTGGCACAACAACGGCAACGGGACGTTCACCGACGCGACGAAGAAGGCAGGACTGTACGACACCACGTCGAAGAGCCTCGGCATCGCCGTCTTCGACGCAAACCGAGACGGCTGGCCCGATATCGCGATCAGCAACGATACTCAGCCGAACAAGCTTTACATCAACAATGGCAATGGGACATTTACGGAAAAGGGCGTGCCCGCAGGAATCGGGTTCAGCGAAGACGGCATTGCGCGTGCCGGGATGGGCATCGACGCGGCGGATTTTGACCGCTCCGGCTACCCGAGCCTGGTGATCACGAACTTCTCGAATCAGATGATGGCGCTGTACCACAACGAGAAGAACGGGCTGTTCGTCGACGAGGCGCCGCAAACGGCGGTTGGACGTGACAGCCTGATGACGCTTGGATTCGGGTGCTTCTTCTTCGACTACGATCTGGACGGCTGGCTGGATATGTACGTGGCGAACGGGCACATCGATCCTCAGGTCGAGCACGTGTCGCAGAATGTTCATTACGCCGAGCCGCCGCATCTCTTCCACAACATCGACGGGAAGCGATTCGAGGACGTGGCGGCGCAGATGGGGCAATCATTCGACGCGCGGCGAGTGGCGCGTGGCGCGGCTTACGGCGACATCGACAATGACGGCACTCCTGACATCGCGATCACGACCAATAACGGGCCTGCGGCCGTGTTCCTCGATCGCGGCGTCACGAATCACGGGCTGCGAATCAAGCTGGTCGGCACGAAGTCGAATCGCGACGGCATCGGCACGCGAGTGATTTTGGCGGCCGCAAACGGGACGCAGGACCAAACGCTGTGGAGCGGCGGGAGCTATCTTTCTTCGAGCGAACTGGTGCTTACGTTCGGCCTTGGCTCGTCGAAGAAAGCCGATTCGATCGAACTGAGCTGGCCCAGCGGGCATGTCGATCATCTGTTGAATGTAACGGCGGACCAGATCATCACCGTGAAAGAAGGCGGCGCCATAGTTGCTGCGAAGGCGTTCGAGAAACGGTAGAATGCGCCGTCGCTAAGCGGCGTACGTATGCAACTGCCCGGCGAACACTTCCCTGCTGAATGAAAAATCAGCCAAATCAGAATGCAAGAACGCCGGGAATGAGCCGGCTCGTTCGCTTTGGCGCGCCGGCTGTCATATTCCTCTGCGCGATTGCTGGAGCGAGCCAGAAGAAGCACCGCGTCGCGCCGAAGAAAACAGTCGCGCCAACTGCTGAAGAGCGAACCCCGGATTTCCACGTCCAAGCAGCGCGCGAAAATGCGATCGGCATCGCGTTGATGAATCGCCAGCAGTTTTCCGACGCCCTCGGGCATTTTCAGCGCGCGTGCATCATGGACGCGCAGTCGAATATTCCCTGCATGGACATGGGAATCGCGTTTTTCAACATGCAGCGCTACGATGACGCGAAGCGCGTTCTCTCAAAGGCGGCGGAACTCGAGCCCACAAATCCCCACGCCTGGTACAACCTGGGATTGATGAACAAGGCCGAAGGTAAGCCCGACGTTGCGATTACGGATTTCGAAAAGGTCGAGCAGATTGATCCGGATGACCCGGATACGCACTACTTTCTTGGCCTGCTTTATGCAGAACAGCAAAAGTATCAAGCGGCGATTCCTCAGTTTGAGACCGCGCTGAAGCTGAATCCGTTCCATCTGTCGGCAGAATTCGGGCTCGCGCAGGCACTGTTACGGTCTGGGCATAGAGATGACGCGAAGACGCATCTTGCGCGATTCGAGCAGATGAATGCACAGAAGCTCGGGTCGCCTATCAGCTTCACCTACGGCGACCAGGGGAAATACTCCCTCGCTGAGGAGATGGTTGCGGCGCCGGAGCCCGTCCCGCCGCCAGTGCCCGTTCACTTCATTAACGCTACCGCTGAATCAGGGCTGCCGACGAAGCGCGGCATTGCGCCCGATAATCGCGAACAGAAAGGTACGAACGATTCTGCTGCGACCGCCGATCAGCCCTCGGCAGTCCCCCCCTCGCTCGCCCAATTTTTGGGCGCGGGCGCGTGCGTGATCGACTATGACGGCGACGGTAAGCCGGACATTTTTCTGATCGACGCGAATGGAAATGGATTCGCGGGGCTTTATCGCAACCTGGGAGGCGGGAAATTCGAAAATGTCACCCAGAAGGCGCATCTCGAGCTTTACGGCCAGGGGACGAGCTGTGCCGTGGGCGATTATGACAACGACGGCCGTCCTGACCTCGCGGTCGCGATCAATCGGCGCGTCCACCTGTTTCACAACGAAGGAAAAGGTACCTTCAAGGACGTGACCGACTCCTCAGGAGTCGACACCGAAGGACTGATCCTCGGGATGACGTTTATCGATTTCGATCACGATGGCGACCTTGACCTCTACGTCACGCGGGTCAACGATTTCCCGCTGAGCAATCCCACAGAGCCGTTCACGTTCCCAACGAATCTTCCGCCCCCAGGCAACGCGCTTTGGCGAAATGACGGGAACGGCAAATTCACGAACTGGACGCAACAGGCTGGTCTGACGGGCACTGCAGCATCTGTTGCCGCGATTGGAAGCGACATTAACAATGACCGCGCGATTGATTTCGTCGTGACTGGCTGGCATGAGTCGCCCACCATCTTTCTCAATCCTCGCGAAGGCGCATTCCGTCCGGTCAAGCTTTGGTCGACGGCGACGCCGACCTCAGCGGCAGGCGTGGTGGCGCTCGACTTTAACAAGGATGACTGGATGGATCTGGCGTTCACTCACTGGACGCCGCCGGGAATCAGCCTGTGGCAGAACGTCGGAGGCAAGTCTTTCCAGCGCGTGAAATTGCCCGACATCTTCTGGATGCGTGGCTGGGGCATTTCACCCGTCGATTATGACAACGACGGCTGGATCGATTTGGTCGCGGCAGGCGAAGGCTTCGACGGTGCAGGACACATTGTGCTGTTGCGGAATGAGGGTCCTGACGGTTGGCGCGACGTAACCAAGGAAACTGGACTCGACAAAGTCGTGCTGCACAATCCGCGATCGGTGATCGCTTGTGATTTCGAAGGCAACGGCTCGAAGGATTTGCTGATTACGCAAAATCAGCTGCCGCCTGTGCTGCTGAAGAATATCGGCGGCAACAAATACAACTGGGTGCAACTCGCTTTTCAGGGATCGCACGACAGTAAGAGCGGAATTGGAGCAAAGGTCAACGTGATTGCAGGAGCGCTGCGGCAAAAGTGGGAAGTTCCCGGCGCGTCGGGATATCTCGGACAGGGACCAACGGAGATCCTGGCAGGACTGGGAACAGAAAGTGCGCCGGACGTAGTCCGCCTGCTGTGGCCAACGGGAGTTCCTCAGGATGAATTGCAACTCCCGGCAGGAAAGATCGACCAAGTCTCGGAAATCGATCGCCGCGGCAGTTCATGTCCCATTGCATTCGTATGGAACGGGAAGAAATTCGATTTCCTTGCAGACATGATCGGGCCTGGCATCGTTGGCCACTGGATCGGGCCGCACGAGCGGGACACTCCCGACCCGGACGAATACTTCAAGGTCCCTGGGTCGGATGTCGCGGCGCAGAACGGTAAAATTTTATTCCGTATGCTCGAGCCGATGGAGGAGCTCGATTATCTCGACCAGGTGCGGCTACTCGCCGTTGATCATCCCGCAAATGTGGAAGTCTGGCCGAACGAGCGTTTTGCGACCAATCCGCCATTCCCACGATTCAAGGTGATCCTCAGCCAAAACGCCCATCCTCCGATTGCTGCATGGGACGATCGCGGCCGCAACGTGCTGCCGCTACTTTTAAAGCGCGATCGCCGCTATGTGACGGATCTTCCGTCCGCACCCTACCAAGGCTTCGCGGGAATGCATTCGCTGACGCTTGATCTTGGCGCGTGGGATGCCAGGAAGCCGCTGCGTCTGCTGATGGACGGATTCACGGACTACTTCACGGCAAACTCAATGTACGCGGCGTGGCAGGCGGGCGTTACACCGATTGCGCCGTACGTTGAAGCGCTCGAGCCATCCGGGAAATGGGTGCGCGTCGTCGAGGATATGGGTTTCCCCGCTGGCCTTTCGCGCACGATGGTTGCGGATTTGACAGGGAAGCTGCCGCCGGGCACGCGTCGCATTCGCATCACAACGAATCTGAAAATTTATTGGGATAGGATTCGCGTCGACAATTCACCGGCTGACTTGCCGTTCCACACGACGGAAATTCCGCTCGCGGGCGCATCGCTCGATTTCCACGGCTATCCGCGCGTCGTCGAGGGCAATCCAAAGCACGACGATCCCGTGAACGACATTCGCTATATCTATTCCGACGTGAGTCCGACCGGCCCATACACGCGCCAGGTGGGCAACTACACGCGCTACGGAGACGTCGCGCCGCTGGTCCGCGAGGCGGACAACGAGTATGTGATTTTCGGATCGGGTGATGAAGTGGCGGTCAGTTTCGACGCGACGCACATGCCGATGCTGCCCGTGGGATGGACGCGCGACTACTTCTTCTACGCGAACGGCTTCGCAAAGGATATGGATTTCTATGCCGCATATGGCGACACCGTCTCGCCGCTCCCATTCCACACGCTAACACCATATCCATACCCGAACGGCGTTGGTTACCCGACCGACGATCGCCACATCCTGTGGCAACTCGAATATAATACGCGCGGCGTTGCCGGTCCCGCGGGCCCGGTATACCTCTTCCAGTATCCGGACTCAAGACGGCGATAACTGAGCAGATGGCCCGCTTGAATGTGCGCACAGCGGCGTGCTAAGTATTCTGAAGGTGCGCTTTTTCTCGCAATCACATGACACGGATCGGCACAACTCACTCCAATTCCGCGCCACCGCGCGACGCTTGGGCCACCAGCAGTTCCCAAAGTGACCCGGTTTTCTGGCGGGTTGAGGGAAGCCTGCTCAACTTGACGGCTGTCCGTCCCGTCGGCTTTTTCAGTTGGAACGCGCAGAGTTTTCTGGAACGTTGGGCGCGTCGCGGCGCGATGGGCGCCCTCGCTGTGGGACGGCCGTTGTTCTACTTGACGAATCGCGCTTTTGCCACGCGGCTGCTGCACATGGTTCTGCGCGGTGTGAGCCGCGACCGCCTCGATCTGCTGGGCGAAGAATATTTCAATTACGAGTTGAAGCCTCGGATCAAGCAACCCGGCTACGAAAAGCTGAAAGAGGCAATCGCGTCCGGTGCGCGCGTCGTGCTCGTCAGCCAGGGGCTCGATCACATCATGCGGCCGTTGGCTGAATATCTGAACGTTCGCGAGATTATTTGCAACCGCCTCGAATTCCGCGACGGCATGGCAACTGGCCGCCTGCTCGATCCAGTGATTCGGCCCCGCGGCCTGTTTGCGCGGTTCTCCGGTAACGCGCCTGATGGAAGGCGCAAACGCGAGCAACTGCTTCGCGATTTGAAATTTCGCGACCAGCCCGATTTACTCGCTCGGGCGATTCGGCCGATTCGTCATCTTTCTCAGATCGGCCGACCACCCGTCGTGCACTACAACTCCGACCGCGCTCTGGGTTCGCTATCAGTCCGCTCCTCGCTGCGCGGCAGGAACATTCTGCTGATCGGCGCCACCGGCTTCATCGGGAAGATTTGGCTCGCGAACCTGCTCACCGATCTTCCGGAGATTGGCCGTGTGTATCTGCTGATCCGGCCGCATCGTTCGCGCACTGCTTTGGAAAGATTTCAGCGGCTGGTGGAGGAGTCGCCGGTTTTCGAGCCGCTCGCGAAAAGGCACGGGGACGGTTTTGCCCAGTTCCTCTGCCAGCGCGTCGAAGTGATAGCAGGAGACGTGACGCAGCCCAGCCTCGGTTTGCAGCCTGAAATTCGACGTAAGCTGGCTCGCGAACTAGACGTCATCGTCAACAGCGCGGGACTGACGGCCTTCAATCCGGATCTGCGCGATGCGCTGGCGACGAACGTTCGCGCGACAGCCCACCTGCTGGATTTTCTGGGCGAATGCGATCGCGTCGCACTGCTGCACCTTTCAACGTGCTATGTCGCCGGCCGGCGCGACGGGCGCATCCTTGAAACGTTGGCCAAGAACTATACGCCCCTGGGGAAGGCAGGCTTCGACGCCCACAGCGAATGGCAGCGGTTGGAAGCAACGGTCCGGGAGACAGAGGCTCGCGCGGAATCGCAGGAACTGGCCGAAGACCTTCGGCACGCCGCGCTCGGCAAAGAACACGCGGCAAGAGATCTGCAGGGGTCCGCTCTTGACAACCAGATTCGCAAAAATCGGCTGCGCTGGTTGCGCCAGACGCTCACGAATATCGGTATGGAGCGCGCCACCGAGTTCGGCTGGCCCAACACATATACGTTTACAAAGAGCCTCAGCGAGTCGCTGATTCGCAATTTCCTCGATGCGAATCCGCGCGCTGCAATCGCGGTGGTTCGTCCCGCCATCGTCGAATCGACGATCCAAAAGCCGTTTGTCGGCTGGAACGAAGGCGTCAACACTTCCGCTTCGCTCTCGTACTTGCTCGGTACGTTTTTCCGCCAACTCCCCACGAACGAGAAAAAATGTCTCGACTTGATTCCCGTGGATGTTCTCTGCGACGGGATGACGCTGATCGCAGCGGCGCTGGCGTCGCGATGCCACGCGACCGTATATCATCTCGCCAGTTCCGTAACGAATCCGTGCGACATGCGCCGGTCAATCGAACTGACCGGCCTTGGGCACAGAAGGTTCTATCGAGCGCAGAACGGCCTCCAGCAGCGAATCCGCGCGAAGTTTGACGCAATTCCCGTCTCAAAGACGCGCTATGAGACGCTTTCGGCCCCGGCCCAGAGAGCGATCGTCCAGGCGATCAACCGAAGCGTGGAAGGAATTCCGTTCGTTCGTCCGCCGCTCGCAAAACAGGAGCGCGACCTCGATAAAGTGATCAAGCTGATCGAACTGTTCGAACCTTTCATCCTGCTGAACGACCACGTATTCGAAGCCGCCAACATCGAGCGCCTGAACGCCGCGCTTGTGCCTGCCGAGCGCGTTCAGTTCGGCTACGACATCCGCTCCCTCGACTGGTGGGATTACTGGATCAATGTCCACATTCCGGCCCTGCGCAAGTGGTGTTATCCTCTCCTCGAAGGTCGCCAACCGGAACCGTATCCGCGCAGAAGTGTGCCGCTCGTCAATAGCGGCCATGCGGTCGCGAAGGAAATGTCCGAAAGCGCGTCCGGCCCGGCCAGTTAAGACCAATCACCGTGCCTATTTTTATCACCGGCTCGACCGGCTACATCGGCGCTCACGTTACGGCGAATCTGCTCGCGGATCACCCCGATCCGTTGAACCTTCTGGTGCGCTCGCGAACCGCGCAAGAAGCGCAAGAGCGTCTCTGGCGAGCGCTCCAGTTGCACATGAAGTCAGAGCAATTTGAGGATTTACTCCGTTCGCGCATCCACATTTTTCTCGGCGATATCACAAGTGCTCAGTTCGGCTTGGGCGATGACGAATACGCGCGGCTGGTCAAGACTACGGATTCGGTCATCCACTGTGCGGCATCGCTGAGTCGCAAGTCTGAAAAAAGCTGTCTGAATGTGAATCTGCGCGGCACGCTCGAGGTGATTCAACTCGCTACACGCGCTCGCGACGATCACGGCGTGCGCCGATTTAGTCACGTCAGCACCGTAGCCGTTGCTGGCCGGCGCACGAACGAAGTCGTGCAGGAAGACTCCTCCATCGACTGGAGCCTCTCCGATTACGATCCGTACGCGCGGACCAAGAAGTTCTGCGAGCACATGATCCGCCAACTGCTGGCCGGTATCCCGTTGACGATATTCCGGCCCAGCATCGTTTTGGGAGACAGCCGCCGGCCCGAGACGAATCAATTCGACATGGTGCGCGCCTTCGTTTTTCTCGCGAGTCTCCCGGTTCTTCCGTTCCGTCCCGGCGACAAAATTGATATCGTCCCGGTTGATTTCGTCGCGGACGCGATCGCAATGCTGCATCAGAAACCCAATCCGGCGCACGACACCTACCACCTTTCCTCAGGCGTCGATTCGGAGGCGTTCGTCGTGCTGACCGATGCGCTCGCGAAAACGCAAGGCAAGCGAGGTCCGATTTTTGCGCCGAGCTTGGAAGGACCTTCGTCGAAAATCGTGAATGCTCTCGCCGGACGGGCGGGCAAAATCGGCGGCCTGGCAACGCTCCTCAAAGTTTTCCTTCCGTATCTCATTTGGAACACCGTCTTCGACAATAGCCGCGCTGTGGCGGAGATGGGACGCAAGCCCGCTCCATTCTCGCAATACTGCTATCCCCTTCTGCGTTTCAGCCGCGAAAACCATTTCAGCTATCCCTATCTTGACTTGCCAGCTCGCGCCGCCGCTCAGGACGCATACTGATGTTCGACGCTGATCTGCTTCTTGAACTTTGGGTTGGCGGGCTGATCGAGCTGAACAAGTTCCAATGGATGCTCGGCGCGGGTGAATCGTGGAGACCCGGGAAGAAGTTGAAGTTGCTGTTTGCCGGATATAACGGCACACGAAACACGGGTTCCGACGTGCGCGTGCAGGAAATCATTCGGCAGGTTCGGCGAATCCTCGGACCGGAAAACCTCGAATTAAGCGTGATGTCGTTCGATTTCGAAAATTCGCGCGGATACTTCGAGGATTCGCGCCAGGTCTATCTCCCGAACGTCTATCCGCCGTTCCTGCACCGCGAAATCCGGCAGCAGCACGGCGTCATCGCGTGTGAAGGCTCAATGTTCAAAAGCAAATTCGCAAACGCGCTGGCAAACATGATGATCGGCTCGCTTGGCATTGCCGCGGCGCAGAACAAGCTGAGTGTCGCGTACGGCGGCGAAGCCGGAGCCATGGACCCATTCCTCCAGAAAATGTGCAAGCGATTCTGCAAAGATTCGCTCATCATCACGCGGAATCCGGAATCGCAGGTGGTTCTGAGCAAACTTGGTATTCGCAGCGAACTCGGCACCGATACGGCGTGGACGTTCGAGCCGCTGCCGCCTGAGTACGGACGCAAGGCGCTTTTCGATGCCGGCTGGGACGGCTCGAAACCGGTGCTCGCGATTTGTCCGATCAATCCCTTTTTCTGGCCGGTAAAACCGTCGATCGGGCGCTGGTTCGCGCATTCGGTTTTCGGCGCATACAAGAGCAGCTATTACCGTACGATTTATTTCCATCACTCTGGCCGCAATGTGGACGCCGCCTACGAACGATATCTTTCCGCGATGGCCGCCGGCGTCCAGAATTATAGAAAAGACCATGCCGTTTTTCCCGTGTTGATCGCGATGGAAATGCTCGATCGCGACGCCTGCGAGCGCGTGTCCGACAAATTGGGCGGCGTGCCGATTTTCCCGTCCGATCGCTACAACATGTTCGAGCTCGTCAGTATTCTCCGCGCGTGCAGCCGCATTCTTTCATCGCGCTACCACGCGATCGTCACGTCCATGCCGGCCGGTGTGCCATCAGCGGGCGTCACGATGGATGAACGCATCCGCAACCTGATGTGCGAGCGAGGGCACGAGCACCTGCTGATGAACGTCGATGACGCAGAACTGGCGGATAATATCCCGATCGCTTTGCGTGCTCTGGATGCGGAGGCCGATCAGATCCGCTGCGCGGAAGGTCGCATCGTAGCGCGCAATCTGCAGTCCATGGCGCGCATGGGAACCTATCTGGAAGAACAGGTCGCGCGCACCTATTCGGAATTTCCGATTCGCAGTGGCGTGCTGAACTGGGAGGATTATCTGCCGCCGCTCAGCCCGTCTCTGCGGGCCCTTGTCGAAAAACACGAATCGGCGCTGGTATAGCAACCGCCTCGAAATCAGATTCACATGACATTTCTCGAGAATATTTTCGATCATTTGAAGCGCGCCGGCGCTGCTCCCGTGATGGCGGAGATTCGCGTCGGCCAGGTCGTCAATTGTTCGGGCGATGATCTGCTGCGACAGGTCGCGCAAGCGCGGCAATTCTTTGTGGTACAGGGACTGAAGCGCGGCGATCGTTGCGCTCTGCTCGCTCCAAACAGCGTCCGCTGGGCTGCGCTTGATCTCGCGCTGATGGCCGAGGGAATAGTTGTTGTGCCGCTATATGCGCGGCAGGCTCCGCACGAACTTGCCGGAATGCTGAAGGATTCGTCTCCCGCGCAAATCTTCTGCTCCGATGCGGCTCTCGCCTCGGAAGTACGGAAGCATTTGCCCTCCGCGCCAGATTTCACGCTGCTCGAATCTGTATTCTCGGGTTCGGATTCAGGCTGCGATCGGCCGCCCTACCATCATGCGGATTCCGATCCCTTGACGATCATCTATACGTCCGGCACATCTGGGGAACCTAAAGGCGTGATCCTTAATTCGGGAAACGCGAACCACATGATTCCATGCACGAACGGCCGGCTCGATCAGCTGATGCGCACGCATGACGGTTCCGCTCCACGGGCCGACCGCATTTTTCATTACGGACCGTTCTGCTTCGCCGCGTCCTGGATTCTGCTGCTCACTGCGCTTTCGCGCAACAGTGTCCTGTTGCTCTCAACTGACCTCACGAAGCTTTCCGACGAACTGAAACTCGGGGAGCCGGACTACTTCATCAATGTCCCGATCTTTCTCGAGCGCGTCCGCAGGAAGATTCAGGAGACCGTTCAGCAGCGCGGCGGAATCGCAGCGGCCGTGTTTCCTCGCGCAGAACGAGCGTTTCTGGCCAAACGCAACGGGAAGTCAAGCAGCGTTGCCGACACACTGGCGCTGGCAGTCGCAAAGCGAGTGGTGTTTCCGGCTATCCGCAAAAGCGCCGTGGGGCCTAACCTGAAAGCGCTCATCTGCGGTTCCGCTCCGCTCTCCGCCGAAACGCAGCTTTTCTTCGTGATGCTCGGCATTTCCGTTCTGCAAGTTTACGGCCTGACCGAAACAACCGCGATTTGCACGCTCGACGATCCACGCCGCTTCGAGCCTGGCCGCGTTGGCCCGGCCGTTCCTGGAATCGAAATGAAAACTTCAGAAGGCGGTGAAATCATTGTCCGCGGCCCGAACATTTTTCCTGGATACTGGCAGCGGCCTGCCGAAACAGCAAAAGCCCTCGAAGGCGGCTGGTTTCACACAGGCGACTTGGGCGACTCCGATGCGAGCGGCAATTGGCGCATCACAGGCCGCGTGAAGGACCTGATCATTCTCAGTTCCGGCCACAATGTGGCGCCGGAAGCAATCGAAAACGAACTCGCCAACCGCTTGCCCGAAGCGCAGCAGGTTGTCGTGGTTGGCAATCAGCGCAGTTCACTCGCGGTGCTTGTCACCACAGCCGCGTCCAATGGCCTGAAGCCTGTCGTTGTGCAGAGCGCGATTGACGCTGTCAATGGCAAGTTGCCGCACTATAAACAAGTTCGTGCATTCCGCATTTTGTCGTCGCCGTTCACCGTCGAGGAAGGGCTGCTCACAACGATGGGTAAGTTGAAGCGTGATGCAATCGCCGCTCGCTGCGCCGCGGAAATCGAAGCGATGTACCAGAAGAAAACGCCATGAAGCCCTTTCGCGGCAAAGCGCTTTCGTGGGAGTTGAATAGCGGCGTCATCGAACTCGTGCTCGATCGCGCGCCCTGCAATGAAATCGGCACGGTCGCGCTCGCCGACTTCGAAGAGTTCATTTCCGCACTGAAATCCGCCGAGCACGAGGCGCACGCTCTGATTATTTCCAGTGTTCGAGCGGAGGGCTTTTGCGCGGGCGCCGACTTGCGCGAACTCTACTGCGAAATGCAGCGCGTCGATGCAAAGCAGCGTGCGCGTGGCGTGCGGGATTTTCTCGAGCGCATCCATCGCGTAATGAATGCGCTCGACGAAACCCCGTTGACTACGATCGTCGCCGTGCACGGCATCGCCTTCGGAGGAGGTTTCGAACTGGCGCTCACGTGCGATTTAATTGTCGCTGATAAAATGGCGCGTTTCTGTTTTCCTGAGCTGAGGCTCGGCCTCATCCCAGGATTCGGCGGTATTCCACGCCTGAAACGCGACATCGGTAACCCAGTGATTCGCGACATGCTGCTCACGGGCCGCAGCATCAATGCGCAGAAGGCGCAGTCCATTGGTCTCGTTAGTCAGGTAACGGCCGAAGGCGACGTGCTGCGCGTCGCGCGCGCGACAGCGGCTCAAATCGCCAAATTCGACCGTGACACTGCTGCCGCTGCGAAGCAGTTCATCAAGCCGATCCCTCGCGAGGAACTGCAGCGCGAGATCGACATCTTTTGCGACCTATTCACGAGGCCTGCAGTCGAAGCGGGACTGCGTAAATTTGTCGAGAGCACGGATCCGCTACCCTATTTGCCCTGATCGAGGCAAGTCGACGAAAGAATTTTTCATTTATGGCAAGATAAGGACCTATGGCGACGCTGGACAAAACGACGGACGAGATTCTGCAGCTTGCTGCAAAGCATTTCAACGTCCCCGCCGGCGAATTGCAACCGGACGACGACTTCTTCAAGAAGCTCGGCATCAACAGCCTGCAAGCGCTCGATCTGCTGACGCGCCTTGAACAGCACTTCCACATCGAGTTGCCCGACTACGAGCTTCAGGGCGTTTCTGATTTCCGTACGCTTGCCGAACGCATACACTCCCGCCTGTAATGCTCGACCTCGACAAATACAATTCACTCGGAGAAGCGCTCGGTGCCGCGCTCGACCGCTGGCCGAATGAGATTTGTCTGATCGAAGCGGACCGCGACCGCGAGAATGCTCGTTTTACATACAGCCAGTTCAAGGAAGCGGCGATCCCGCTTGCGAGCGCCCTGCAACGCGCCGGACTTGCCGAAGACACCCGCTGCGCGATCATTATGACGAATCAGTCGAAGTGGCTCATTTCGGCATACGCCATATTCTTCTGCGGCGGCGTTCTCGTTCCTTTGGATTACAAGCTGCCTCCCGAAGAGCAACTCAAATTGCTCGCGCATTCGCATGCCGAAATTCTGATCACTGAGTACCCTATTTGGCGCAACATCTCCAAAACTGCCGCATTCAGAGACATTTCTACCCGACTTGTCCTCGTGACTGAAGCTCCCGCTGGCGCAGATCTTTCCGGCGCGCAACAGTGGGCGGATATCCGCGACACGCGCGAACCACGCATCATTCCGCGCAAGCGCACCGATACGGCCTGCATCGTCTATTCGTCGGGAACGGGAGGACGGCCAAAAGGCTGCGTGCTCACGCATGGGAATTATCTGGAACAATGCAAATCGCTGACGCGCTGGTATCCATTCTGGCCCGGTGTGCGCTATCTGAGCATTCTGCCGACGAATCATGCCATCGACTTCATGGTCGGCTTCATCGGACCGTTCGTTTGCGGCGCATGCGTCATTCATCTCCGGACGCTGCGTCCCGAGTTTGTCCGCGACGCTTTCGTTCGTTACAAGATCACTTATGTAACGCTCGTTCCCGCGATCATTAAGAATCTGGAGCGTGGTCTGCGTGAGAAGTTTGCCGCGCTATCGCCGTCGAAGCGCGCGGTGCTGAATGCCATGACCTCCGTCAACAAAGCTCTCACGCGCAAACGTCCAAAGTTGAAGGTGAGCCGAACCCTCCTTCCAGCTGTCCACAAAGCATTCGGAGGCGAACTCCTCGCGTTGATCACCGGCGGCGCGTTCATCGAGTCTTCCACTTTGCAATTTTTCTACGATCTGGGCATTCCCGTCGCGAACGGTTACGGGCTCACCGAAGCGTGTACCGTGCTCACGGTGAACGACCTGAAACCGTTTCGCGCGGACACGGTGGGCAAGCCGCTTCCGGACGTCGAGCTGCGCATCCTCAATCCAGACTCGGAGGGGATCGGCGAAGTCGCGGCCAAGAGCCCGACGATCATGTCACGATATCTCGATGACCCCGATATGACCGCCGAGACCATCGTCGACGGGTGGCTGGTGACGGGCGATTTGGGCCGCATTGACCCGAGCGGCCACTTGCAACTTTTTGGGCGCAAGAAAAACATGATCGTCACGGAGGAAGGCA
>JBOGNK010000120.1:0-12742 GCA_050747085.1 Candidatus Acidiferrales bacterium
GGTTTGTTAGGACTGGCCGTACTCTCGAGTGGCTCGCATCCGATTCACTTGTATCCCGCGAGCAACCTGGCGACAGGCCAGCACGGGTACAACGAAGTTTTACCGTTGATGCTGGCACGCTACTGTGGGCCGGGCTTGCTCGGATTGGGCATCACAGCGTTGGTGGCGGGATTTATGGCAGGCATGGCCGGGAACGTGAGCGCGTTCGCGACGGTATGGACGTATGACATTTACCGTCCGTTTATACGGAAAACTGCCTCGGACAAGCATTACGTCACGATGGGCCGATGGTGCACGATCATCGGACTGATCATCAGCATCGGAACAGCGTATGTCGTGATGCAGTTTGCGAGCATTATGGATTACGTGCAGGCGCTGTTCGGGATTTTCATCGCGCCGCTGTTTGCGACGGTGCTGCTCGGCATGTTGTGGAAGCGCGTGAGCCGCTGGGCCGGATTCCTGGGACTGCTGGCAGGAGTGGCTTCGTCGGCCACGATGTTCCTGCTTATGAAGGTCGATCCGCAACGCTGGGTACATGTGTTTGCACTGTCACCGCTGGCGAAAGCGCTGGCGCAGGACATGTTCCAGGCATTGTGGTCGTGCTTGCTGTGCGCGGTGGTGACAGTAGTGGTGACGCTGGTCACTCAGCCGAAGCCGGATCAGGAACTGCAGGGATTGGTCTACGGCCTGACGAAGGTGCCGCGCGAAGAGAACGTGAGCTTTCTGCGCAAGCCCGTTTTTTGGGGCGCGGTGGCTATCGCTTTGTTGATAGCGCTTCAAATCATATTCTGGTGATCGCCTGTGAGTGAAAATCAACACGTCATTCCGGTTTGGTTCTTTGTCGGGATCATGCTGCTCGTCTACGGAGTTCTGATTCTCGCCAGCGGCATCGCGGAATATGCCCATCCGCCGAACACAGTACTCGCCAATTTGCATGCGCCCATCTGGTGGGGCGCGCTGCTGACCGTACTAGGCGTGGTTTACTCTTATTATTTTCGTCCGAAGGGCCACCGCCATGACGACAAAAAGGGTGGACCGGCCGGTTCGGGGACTTCAGGATCAAAGAGCGGTCGTTAGTCGATGCGGGAGCGGGCCTTCGGTCGTGCGGGAAAACCCGTGAAATGAAGGCGGCGGATTTATACGTCGCGTTGTTGACTGCCCGCTGTAGAAAACGTTTTCATAGCCAAATGAGACGGCGCCAGGTTGACAACACCGCAGGGCGTGGTCACAATTCGGTCGGAGGGCTCTTCGGGAGCCTTTGCCTTCTTTAGATAGTTTGGAAGCGGCTTTTCGTTCGACTGACGATTTCGACGAGCACACTGGGGCCTTTGCTGTGAGCATTCATGAAGTGGCGAAACGCGCGAGGGTGTCCATCGCGACTGTGTCGCGCACGATCAATGGCGTGCCGACGGTTGCGCCACAGTTGTCGCGCCGCGTTTGGAAAGTGATCGAGGAGCTTGGGTATTACCCAAACACTCAAGCGCGCTCGCTGGTTTCGGGCCGGAGCCGGATTTTCGGCCTGATCGTTTCCGAAATAACCAACCCGTTTTTCCCCGAAATTGTTCAGGGCTTCGAAGACGTGGCCGTACAGCACAACTACGAGGTGCTGGTCATGTCCACCGTGCACGATTCGAAGCGCATGGCGCTTTCCGTCCGCCGAATGATCGAGCGGCGCGTAGACGGCGTAGCAATCGTGACATTCGGCATGGAAGAGGCCCTTCTTGAAAATCTGAAGTCGCGCAACGTTCCGCTTGTCTTCATCGATGTCGGGCCGTCTCTTTCGGGCATCAGCAACATTAAGATCGACTACCTGCACGGGATACGGCAAGCCGTGCAGCACCTCGCGGCGCTCAGGCACAACACAATTGGCTTCATTTCGGGCCCGCTAGCGCTGAAATCCGCTGTCGCTCGCCAGCGCGCGTTCATGCAGGCGATGAGTGAAATCGGCCTGACGGTCTCGCCTGAGTATCTGGTGGAAGGCAATCACACGATGGATGGCGGAATCGCAGCGATGAAGGAACTGCTGGCGCAGCCCATACGTCCAACGGCTGTCGTTTGCTCGAACGACATGACCGCGATCGGAGCCATGCGAGAGAGCTACGACCAGGGAGTCGTGGTTCCGGACGATCTTTCGATCGTCGGTTTCGACGACATCCGGTTTGCACAGTTCGTCACACCGCCGTTGACGACTGTGCGGATGTCGCAAAGCGAGATTGCGCGCCTGGCATTCGTTGCGCTGTTTACGGAAGCCCAACGGAAAAGTCCCACTCCGACTGGAAACGAGTACACGCTGATGACCACTCTCGTGCTGCGGAAGTCGACCGCGATGGCTGCAAATGGCGGCCCGCGTAGCCGGGCGACACCAGCCCCACTCGCCGAATCAGACTGAAGTAGTGCTATCCGATTTACGGTTGACACCGTGGGCAGAGTCGGGGTAGCGTCGGCGATTTGAGAAAACGTTTCCACGCCTTTACTTCGCCCCGGAAGGAACAGGTCTGGCCATGCTGTTAGCCCGACTGCGCGAAGAAGTACTTGAAGCGAACCTCGAACTCGTGCGCAAAGGCCTTGTCCTCTATACGTTTGGCAACGCCAGCGGTATCGCGCGGGATCAGGGGCTGGTGGCCATCAAGCCGAGCGGCGTTCCGTACGAAAAGCTGAAACCGGGCGACATGGTAGTGGCGGACCTGGACGGCAAAATTGTCGAAGGGGATCTGAGGCCCTCATCAGATCTG
The DNA here is from genome assembly GCA_050747085.1 of Candidatus Acidiferrales bacterium. Lineage (GTDB taxonomy): Bacteria > Acidobacteriota > Terriglobia > Acidiferrales > UBA7541 > Palsa-295. The sequence continues at coordinate 2,733 of JBOGNK010000120.1, forward strand.
CCGACGCACCTGTGCCTCTATCGAACATTTCCGGCGGTTGGAGGCGTCGCACACACCCATTCGGAATTTGCAACCTCATGGGCGCAGGCGGGACGCTCAATTCCGTGTTTCGGAACCACGCACGCCGACTATTTTCACGGCCCGGTGCCCGTGACGGATCATTTGAGCGAGGAAGAGATTGAGTCCGGCTACGAGAAGAATACAGGCGTGGCCATTTGCCGCACGTTTCAAAACATCGATTCGGAGAGTGTGCCTGCGGTTCTGGTGCGCGGACACGCGCCGTTCTGTTGGGGGCCCGACGTTGCAACTGCGGCGCACAATGCTGTGATCCTTGAATCCGTAGCGCGGATGGCGTATTACACGGTGGGACTCTCAGCGAACGCGGATGCGTTGCCGCTCGCGCTGCACGATAAGCATTTCTTGCGAAAGCACGGCAGCAAAGCGTACTACGGGCAAGTGGGCGCGAAGAAGTAAGGTGACTTTGAAGTTTTTGCCCGTGCGAAGCTGCGTGGATAAAGCGGCAGGAAGCCCGCCTCGGCGGGCAGGCTGCCGCGCTCCAAAGGCGGCTTGTGGTCGCCAACTAAGTTCTGGCGGCAATTTTTGAGTGACTTGCAAAGAAGACTGAGGCGCGGCAGGAATACCGACGGAGTCCAGGGGTCCGATCATGGAGAACGCTGGCAAGAAGATGACGATGGGGCTGATCGTGGGAAACCGCGGCTTCTTCCCGGGGCATTTGGCGCAAACCGGCCGCGACGAAATGATCCAGGTACTGCAGCACGCCGGAATCGAAGTGGTCGCACTCGACCCCTCGCAAAGCAAATATGGCGCAGTTGAAACTTACGAAGAAGCGAAACGGTGCGCGGCGCTCTTTCGGCAACACTCAGCGAACATCGACGGCCTGATCGTCACGCTGCCGAATTTCGGCGACGAGCGCGCGATTGCCGATACGATTCGGCTGGCTGATCTGCGCGTTCCCGTGCTGGTGCAAGCCACTCCGGACACACCGTCGAAAATGACGATCGCGCACAGGCGCGACAGCTTCTGCGGGAAGATGTCGGCATGCAATAACCTGCGGCAATACGGGATTCCTTATTCGCTGACGAGCACCCACACGGCGAGCCCGTCGGGGCCAGAATTCAAAAAGGACCTCGAGTGGTTTGCGGCGACGTGCCGCATCGTGAGGGGCTTGCGCAACTTGCGCATCGGAAGCCTGGGCGCGCGGCCGACGGCGTTCAACACCGTGCGATATAGCGAGAAGGTTCTGGAGGCGAGTGGCATTTCGGTCGAGACTCTCGACCTATCAGAGGTGCTTGGGCGAATCGAACGAATGAAGGATAACGACGAGGCTGCGCAGGCGAAGCTCGCGGCCATTGAAAAGTACGTTTCGACGTCCGGCGTACCCAAGCCGGCGCTGATCAAGATGGCGAAGTTGGGCGCCGTGATCGATCAGTGGATGAAGCAGGTGGATGTTGCGATCAGCGGGGTACAGTGCTGGACGTCGCTGGAAGAAAATTTGGGCGTGGTGCCATGCACGATCATGAGCATGATGAGCCAGGATCTGATGTCCAGCGCCTGTGAGGTGGACATTTGCGGCGTGCTGTCCATGCACATGTTGCGCCTGGCGTCGAACACACCAAGCGCAATTTTGGACTGGAACAACAATTACGGAGACAATCCTGACAAGGCTGTGTGCTTCCACTGCAGCAATCTCCCGCAGCATTTCTTCAAGAACGTGAAGATGGACTACCAGGCGATCATCGCGGGTACCGTCGGAAAAGAGAACACGTTTGGCACCTGCGTCGGTCAGGTGAAAGCCGGTGCGATGACGTTCGCGCGCTTTTCGACGGATGACACCGCTGGCGTGATCCGCGGCTACGTGGGCAGCGGACGATTCACGGACGATCCGCTGGAAACGTTTGGCGGCGCGGGTGTGGTAGAGATTCCGCGGATGCAGCATCTGTTGCATTACATTTGCGAAAATGGATTCGAGCATCACGTCGCAGCAAACTTTTCGACCGTAGCCGGAGCGGCACACGAGGCCGCGACACGGTATTTGGGCTGGAAGACGTACTGGCACGATCAGAGCCACGGATGCTGATGAAATAGGGCAGAAGCTAGTAGGCCGCGGGAGCAGCAGGCTCCGGGCGATTGGCCGGCAGATCCGCAGGAACAACAAATCATGGCGATCGTAGCGGGAGTTGATTTCGGGACGTTGAGTGTGCGCGTGTCGATCGTGGACAGCGCGCGCGGGATGCTGGGCTCCGCCATTTCGGAATATCCGCTGCATCGCAGGCGCGACGATCCCGAATATGCAACGCAATCGCACGACGACCACATGCGCGCTCTTGCCGCGGCCACGCGGGACGCGCTGAAGCAGGCCGGCGTTTCGGGCGACGGTGTGGCGTCGATCGCGCTGGACACGACTGGATCATCTGTGATTCCTGTTGGCGTGGGGATGGTTCCGCTCGACGAATACTACCTCTGGTGCGACCACCGCGCGAAGGCCGAAGCCGCTGAAATCACGGAGGCAGCGCACCGCGAGCATCTGGAAGCAATTGATTGGTGCGGCGGAGTGTATTCGTCCGAGTGGGGCTGGGCGAAGTTGCTGCACTGGCTGCGCCACAATCCCGCCAAGCGCGAACAGCTTGCGAGCGCGTTCGAGCATTGTGACATGGTTGCGGCCACCCTGTGCGGCGTCACCGATCCGGCGAAGGCAAAGCGCAGCGTGTGCGCGATGGGTCACAAATGGTTGTGGCATCCGGACTTGGGCGGATTGCCTCCTGAAAAATTCCTAGTGACAGTCGATCCGCTGCTCGCTGGTGTCCGGGCGAAGTTGCAGGGGAGCTACGAGACTTCCGACCAGATTGCGGGCACACTGACACCGTTTTGGGCAGAAAAGCTCGGATTGAGGGCCGGGATTCCGGTTCCCGTGGGCGCGTTTGACGCGCATTGGGACGCAATCGGCGCGGGCACGCATGAAAAGGATGTGTCGAACGTGATCGGCACGTCGACGTGCATCATCGGAATTTCGAGCCAGGCGCGTTTGGTGCCCGGAGTATGCGGCGTCGTGAAGGGAAGCGTGCATCCGAAGTTTACAGGCATCGAGGCGGGACTTTCAGCAACCGGCGACATTTTTAACTCGATTGCAACGCGTGCGGGCACGACCGTCGCAGAACTGAGCAAAGGCCTCGAGGAGTATCGAGCGGGGCAGACCGGTCTGCTGCGGATGACATGGGACAATGGCGACCGCACCGTCCTTGTGAATGCCAACCTGCGGGGAATTACTCTCGGCTGGAACTTGCAGCATACGGCTAAGGATGAGCTGTTTGCCGCGATCGAAGGGACTGCGCTGCACACGCGCGTGATTCTCGACCGGATGGCCGAGCACGGGACGACCATCGAGCGCGTCATCAATGCGGGTGGAATACCGCAGCGGAATAAGGTACTGAATCAGGTCTACGCGAACGTCCTCGGACGGCCTGTATTGGTGCCCAGCAGCAACGTAACCGGGTTGGGCTCGGCGATTTTCGCGTTCATGGCGGCGGGAACGTTTCCGACGATTGAAGATGCACAGCGGCAAGTGTGCCCTTCGCATACTGTCTATACGCCTGATCCGGAGGCGCGGCGCGTCTACGATCAGCTCTATGGCCTGTACAAACGGCTGTACTTCGATTTTGGACGCCCGGCGAGGGGCGGGGCTTTCGGGGACGTGCTGCCATCATTGATCAAAATTGCGAAGGAACAGACGCAGCCGGAGAAGGCGGAAGTCGGTCACTGATGTATGTGAGTCACGTCGGCCGAAGCGAAGCGCCTCCTACAATCCAGTTTGGCTAGCCGGCAAAATCCAAGCTAAGCTTTTCTCATGCCTCTTACCCTGTGCAGTGCCTTGCTTTTCGATATGGATGGAGTGCTGACGGATTCGATGCCGGCGGTGGCGCGTGTGTGGTCAGGCTGGGCGCTGGAACACGGGTTCGATCCGGATGAAGTGGTTCGCGCGGCGCACGGGCGGCCGAGTTTACTGACGATACGAGATTATCTGCCTGATTCGGACCATCACGCGGAGAACAAGGAAGTGGAGCGAAGGGAACTGGAGGATACAGAAGGAATCGTGCCGCTGCCCGGCGCGCTCGCATTGCTGGCTTCGCTGCCGCGCGAACGATGGGCGATCGTGACGTCGTGTACCAGGCCGCTGGCGGAAGTGCGGCTGCAGGCCGCCGGGTTGCCAAGGCCGGGACTGTTCATCACGTCAAGCGATGTGCAGCACGGAAAGCCCGCGCCCGATCCGTATCGGACAGCCGCGGAGAAGCTGGGCTTTCCCGCTCGCGATTGCATAGTGGTGGAGGACGCGCCTGCGGGTGTTGTGTCGGGGAAAGCGGCAGGAGCGAGGGTGATCGGCATCGCGGCGGTCTTTGGCGAAGTGACACTGCGCGCAAAGGGCGCTGATTGGATCGTGGAGAGTTGCGCGGATATCACCGCAGAGCCGATGGACGCCGCAGGGAAGCTCGCGCTGAAATTGAACGTGATGCTATGAAAGCAAGGGGAAGTCGACGTACACGATAAGTCGGATGGCTGCTGCACTCCGATAGGCGTCGCAGCTAGTCTTCGAGGATCTTGCGCAGAGAGTTGTGGACCTTAATGCTGCCGTTGTACTGGATGAAGCCCATCCGCCGGAATTTGTTCATGAAGAAATTGACACGCTGCCGCGTAGTGCCGGCCATTTCAGCCAAATTGTCCTGACTGATCCTGCCTAAAACAGACGGCCCTTTGCTCGCATCCGGATAATTGGCTAGAAGGAGCAGCACTCGGGCGAGCCGCTTTTCGCTCGAGTCGAACATGTGATTCACGAGGTCCTGCTGGATTCGCTGGTTTCGCAGGAGCAGATGGTTCAAGAATTGCGACGCTAAGGCCTTTTCATGTTGAAGCAGACGCAACATGGTGTCGCGCGCGATCGCGATCGTGATAGTGGGCACCAGAGCCACCGCGGACGTTGAGTGAATTTCCTGACCGTTGAGGCATTCTTCACCGAAAAAGTCGCCTTTGCCGAGCAATCCGAGCACGGCAGTACGACCGCGCTTCGATACCGCCGTCAGCTTCACAATCCCGTCCTGAATCAGGTACACGTCGGAGCATCGTTTGCCCTGTGCACAGATTACTGTTCCGGCCGCGTGCTTCGCGCTTTTCGTGAACTCCAACAGTTTCGCCAGCGCCGGAATCCCAAGCATGCCCGTTAATGAACCCATTTCGTCGTTGATACCCTTCCAGGTCGATCCGAAATCGAGACGACCTAACTTAGTAATTAGGATTTGCGTCCAGCGACGAACACTTGTACTGGACCTCCTGACGTTGTGTCTGTCCAAGATGAGACAGACAATTAAGAATCAATTCCGTTACGCTCTCTCCGCGTCTCGATCGCCAATCGCGAAGGGAGAGAGCATTGGCACTCGGCTACGACATCTTCAGAGGGCTGGAAAGCAGCGAGATTTTCTGGGTAGGCTGTGCTGAGAGCCTGGAGGAAGCGAGAAACAAGATCGCAGCTCTCGGCGCGGCGAACCCAGGACGCTACTTCGTGCGATGCGCTGCAACGGGCAAGATCATCGCCGATTTTGGGCGAAGCAGCGTGGACGAAGCCTGCGCCTGATACAACATTATCGCCGCGGTCTCAGGCTGAAAATCCGCAAGCGGCACCAAGCCGATATCTTTCTGCCTGTACGCAGTTTGAAGATTTCCGAAGACACGTAAAGCAAACGAGCCGACAAACTTCAGGTAGTTACCGCACGCAAATGTTACGCGCAGGGTCCACGAATTACACTGCTTGACGCACGCCGGCAACTGTTGCAGGACTTATCGCCGAGACTCATGCCGGTTGGTGCATCGCCGCGCTTGCGGTCCGAGCCTAGTGCGACGTGGTTGCGGCGCGGCTCGAAAGTTCCCGTGGCTCGGGCGGCGTTCCTGTTTTTAAGGAGCGGTCAGACTGCTTGGGAAGAGGGATGGTTACATCCAGAACGGTCGTACGTTCTTCGGATCGAATGTCGAGCTTCCCGCCGAGTTCTTCGATGCGCTCGCGCATCCCGGCGAGCCCTACGCCAACGCCGCCGCGCGTCCGGCGGAATTTCTCGAGGAGCTCCGTCGGAATGCCTTTGCCGTGATCGACGATCCGCAGCGTAATCTGCCTTGGAGTTTTGTCCGCCACGATTTCGGCGGTCGAGCTACCCGAATGCCTGTGAATATTCGTCAGGCTTTCCTGCAGAATACGAAACAACGCCAATTCGATTTCGTCGGGCATCCTCTCAAAACGCTTCGCGATCTCGATCTTTACGTCGATCTTACTGCGCTTGACGAACCCATCGATGTACCACTTGGCCGCAGATGCGAAGCCAAACTCATCCAGCAGCGGAGGATGAAGCAAGTAAGAAAGCGTCCGCGTTTCATCGATGCTTTGTTGCGCCAAGCCTATGGATGCCTCCATCAGCTCGCCCTGCGCGGTAGCGGGATGCGAAGCCATGTGGTCGAGGTTCATTTTCAAACTGCTGAGCAACTGGCCCAGGCTGTCGTGAAGTTCGCGCGCGATTCTGCGCCGCTCCTCGTCCTGGATCTTCAGCAGGCGTCCGCTGAGCCGGCGGACGACCGCTTCGGCCTGGCGTCGTTCCTTGAGTTCCATCAGCAGGGTCCAGAATGTGGCAGCCAGTATGAATACCGTCAAGAGGAATGCGCCCGCGAGCACGCTACGCTCCCAGTGGTAACTCTTGTCGGAGATAGACTCGCGCTGGTGAAGAAGGATCGCCTCGTCGCTCTGAGCATCGTCGAGGATCGCTTGCATTTGCTGCGTGAGCCCGGCGCCCGACATTGTCAGTTTCTGCTGCTGCACTTGCTCGCCCGCCGAGTCCTTCTTCGCAAGATTGATCGATTCGGTGAGAAGGCCAAGGCGTTCCTCGATCAGCGGCCGCAGCCGCTCGATGCGCTTCTGCTGGGGGCGATTGTCGGCGTTCAAAGCATGCAAGGTAGAAAGGTCAACGGGGATCTGATCTGACGACTGCTCGAAAAGGGGCAATTCAACAGGGTCCCGCGACGACACGAACGCCAGGCGGGCTGCCTCGGCGCTGGCAAGGTCTGAGCGCAAGCGGATCAGCCACGTTGAAACCTGCATTGTGTGGGAGACCCAATCTTCCGTGGACGCGTATCGCTCGGTGACGAAATCAGCGCCTATAGCGATTACGACGAGCACGACGACTGCGCAACTGAAGATCAGCCAAAGCGTACGTCCCGATATTCGACGCATTCAACCTCGAACCGGAGACTCGCAAGGGCACGGGTGGTTGCGAGTGTCCTCAACAACGCCCTGGATAAAACAAAATAGCAATGTACATGCTGGCCGTCAACGAAGACCCGACCCAAGATGACCGGTTGCCCGCTCACATACGCCTACTACGAGGATACAGACTATACGATGAGGAAAACGCTAAGAAAGGTTAGATGATCGAGTAAGGATTTTTCGAATTGCCCCGAACACACGCTCGCGCGTACGTCACATTTATGCTGCGCCGAGCTTCATTTCGACAATGGGCGTGAATACATGCCAGAAATCGCCGCGCGTGTCGGTGAATTCGATGGCGACGTTGCGCTTTCCCCCGCCAGCCGAATGAACGGCAATAATTCTGGCCTCGCGCTCTTCGGCAGTATAGCCGTTGACAAGGAGAATTTTTTGCCCCCGCTGAACTTTCGGAGCAAGCGGCAGCAACCCTCCATGCAGATTTACCGCTTTCGTGGTGGTTGCTTCGCGGAACGGATGATCTTCCGGGGTACGCCCATACACTCGCACCGGGATTGACAGCGGCAGACGCTTGCAGCGACGCTTCTCTTCCGTCATTTGGTGCCTCAAGTCTGAATTTTTGGACTCGTTCAAGCTAAGCTGTGCCGCTGCCGATTGCAATAGTACTTTGTCGCCATTCATGGGATTTTAACCTTTCGCGACGGCTCGGCTGCTGTTCTCGTCGCACTCTGAGACGTCGTCTGGAGTATTACTTTGCCATCGGTCAGGCTGCTTTCGGAGCATCCCAGCCGGGTTCAGTCCTCTGGATTCGACCGTAAAACCGATGTTCGCAAGCCACGCATCGATAAGGCCGCATTCCAAACCAGCGAAGCCAACGTTCCGCCAATCGGCGGCGCGAACGATGCATATCTCCGCAATTGCATCGAGGGCATCGCATTCTTATAGGCTCAATCGCCGACATCGGGCCTCCGCCAAGACTGTGTAAGCTGTTAGGTTAAATCGCATCGCGGTGCCAGTACCATGGGGAAAAGGCTGTAGATTCGCGGACGTTTGGCTGTACAAAAAGGGTGTTTATTACATTGGAGATGTGTGGTCATTCGTACACACTGACTTCTGTCGATTGCACGCGGCGGGGAATGCCCGGAAACCGAACGAAACCAGTGTCAGCTGTCACCCAGTGGGCGCTGGACTCGCATAACCGACGAAGACTAGGATGGACGCGGCTCAGAACACCAACGCACACCAACGAGGGGTCGATCTTGCCAGCGAAGCGCATTGCCGTGATTCCCGGCGACGGGATAGGAAAGGAAGTTATCCCAGAGGCCGTAAAGGTACTGAAGACGGCGGCTTCGGCCTCGGGGAGTGAAGTTATGCTGACGGAATTCGATTGGGGCGCGGACCGCTATCTCCTCGACGGAACGACGCTGCCGGCGGGCGCCGTCGAGATGTTCGAGAACGACTTTGACGCGATTCTGCTCGGCGCGATGGGTGACCCGCGCGTTCCGTCAAACCAACACGCAGCGGACATCCTCCTTGGCCTTCGTTTCAAGCTCGATCTGTACGTGAACGCGCGGCCGTGCGTTCTGTTCGACCAGCGCCTTACGCCGCTGAAAGATCGCACGGAAGAAGAAGTGAACTTCATCGTGTTCCGCGAAAACACAGAAGGCTTGTATGCGGGCGTGGGGGGATTCTTTAAGAAGGGAACCGGAGAGGAAGTCGCTACACAGGAGGACGTGAATACGCGACGAGGCGTGGAGCGCATCATTCGGTATGCGTTCGAGTATGCACGCAAGAACGGGTTGAATCGCGTATGCATGAGCGACAAATCAAACGCGCTTACCTACGGGCATGATTTATGGCAGCGCGTCTTTAAGCAGGTGCGAGCAGAGTATCCCGAGATCCAGGCAAGCCATCAGTACATCGACAACCTGCTGCTGCAGATGGTGCGTGATCCTTCGCAATTTCAGGTGATCGTCACCTGCAATCTTTTTGGGGACATCGCGAGCGATCTTGGCGCGGGATTGATCGGCGGGCTTGGTCTGGCGCCGTCGGCGAATCTCCATCCAGGGAAAGTCTCGCTCTTCGAGCCGGTGCACGGATCGGCGCCAAACATTGCGGGAAAGGGGATTGCGAATCCGATGGGCTCGATCCTCGCGGTTGGGATGATGTTGGATTCTTTCGGCTGGTCCCTGGCGTCGAAGAAAATAGAGAATGCCGTGCGCCTGGCATTGCGCGAGAATAAGATGCCCGTCGACCTGGGAGGCTCGCTCGGAACACGCGCAATCGGCGACTTTATCGCGGAGCGCGTCGCATCGAGTTAGTTGCCTATGAAAGGGAACGAGTTAACAGCGTTGTCCTAGGTAGTTCCCGGTATGGACGGCGACGCCGCGTCCCGACTATCCTTACTCACTTATGCGTATCTTGCTTGTCGACGATCACGAGGTTGTCCGGCGGGGGCTTCGCGCCCTGCTGGAGACCCAGGTCCAATGGCGGGTGTGCGGGGAGGCAGAAGATGGCCTCTCGGGCGTCGAGAAAACGAAGGCCCTTCATCCGGACATCGTTATTCTCGATGTTTCCATGCCGAGGCTCAGCGGCTTCGGCGCGGCTAAGTTGATCAAAGAGCTCTGCCCGCAAACACCGATCCTGCTTTACTCGATGTATCACTCTCCTGCCTTCCTGGACGAAGCACGCCGAATTGGCGTCACCGGATACGTTGCAAAGACCGAAGACGGCCCCACATTCC
>JBOGNK010000121.1:0-11744 GCA_050747085.1 Candidatus Acidiferrales bacterium
GGGCAGCACCGAGGAACTCAGCGGCGGAGTGTAGAGCTTGCCGCCTCGCAGCAGGAACAGGTTTTCCCCTGGACCCTCGCTGAGGTGGCCGCTCGTGTCGAGGGCGATGCCTTCCTGGTAGCCATCCGTCAGCGCCTGCTGCTTGATGAGCTGGGAGTTCATGTAGTTGGCCGCGGCCTTGGCCATGGCGGGCAGGGTATTGGGCGCGATGCGCTGCCAGGAAGAGATGCAGGCGTCAATGCCTTCCGTAATCGTATTGCCGCCCAGGTACTCGGCCCAGTTCCAGGCGGCAATGTAAGTCTCAATCGGACAGTCGCCTGGCCGCACCCCGATGCCCATGGTGCCGTACCCGCGCAGCACGATGGGCCGGATATAGGCTTGCGGCAGGCGATTGACGCGAATCAGGTCGAGGCAGGCGCGTTCGAGCTGGCCCTGGGTGTAACCGCAATCCATGCGGTAGACCTTGGCCGAGTGCAGCAGCCGCCGCATGTGGTCGCGGAGGCGGAAAATGGCGGGCCCTTGCGGGGTGGCGTAGCAACGCAAGCCTTCAAACAGCGCCGAGCCGTAGCTGACCACATGCGCCAGCACGTGGATGCGGGCATCCTCCCAGGCCACCATGGCCCCGTTACGCCAAATTTTCTCGCTCGGTGTTAGCGCCATGGCGTCAGTATACTAAAGCGAGGAATGAGCCCCGAAGCCCCCATTCGCCTGTTCCTGGACGACGACGATCACTGCGCCGCGCGGATCAAGGTGCTGGGCGTGGGCGGCGGCGGCGGCAACGCCATCAACCGCATGATTGATGCGCATTTGGATGGCGTGGATTTCATCGCCGCCAATACCGATAGCCAGGCCCTCAAGCTCTCGCTCGCGCCGGTGAAGATTCAACTGGGCAGCAAGCTCACCAGCGGCCGTGGCGCGGGCAGCGATCCCCAGGTGGGCCGCCAGGCGGCGCTGGAGGATACGGAAAAAATCCTGGAGGCGCTGGAGGGCGCCGACATGGTGTTCGTCACCGCGGGCCTGGGCGGCGGCACCGGCACCGGCGCGGCGCCCGTCATTGCCTCCCTCGCCAACGAGCTCGGCGCCCTCACCGTTGCGGTGGTGACCAAGCCGTTTCAATTCGAGGGCAAGCGCCGCATGGCGCAGGCCGAGCAGGGCCTGCGCGACCTGGCCGAAGCCGTGGATACGGTCATTACCATCCCCAACGATCGCCTGCTGCTGGTGGCACAGAACGCGGCCTTCGTGGAATCGTTCCGCATCGCGGATGACATTTTACGCCAGGCGGTGCAGGGCATCAGCGACATCATCACCATCCCCGGCATCATCAACCGCGACTTTGCCGACGTGAAAACGATCATGTCCGGCCAGGGCTATGCCGTGATGGGTACCGCCGTTGCCTCGGGAGGAAACCGCGCAGTCGACGCGGCCAATCGCGCGATCAATAGCCCGCTTCTCGAAGACAACTCCATTCAGGGTGCGCAAGGCATTTTGATTAACATCACCGGCTCATCGTCGCTTTCGATCCAGGAGGTGCATGAAGCCTCCACGGTCATCCAGCAAGCCGCGCACGAAAACGCCAACATCATTTTCGGCGCGGTGCAGGACGATGCCATGAAGGAAGCCGTGAAGATCACGGTCATTGCAGCCGGCTTCCGCGAAGTGGCAAATAAGAAGGCGAACTCGCGGCCCTCGTATCTGCCGAAGACGTGGAAGTCCGGACGCGAGCAAACCGAGCCTACGCCCGTTGCTCCGCCGCCTCCGGCAAGCGTCGTCCAACAGGTCGCTCGCAACGTCGGAGAAGTTGCCCGTAACGTGGGAGAAGTAGCCAGAACGGTGAGCGAGTCCGTCCGCGATGTGCCGGCGGACGATCTCGACGTGCCAACCTTCCTTCGCCGCCAGGCCCAAAAAGCCTAGCGCGTAGCAAGTTCGCGAGGGGCGGTCACCAGCCACCGCCCTTCACGATTTTCTCCGCGATCTCCAGTTTTTCTCGGCGTTCTCTCCTGCACGGTCTTCGGCCCGCAAAATCGAATGAAAATAGATTACGGGCGGCTTTTATTTGAAGAGGGGAGGCTTCTTCGAACCCGATAGTCCAATTCTATCCGTAGGGGCGGGTCTTAGACCCGCCCTCTGTCCTCTCGTCCTTGTGCGTAGGTCCCCTTACAGGGATTTTAGCTTCCGTGCGTATGCATCGCCCCGGCGGCCTCTGCTGCGGCCAGCCGTTTCGTATACATCGGGAATTGTTCCGCCAGCGCGGCCACTTCCTCGCGAATGTGCTTTTCCGTCGCTTCATCGCCCAGGTGGTCGAGCACCTTGCCGATCCATCCCGCAATTTTCTCCATCTCCGCTTCGCGCATTCCGCGCGTAGTCGCGGCAGGTGTGCCCACGCGAATGCCACCCGCCTTCATCGGCGGCAGCGGATCGAACGGAATCGCATTCTTGTTGACTGTAATCCCAGCGCGGTCGAACGCCGGTTGAGCGACGCTACCCACTAGCCCTCGCGAATTGATGTCGATCAGGAACAGGTGATTGTCCGTGCCGCCGCTCACCACGCGATAGCCGTGCTTCGCAACGCCCGCAGCCAACGCCTTTGCGTTCGCCACCACTTGCTTCCCATACTCGCGGAATCCCGGCTCCATCGCTTCCTTCAGGCAAACGGCTTTCGCCGCGATGATGTGCATCAGCGGACCGCCTTGAATCCCGGGGAACAGATTGCGGTCCAGGTCCTTCGCATATTTTTCTCGGCAAAGAATCATCCCACCGCGTGGCCCGCGCAACGTCTTGTGCGTGGTGGTGGTGACAAAGTCCGCGTGCGGCACCGGGCTCGGATGGACCCCGGCGGCAACCAGTCCTGCGATATGCGCCATGTCAACGAAAAGCATCGCTCCCATTGCTCGCGCAATTTCACCCATGCGCGCGAAGTCGATAATTCGCGAGTACGCGCTCGCGCCCACGACGATCATTTTCGGCTTATGCTCGTGCGCCAGCCGATCGAGCTGGTCGTAATCGATCGTTTCCGTTTCGCGCGTCACACCGTACTCGGTGAATTTGTACATCTTGCCCGAAAAATTCAGCGGATGGCCGTGCGTCAGATGCCCGCCGTGCGCCAGCGCCATTCCAAGAACGGTGTCGCCCGGCTGCAACGCCGTCATGTAAACGGCGATATTCGCCTGCGTCCCCGAGTGTGGCTGCACGTTCGCGTGCTCGGCGCCGAAAAGCTGCTTCGCGCGGTCGATCGCGAGTTGTTCGGCATGATTGACGTACTCGCAGCCGCCGTAATACCGCTTCGTGCCGTAGCCCTCGGCATACTTGTTGGTCAGCACGGATCCGGCCGCCGTGAGGATTGCTTCCGACACGAAATTTTCCGACGGAATCAGCTCGATACCCGTCGACTGTCGGCGCAATTCGTCGTGCATCGCCTGCGCCAGTTCCGGATCCACCTCCTCGACGCTGCGATTCATCCGACGCAATTCAGTAGTTTCTTTTGTCATAGATCTCCTGACGAGGCAGAGTATAACGCAGGGAGAACGCACGCAAGCAGCCGCTACGGCACGGAAGCAAGCAGGATGCCTGTCGCTGGACGCACAACGCTTGAGCGTGTTGATGCGGAATGGTGCAAAGCGGTGTATCATTGAAATTATGAAAACAGCAGAGAAATCGGTCCGTCAAAGCGTGTCGTTACCCCCTCGCATTGCCAAACGAGCGCGAGCGATCGCAAAAGCCGAAAACACAAGTGCAAACCACGTGTTGGTTGAGTTGATCGAAAGGGGACTGGAATCGAAGGAGGCAGAAAAGCGCCGATTCTTCGACCTTGCTGACCGGCTGGGCGCCTCGCTCGATGAAGGCGAGCGTCAGCGCATCAAGAAAGAACTGACAAGCTTGGTCTTCGGGGAATAGATGCCGAAGATCGAGTGGACCCGTCTTCCGGTTGCTCTTCGCGATCACCTCTTCGAAAGGCTCCGAGAGCGAAAGATTACGGCGGACGATCTATATCGCCTGAAGCTCTGGCGTGAGTCGGAGCCCGAAGCTCCTGAGGGCGAGTGGTACAAGGATTTTGGATCTTTCAAAATCTGCGGCGAAGGGAAGTACCCTAAGACCTTTCTTCTTCACGACCAGGTAGCCAGAGGCAAGAAGTTGTGACCGTGTGTATCCCTCGCGGCGATTGTTATCGAGACTCGCCGCCGAACCGTCTCACGAATCCGATGGTTGCGCCGTTTCATCCTATGCGGTCGCCGTACATTTGCAATAGCAAAGGAGGAATTATGGAAGAGAGATTCAACATCGCCAAAGTGGCGCCCGGCGTCTACCACGCGATGCTGGGCCTGGAAACATATCTGAAGGGATGCGGCCTCGAAGAACCGCTGCTCCACTTGATCAAGCTGCGGGCATCGCAAATCAACGGCTGTGCCTACTGCCTCGACATGCATTGGAAAGACCTCGCCGCAATCGGCGAAAAAGAGCAGCGCATGTACGGCCTCGATGCCTGGAGGGAATCGCCCTACTACTCCGAACGCGAACGCGCCGCTCTGGCTTGGACGGAAGCCGTCACCAACGTGCGCGACGCCCATGTCCCCGATGACGTTTACGAGCAGGCCAAAAAGCAGTTCACGGAAAAGGATTTGGCCAACCTGACTTTGGCTGTCGCCGCCATCAACGCGTGGAATCGTCTAGCCATCGCATCCAGAGCGCCTGCGGGAACGTATCAGCCACAAAAAAGCAGAGAGGTAAAAACGGGCACCTGAGCACGAACGAAGCTCGCGCTAGCGTGCGTGGGTGGAGATGAAGGCGATCACCAAAGGCACGGTCACCAGTGCCAGGATGAACGCCATTAAAACCCATGCGACAGGGCGGGCGAAGTTCAGCGTGTAGCCGATGCCGAATCGCTTTTCCACCAGCACCGCGGGATCATCCGGGTTGACGTAGAACATGCCCGCGCGCCAGCACTCGTCGGGCGTCACGTCGCCCACGGGCCGCTGTTGAATGATGTCCGATTCCTTCCCGGCCCGCGCCAGATTGGCCCCGCCTTGCCCCGTGCGAATCAGGATCAGAAAGATGATGGCTCCCGGCGCGACGATGGCCAGCAAAAACGCGCCGATGGGAGGCGATGTGTTTGGGTTCGCGCGAAGAGCGAGAAATGGAACGCTTCCGAAGCCGGCGGCAATCAAGTACTGCACGGCTGTTAGAACCGCGATTTGAGTGTTGCGGAAGCGTGATTCGGCACTGGCGGCCGGTCCATTTGTGCCGATTCGGCGCGTCCAATGTACAATGCCGTAGGATGGGATTTCGAGGATCGCGCAGACCGCAAACCCGATCAGCAGCGGTCCATAGACGCCACCCACCGAGCGTTCGGACCATCCGTTCGGCCGTCCGTTAATCCCCCAGTGGACCGGAAATCGTTTGGGGATGCTGCTCCAGTGGGTTTGAAGATAGATCGCCCCAATTCCCAATAAGGCGAATGGGCCAACTTGCAGCAGTGCGTGGATTACCCCGCGGCCCCTTCCAGTGTCGCTCGTGAATTCCTGATGAATTGGGCGCCTCCTGCGTGTCGTTGTAGCTCAGATGTTTCCGAAGAGCAATTGATTGACGGCGCCTTGTTCCAGGAGTGGTACCGAAGACTTGAATTGTCCGTCCATCAAGCGGATGATCGGGCGCGAAGCGCGGGCGAGGCGCACAACCATTCGAGGTGCGACCATGAACACACCGGCCGTTGCAGCCCCTGCTTCCAGTTCGCGGACGTTTTCGCAAGCGCTATGGATCGTAGTGCGTATCGGCCTGATCGCCGGCACGCTCGACATCGGCGAAAACATCATTTTCAACGCCTTTCGCGGCATCACGCCCACGATGATCTTCCGTTTCATCGCCAGCGGTCTGATCGGAACTAAGTCGGCGCTCGCGTTGGGAGCGGCATCCGTCGCGCTCGGCGTCGCGATCCACTATTTCATCGCCACGGGGTGGACCGCCGTCTATTACGTCGCAAGCCGCAAAATGAAGTTCTTGGTGCGGAATGCCGCAATCAGCGGAATCGTTTATGGCGGCCTCGTCTACTTCGCGATGAACTTCGTCGTCCTGCCATTGACTCGGATTCCGCATCCCAAAGCCGCCGTCTCAGTCGCCTCGCGAGTGAGAGGCGTCTTGGCCCTGCTGTTCTGCATCGGCCTGACGGTTGCGCTTCTCGTCCGTCGCAGCGATCGTCTCGCCTGAACCGCTCCTCGCCGCAAACAATAGATTTCGTTCACGCCCATGATTGACTTCAACATCCGAGTTCCCTAACCTTGCTTGTTTAGCCTGACGATGTTTTGCCCGCCGCTGAAGAGGCCCGCGCAGCCTGCTGCGCATTTCAGCGATTAACGAGACGAGGAACCCCATGGCCGATCTGAAGCTGCCCGCGCGCAGCGAAGATTTTTCCGAGTGGTACAACCAGCTGGTCCTGCGGGCCGAGCTCGCCGACTACGCACCCGTGCGCGGCTGCATGATCGTGCGTCCCTACGGATGGGCTTTGTGGGAGAACATCACGGCGGGCCTCGACCGGCGCTTCAAAGAGACCGGTCACGTCAACGCCGCCTTTCCGCTGCTCATTCCCCGCAGCTTCATTGATAAGGAAAAATCGCACGTGGCGTGATTCTCTCCGGAGCTGGCTGTCGTGACGCACGGCGGCGGCGAGAAGCTGGAAGAACCGCTCGTCATTCGCCCGACCTCCGAGACAATCATCGGCCACGCATATGCCAAGTGGATTCAGTCGTATCGCGATCTGCCCCTCCTCATCAACCAGTGGAACAGCGTCGTGCGCTGGGAGCTGCGAACGAAACTATTCTTGCGCACGCTCGAATTTTTCTGGCAGGAAGGCCACACTGCCCACGCGACTGCCGAAGAAGCGCAAGCCGAAACGCGGCAGATGCTCGACGTCTACACAGATTTTGCCGTCCGCGACGCTGCGATCCCCGTCATCCCCGGCCGCAAGTCCGACGCCGAAAAGTTCGCAGGCGCCGACATCACTTATTCGATTGAAGCGATTATGGGTGATGGAAAAGCCCTCCAATCAGGCACGTCGCACAATCTTGGCCAGAATTTCGCGAAGGCCTTCGAAATTCGCTATCTCGATAAAAGTGGTGTCCTGCAGCACTGCTGGACCACTTCCTGGGGCCTTTCCACCCGGTTCGTCGGCGCCATCATTATGGTTCACGGCGACGACCAAGGATTGATTCTGCCGCCGAAACTTGCCCCGTTCCAGGCCGTGATCGTTCCCATTTACAAAAGCGACGATGAACGCGCTACCGTGCTCGAAACCGCGCAGCGCCTCCGTCGCGATCTCCTCGATGCAGGCATTCGGGTGAAGGTCGATGAGCGGGAGGGAAGCAGTCCGGGATTCAAGTTCAACGATTGGGAGATGCGCGGCGTTCCCCTGCGCATCGAGCTGGGCCCGAAGGATGTGGCGAAAGGCTCGGTGGTGCTCGCGCGCCGCGATAAGCCCGGCAAGGAAGGGAAGTCGTTCATTCCGCAGCAGGGAATTGCGCTCGGTGCGGCGCACGCGCTCGATGAAATTCAGCACGCGCTCTACGATCGCGCATTGGCATTCCGCAAAGCGAACACCAGCGAACCCGCTGACTACGGCGAATTCAGGCAGGCCGTCGAGAAGGGCTTCGCCTATTCATGGTGGTGCGGCTCAGCGGATTGCGAGGCGAAGATCAAGGAAGAAACCAAAGCCACGATGCGCTGCATTCCTATCGACCAGACTCTCGGCGGATCGGTTCGCGACGCATCCTCCGGCAATTGTATCCACTGCGCCAAACCATCCACCGAACGGGCGATCTTCGCGCGCGCTTACTGACCGCGAACTTCTTGTCTGTCCTGTCGCATCTGCGTGCATTCAATAATCGTCTGCCGCGTGTCTCCACTTTCCTCGGCAACCACGCAAATCTTGCCTCTACAGTGGACAATCCGTCACGCCGCGCCTGACCCTGGCTTTGTTGCAGTACGTTTACTCATCGCGAACAGCTATAAAACGCAATACTTCCCTCTAAACCGCGCTGGTGCTACGGTCGAAGAATCACCAGACGTGGGAAATCGTCCTATGGAGGCCCCTGTGAAACGCCGGGCGTGGCAGCACGGACAACGCGGGAGATCGCGCGTTAGCCTGGTGATTACGTTGGTGATTGTGGCGGCAATGATTTTTGCCGCGGTCAAGATCGTCCCGGCTTACTTCGCCAATTTCCAGTTGCAGGACTCGATGCAAACCGAAGCGCGATTTGCGCTCTCGTATCCGCCCAAGGACGCGGACCAGATTCGCAGCGATGTCTGGCAGAAGGTGCAGGACCTTTCCATCCCCCTGGACACCAAGGACGAAATCCAAGTGATCGAAAATGCGGGTGCCGTGAACATTTCGATTGACTACTCGGTTCCGGTCGACTTGAAGGTTTATCAATTCACCCTCCAATTTCATCCCCACGCGGACAACCATACAATCTAGAATAAGATTCTGATACAGAAGGACTGAGCTCCGGACAACCCAAGCGGTCGTGTGCTCAGCGGAATCGCGTTCCTTCAATTCGCTCTTACAGGCGCGAGCGTTCATTTTTCCCGGTTTAGCACGTCTAAACTCTTGCGGTACTAACACGGTGCCGAGACGTTTGGAACCGGGCTTGCACCTTTAAGGGCGCAGTAGCGGAGAAACGAGTTTGCGCATTCGAATCGCTCGTGGTTTCTGGACGTCGCGTGTCGGAATAGCCGCAATGTGTGTCGCCCTGGCCGCATTGCTAACCGGCGCCTCCATCCTTACCTACTATTACATCCAGTTCGGACACATGGTCCGTGATCGGCTTACGGGCCAGATCTTCCAAAACACGTCCGGTGTGTATTCGGCTCCCCGGCGGATTTATGCGGGCCAGAAAATGACCGAGCAGCAGCTCGATCGGTACCTGCTCGATGCCGGTTATCAGACGGCCACCGTTGACGGCTCTCCGGGCGAAGTCGATGAGTCAACCGATTCACTCCAGATCAAGCCCTCGGATGATTCCTACTTTCACGGCACGAATGCGATCCGTGTTGATTTCTCAGGCGTCTATATCTCGCGCATCTCCGCGCTGCCTAACGGCCAGCCGAAGGATGCCGCCGATATCGAGCCGCAACTGATCACGAATCTGTTTGACAACACGCGCGAGAAGCGGCGCATCGTTCCTTTTAACGAACTGCCCAAGAATCTGGTGAACGCCGTGCTCGCCGCGGAAGACAAGCGTTTCTACGAACACGGAGCCTTTGATCTCGTTCGCATCTTCGGAGCGGCCTTCTACGACCTGAGCGCGGGACGAAAGGCACAGGGCGCCAGCACCATCGACATGCAGGTCGCGCGAACGTTCTTCTTTTCCACCCGCCGCGTTTGGAGCCGCAAACTCAAGGAAGCGCTGATGGCCTTTGAAATCGATCAACGCTTCTCCAAGCAGCAGATTTTTGAACTCTATGCCGACGACGTTTACCTCGGCAACCGCGGCACCTTCGCCATTCGGGGTTTCGGCGAAGCTGCCAATGCGTATTTCGGGAAGGATGTCCGCAACCTGGATCTGGGCGAGTGCGCGTTTCTCGCGGGTATCATTCGCGCTCCGAACCGCTATAGCGCGGCGGAGCGTCACATCGCTCGTGCGATTGACGCCCGAAACCGCGTCCTGAAGGAAATGGCCGAGGATGGGTACGTCAGCAAATCTCAGGTAGGGGACGCGCAAAACACGCAACTCAAGTTCGTCACCAGCGGCATCGCCAGCGGCATGGCGCCCTATTTTGTCGACATGGTGCGAGACCATTTGCTGTCGCGCTTGTCCGAAAGCGATCTCGAAAACGAGAGCTTCCGCATTTACACCTCCCTCGACCCGCAACTCCAGGAAGCCGCGACGCAAGCCGTTTCCGTCGGTATGGAAAGCGCCGACAAGCTTCTCGCGCATCGCTATGCCATCTGGAAGAAGCGCGGACAAGACGTCCCCAGGGTCCAGTGCGCGTTGGTCGCCATGAACCCGTATACCGGCGAGATTCTTGCCCTGGTTGGCGGCAGAGACTACGGCGAAAGCCAATTGAACCACGCTCTCTCGCACCGTCAGCCGGGCTCCTCGTTCAAGCCCTTTGTCTACGCCGCCGCATTCGATAACGACATTCTGAACACGCAGCCGGTGGTCACCCCTGCCACCACGGTCGAAGATGTTCCCACCACGTTCGACTTCGATGGCAAGGAATACACGCCGAATAACTTTGACGAAGAATTCTTCGGCACCGTCACTGTTCACGACGCGCTCATGCATTCGCTGAACGTGGCCACCATCAAAGTGGCGCAGCTGATCGGATATCAGCGCGTCGTCGATTTCGTCAGGCAGATGGGAATCACCGATCCTATTCTCCCCACTCCGGCCATGGCCCTCGGTACATATGAGATGACGCCCATCGAGGTCGCTGCAGGCTACACCGCTTTTGCCAGCGACGGCACCCGCGCGGAGCCTCTGTTCATCCGCAGCGTCGTCACATCCGACGGCAGGGTCGAAGAGCAGAATAGCCCGCAGACGCGTCCCGTCCTCGATCCGCGCGTCGCCTTCTTGACCACCAGCTTGATGGAAGACGTCATCAACCATGGTACTGGTTACGCCGTCCGCGAATTGGGTTTCGACGCGCCCGCCGCCGGAAAAACCGGAACTTCGCACGACGGCTGGTTCGCCGGCTACACCTCGAAACTCCTTTGTGTCGTGTGGGTGGGCTTCGACGATAACCGCGACCTTAATCTCACTGGCGCCCAATCCGCCGCTCCCGTCTGGGCGGAATTTATGAAGCGTGCGATGGACTTGCCGGACTATCGCAATCCGCAACCGTTCCAGCCGCCCGCCGGGATGGTCGAAGAGTTGGTCGACGCCGACACCGGCCAAATCGCCACGCCGCTTTGTCCCAAGACGAGAAATGAGTACTTCATCGCCGGCAGCCAGCCGGTGGAATACTGCCAGGAGCACGGCGGCATCCAGGCTGCACAATCGGGCGGTGGTTCCTGGCTGTCGCGGCTGTTTGGCAAAGGCGGAAACGCGCAGCCTCAACCTCCCTCGAGCGGCCAGCCCACCGCTTCGAATGCTGCGCCTCAACAGGGCAAAGCTTTGCCTGGAACACCCGGGACAACCGTGGTCACCGTCGATGGCCAGCAGCGCGTCGTCCAGCAAGCCAAGCCCGAGAAGAAAAAAGGTTTGTTCGACAAGATTTTTGGTATCTTTGGGGGTAGCAAGAAGCCTCCGGACAAGCCCAAAAATCAGCCGTAGGCTCGACGTCAACTCATGTCCCGGGGGGCGAGCCTGGGAGGAGGAGCATCACTATGAAGTATTCGCTCCTGATCGTTGTCTCGCTGGTTCTGTTCGCCGCGCCCGCTGCGCGATCTCAGCAGCAATCGCCCGGCACCGCGTCTCCGAGTTCAACTGTAAATTCAGATACGTCTTCGAAACCGGCTGCCAAGCTCTCTCCCACTCAGGTCGCCGAACTCCGCGCTGATGTCCTTATGGCCGAGAAGGAGTATACCGACGCCGTCCGCGCCTACAGTTCCATCGTCGAAACGGATCCCACCAACGCGCAGGTCCTCGACAAAATGGGCGTGGCCTATCAGCAATTGCTGAATCTCCGCGACGCCGAGAAGTATTACAAGAAATCCGCTAAGGCCGACAAGACGTTCGCCAGTCCCGTCAACAACATCGGCACTGTCGAGTACGAGAAGAAACATTACAAGAACGCGATCAAGTACTACCGAAAGG
>JBOGNK010000122.1:0-8678 GCA_050747085.1 Candidatus Acidiferrales bacterium
GGCGACAAGCCGCGACCGCAAGCCTACCGTCCAACTTTTCAAGATAACCGACGAATCCAACCCGAGGGTGCCCCGCGGTTCGACGCTCTTCCGAACCGTGGGTCTTTTCAGCTTGACTCCCTTCGACACGTGGCCCACTGTCTCGCACCCCGATGAACCGCTGGTTTTGAGGGTGCCCCACGCTCGGTTTGTGAGCGTGGGACTCTCCCGTTCGCCTTTCAGCTCTTAACTGGCAACCGCGAATCATTGCCTCTCTAATTTCCCCGTCCGAATTTTCACGGATTCGATGAAATTGTCTTGACAATGTGATTACTTTGTGGTAACGTCCGCTCGGAGGCATATCGATGGCAGCAGCGCGCCACCCACAACCTGCGTTCCCAAAACCGGAAGCGCGGCCAACCGGGGTTCTCGCCACTCACCACTTGCTTGCCCTGAGCGAAAGCGAAGGATCACTCGTCACTGCCTTTCTAATCTACCGAAGTGGGATTAGAAATCGACGTAAGTCGCTGCAAACAAAGGATCGGAGGCCACTCTAATCACCGGTGAAAGTACTATTTTCCACACCCGCGAGGAGCGACATTTCAGACTGCCCGCCACTTGTCGCCCTTCTGCAATTGGTCGACACGCCTGCTGAGCAAAAATCGCCGTAAGTCGAGCGACATCAACAAAAGTGAAAAAATTGGTCGACACACTTTTGACTGTTTGAGAGCGTGATTTGAAGCCAGATTCTAGACCGGCCGGCGCAGGCGGTCGAGCAGCGCAAATAGCAGGACGCCCAGGCCGCCGCTGACGAGCGACGCGATCAGCAAGTGCAGATTGAAAAACGCCTCCGGGCGATTCAGCAGTGCTCGCGACGTGATAGCGAGGACGATTTGATGGAAGTGGAACAGGACGACGATCAACGCGAACCGGCTTACCGGATGCTCCATATCGATGCGCGCGCCAACCGATGACGCAACGTAGCCGACGAACGTTTTCGCGATGCCGTAAAAGCCGATCGGATTGTCGTGGCTCAGCGCGTCTTGCAAAATGCCGATTGCGGCGCCCAATAGGAGACCCGACGCCGGGTTTCTCCGGCTGACGCCGAAATAAATTGTGACCAGCAGCGGCAGTTCGACGAACTCAGTCCAATGGCCGTACTTGTGCAGAAAAGCCTGCAGCACGATGGCCAGAATGGCCGAGCCCACAATCGTCCCGGTGTAGTACTTGTGGACCTCGACGTTCTCTTGCGACTGAATTCCCGGATTGTACGCTAGAGACATGTCAGTTCTTCTGAGCCGCCGGTTGCGAATTTGGCGTTTTCGCCGTAGCCGCCTTTGAAGTTGCAGGCGTTGGAGTTGTTGGCTTCGCAGCCGCCGGCTTCTGAGTTTCCGGTTTCGGACTCGCGTTCTTTCGACTCGCGGTTCCTGGATTCACGATTTTTGGACTCGCCAGACTCGTCGCCGCGCCGGGCTTCGAAACTTTCAACGCTGGAGCGGCCTGGCGTTGCGCGGCGCCGCTGGATGGAGCCTTGGCGCTGCCGGACTCGCCGCGCGCCGCGGAAGGTTCGGCCGGGCTTTTCAAGTTCAGATCTCGCGATGTCAGCAGGACCAGAACATCCTCCAGCCGATCCAGGTGAGCGGCCGTTCGAATGTGGATGATCTGGAAGGGGTTCGCGGCTTTGTCGTCGGACACAACTCCGATGGACAACCCCTTCGGGAAAATGCGATCGTCGCCCGATGTGATGATTTCATCGCCTGGCTGCACTTTTTCTTCGTTCACGATGTAGTCCATCTGAGGATCGGGGTCGCCAGTGCCCTTCACAATGCCGTGCGCGTGCGACGTGGCAAACATCGCCCCCACGCCGCTTTCTCGATCGCTGATCAGCTGAACCTGCGAGGCGTGCGGGAAAACTTCCACGATCTTGCCAACGATGCCGTCAGGGGTGATCACTCCCATCTCGCGGCGTATGCCGTCGCCGGCTCCCCGATTGATGAAGACGGTGTGAGAAACGGGGTCTGCGCTGCCTCCCATTACGTGGGCCGCAACCATCGCGCGAGTCGTTGCCACTACGTCCGCCACAATCATCGGCGCTTCAGGATGCTCGTGTCGGAATTGCAGCAGCGCATCCATGCGTCGCGCCGCCTCGACTTCCGTTTCGAGTTCATGATTGCGCAATTTCAGTTCGCCGTTTTCCGCGCGAAGATCGATGTTCTCTTTGCGCTCGTGGCGCAGGTCGATATAGCCGGACCAGGCGCCCCCAAACCCGGAAAACGTCCACGACGCGGCCCGTTCAATCGGCATGATCATCTCAACGGCCCAGTAGCGGATCAGCGGGACGTTTTTATCGCGGACTGCGCCGCCGTGGCGTACCTGAAAGGCAAGAAGGAGCACCTGCGCGACTACGACGATCGCGAGGAGAGCCAAAGGACGCCGGCGAGTAGGAATATCAACCATCAAGAACCCAGGAAGCTAGATGTCAAAAAGACCTTCCATCATTCGCTGCGACTGACCGCAACGGCAAATGATCAGTCGATCGATACCTGCCGCAACAGATGGAAGTCGCTGAGCATTTTCCCGGTGCCCAGCACGACCGAAGCCAGCGGATCGTCCGCAATGGAGACTGGCAAGCCGGTCTCTTCGCGAATGCGCTTGTCGAGGTTCTTGATGAGCGCGCCCCCGCCCGTCAGGACGATGCCGCGGTCGCTGATGTCCGCCGACAATTCCGGAGGCGTACGCTCTAGCGCCACGCGAATCGCGTTCAGGATGGTGGAAATGCACTCGGAAAGAGCTTCGCGAATTTCGCTATCGTCAATTGTGACCGTGCGCGGAACACCTTCGATCAGGTTGCGGCCTTTCACTTCCAGCGTCAGCGGTTTTTCGAGCGGATACGCCGAGCCGATTTCGATTTTGATCTGCTCTGCCGTGCGCTCGCCGATCAGCAGGTTGTATTTGCGCTTCAGGTAGTGCATCACGGCCTCGTCCATCTCGTTGCCGGCGACGCGCACAGACCGCGAATACACGATGCCGCTCATCGAGATCACCGCGATGTCGGTCGTCCCGCCGCCGATGTCCACCACCATGTTGCCGGAGGGCTCTTCGATCGGAAGCCCGGCGCCGATGGCCGCAGCCATGGCCTGCTCCACCAGATAAACCTCGCTCGCTCGCGCGCGATAGGCGGAGTCCTGCACTGCGCGTTTTTCGACGGGCGTGATTTCGCTCGGCACTCCAATCACGATCCGCGGATGCACTAGAACGCGCCGGTTGTGTGCTTTGTGGATGAAATACGTGAGCATCTTCTCGGTAACTTTGAAGTCCGCGATCACGCCGTCCTTCATGGGCTTAATGGCGACGACGTTCCCGGGCGTGCGCCCGAGCATGTCTTTTGCCTCGCGCCCGACGGCGACCGGCTCACCCGTATTCTTATTGATCGCGACGATGGAAGGCTCGTTCACCACGATCCCTTTGTTTCTCGCAAACACCAGCGTGTTTGCGGTGCCCAAATCGATGGCCAGGTCGGATGAGAGGAGACTAAAGACCGACCTCATGTTGTAGCCGTTTTTCGTCACTGCTTCTTCCCCCCGGAATGCCCGCTTCAAAAACGCCGGCCCGCGCCCCGCGGCTTACGGAATTACGACGTTAACGGTTTTCGTGTTCGTGCCGCCACGCCGGTTTTGACCAGTGATGGCGAGCACGTGGCTGCCCTTTGACATCGGCTGAGTGAAAAACCGGAAACGGCCATCGCTCTGAATGTCCGCTACCTGCTGGCCGTTGATTATCAAAGTCGCGCCAGCTTCCGTGCGCCCGACCACTTCAACGACATTTCCCTCGACCTCCGTGTCGTCGACGGACAGAAACATCTGCTGTTCCTTACCTTGAGCCGCCAGCGTGAACTGAAAGGGATCGCTCGGCTCGCTCGTGTTGTTCTTCTCGTCGATGGCACGAACGCGCCAGAAATACTCGCCGGCATCAAACCCCGAAATGTCGGCGGAGGGCGCGTCCACCTTCTGGTCAATCAAGATGTGATTGAACGTGGGGCTGACGCTCGCTTGGAATTCGTACTGCCTCGCAGTCGAAACCGTGGACCACGAGAAATGGACGTGATCGTGCTTCGGATCCGCGACGATCAACGGCGCCAAGTTTAAAGGATCTTGCAACTGCGGAGGAGCAAGAACGTCCGTTTTTGTGATCGGCCCGCCAGTCGCAAACGACACTCGCTGATGTTGGCCGATGTCGACATGCTCGTTGCCGCGCGTCAACTCGGCTCCGCCGTTGCTCACGGTAATCTGTTGTTCATTAGTGGTCGGATCGCTGCGCACAGCCGCACGGCTGTCTTGCTGCAACGAAGCTACGGCGTTCTGGAACGAGACTTGAGCAGTCGATCCCGGAACCTGCCACTTACCCGTGGCCAGGTCTACTTGTCCTGACGTGATATGCACAGCTACTTCAGACGGTTGATTCTGCGCCACCAGGTTTTCTTCCACTGTTACCAGCGTGTCGCCTTTCACCGTGTACGTGGTCCCATCGCCGAACGCTATTCGAGCTACGCCCTCTGAGCCTGTTTGGATCAGGTCCCCTTTGTCCAGCGTCACGGAATAGTCTGCGCTGGACCATTGCACCGAATTCGCTTTCTTCACTTGGACCTTGCCGTCCAGGTTGACGAATCGCGCTTGCCTCGCCGAAATCGTGGCCACTTCATTAGGACGCGGCCCAATCGCTTCCGAAATGTGCCGCAGAATATTGCCGGACGTCTCCGGAAACACAAGGTAAACTGCCGTTAGCGCAATCGTGGTGAGCACAACAATGTAAAGGATTACGGTGCGGTATCGCACCGTGTGCCAATACACGTCGACACGCGAAACCTTTTGCTTATCGCTCACACTCAGCTCAGTTTTCGAGAAACTCAGGGCAATTTTGGAATCTAACACACGGGTATAGTGCTTTCAACAAACGGACGTCACAGTTGCGAAACGGCTAATACCGAATTGTCGCGCGGGGTTAGGCTCGAGGCTGTACGGGTAATCGAAAGGCAGTTCCGGAAGCCATTTTGGCGGCAGGGGTGCATGTTGATCTTGCAGAGACCTGTCGCAATCGCAGCCCTTGGCTCTATAATGGCCTCGTAAATTGGTACGAGCACTCGATAACCGCTAAGGTGAACAATATGAGCGAATTGATTGGCGAGCTTATTCCTCCGACACGAGTGATGCTTACGCCCGGGCCATCATCGGTGGACCCGCGTGTTTACCGAGCGATGGCCGCCCCTTTGGTTGGGCATCTCGATCCCTGGTTCCTCGACATGATGGGCCAGATACAGGTCCTGCTTCGCCAGGTCTTTCAGACGCAGAACCGCATCACGTATCCAATTTCCGCGTCGGGTTCGGGCGGAATCGAGGCGGGCGTATTCAACGTGCTCGAGGAAGGCGATGAGTGCATCGTCTGCTCGAACGGAATGTTCTCAGAACGCATGGCCGTGATCGCCGAGCGTACACCGGCAAACGTAATCCGCGTCACGGCTCCGCTCGGGCGCCCGGTAGACCCGGAGGACATTCGCCGCGCCGGCAAGGGACGAAAGATCAAGTTCGTCGGTTTGGCGCACGGCGAGACCTCCACCGGCGTGGTCTCACGTCTGGAATCGTACCGAAAGGTGGCAGATGAACTCGGGGCACTACTCGTCGTAGACACGGTTGCGACGCTTGCGGGAATCCCGCTGGATGTGGATGGCGAACGCATCGATGTTTGCTTCAGCGGCTCGCAAAAGGCATTGAGTGCGCCTCCAGGAATGGCTCCCATCACCGTCAACGCGCATGTGGAGGACGTGATTCGCGCCCGTAAGAAGAAAGTTCAGAGCTGGTATTTTGATTTGACTCCGGCCATGGATTATTGGGGCAAGGAGCGCACGTATCATCACACGCCTCCTATTTCGTTGATTTACGGCATGCGCGAGGCGTTGCGGCTGGTGCTTGAAGAAGGCCTTGAAGCTCGCTGGGAACGCCATCTGCAGAATCAGCAGGCGCTTGTGGCCGGGATCGAGGCGATGGGACTCGATCTCTTCGTCGCAAATCCGACCGAACGCCTGGTCACCGTCACTGCCGTGAAGATTCCTTCCGGCGTAAACGACATGAGCATCCGGAAACAGTTGCTCGATGAATTCAACATCGAGATCGCCGGCGGCATAGGCCCAACGAAGGGCCAAATCTGGCGCATCGGGTTGATGGGTTTTTCGAGTCAGAAGCAAAACGTGCTCCTGCTGCTCGCCGCCCTCGAGAAGGTGTTGCTTGACCAAGGATCGCGCATCCCCTCCGGCGCGGGCGTCGGCGCCGCCGTGCGAACCTATCATGATGCCGCTCGGCAGCCCGCAACTGCTGGAGCGAGGTAACCAAGAGGATGCCCACAACGACGGCAAAGCGGGTGATCATCCCGAATTCAGGAACGATGAGTGAATTTGTAGGGGCGTTTGACGTTCCGTCGAAAGTGACCGACCAGGTTTATCATTGCCGGTTTTCACACCTATGGAACGCGATCGCAACGCGCCACGCCGACACCATCGACTGCAAGTTTGTCGTGGATGGCAAACCCGTGATCGTTGGCCTTCCCCATCCGGCCTTCATGAATTTCCAGGCGGCGGCCGGGCGCAATCTGACCGACCGCGAAGCAAGCTACATCGCGGCAGAATATCTGCGCGAACGCCTGGAGCAAGAGGACGAACACGCGCTCTACGACGTCTCGGCCGCAGACGTCTCACGGATCATCGGAAAGCTCGGAATTTGCTGAGTCCTTATTCAGTCACTTTTGGCAACAGCTTCCGATTTCTGCGGCTTCGCGGGTTTCGCAAGCGATCGGATGTAATTCACCATGTCCCATATCTGATCGGGCTTGGCGCGAGCTCCTTCCGCAGGCATATCGCCCTTTCCATTTTTGATCACATAGAACAGTTCGCCGTCCGTTTTGCCCGCCAGCGATTTCGCCTCGCGGAGGTCGGCGAGTTGCAGCTTCATGTCGCCCGCCAAGTCGCCTTTTCCATCGCCAGACGCGCCATGGCACATCGCGCAGTCATACCCGTAGATTCGTTTCCCCGTTGCGACTGACTCAGCCGTCGGCTTCTCGGGATTTGGCTGCTTCAGCGCCTCGTCAGGAATTTTGTAGACTGCGGAAGCGTTGCCTTGCGCGGCGGGAGTCGCGCTTTGTGTCGGCGTTGACGGACTTTGGGCTAAAACCACCGAAACAGTAAGAAACAAACTCGAAAAGAGGACGAGGCTCTTGAGCATAGCGCCTCCAGAAAAGAATCCCCGGCAATGCGCGCATTCTACTCCCGCGCATACCGGTAACGCACGATTCTTTTCGAGCGAGCGTTCCCTTGGGGTTCTTACACCAGACCGTCAAGCGAACTCATGCGTCCGAAAGCGACTCGTTGAACTCAGTTCGCTCCGTGCGTTCTTCGCCTTCGAGGATCTTGCCGCAGTCCAAACATTCGACGTACTCAGAGTCGTCGTCTCTCGCAATCAGTTGTACATTCTTGTGCGTGCAAGTAGGGTCAGACATCGGGTTTTTTCCTGCTCCGATTATGGCACAATTGCTTTAACAAGAGAGGCTCCCGAGATGGCGCGGGCGGTTGCGCCACCTTCATTCATTACACAAGCAATTCGGGGGTTCGGAAAGCGACTCGTTGGATCCTGACTTTAACCCGCGAAAAGTACTCGGCTCGGTTCTGTTCTACGCAATCATTGCCCTGCTGGCATATCTCGTTTACATCGTTTTCGAACCCTTTCTGGTTGCCCTTGCATGGGCAGTAGTTTTGGTTGTCGTATCGCATCCGCTTTATCTACGGATCTCGCGCCGATGGGGGCTCACCTGGGGAGCCATCGGAGCGACAACCGCGGTAACGCTCATTCTGATCGTGCCCACCGTGATTGTGATGATCGCCTTCGTCCACGAGGCCGTCGTGGCGGCGCAATCGATCGAGGTGCGCGTCCAAACCGGGCATTTCGCCTGGCTTGGCACTTTCTGGACTCATCTTCAGAATCGCTATCCCTCCCTGGCGCCTCAGGACCTGAGCGATGTGATCCACCGCTATGCTGCCGAGGGAGCGGCGTACGTGGGAGCGCGGCTCGGTGCGGTCTTGCGGCACGGCGCGGAATTCCTGTTCGACGTTTTTGTCACCATCCTCGCCATGTTCTATCTGTTTCGCGACGGTGATTCGATCGTCCGGCGTCTGCGCGAGGTGCTTCCGTTCGACCAGGAGCGGCGCGAACGACTCGTTCACGAAACCCGCGAGATGATTCACGCGACGGTGACTTCGACGCTGGTTGCGGCGGGCGTGCACGGACTTCTCGGCGGGATAGCCTTTGCTATAGCCGGATTGCACGCCGCCGTTTTCTGGGGGGTGATGATGGGATTCTTTTCGCTTGTCCCCGTCGTCGGTTCGGCGCTGATATGGGTGCCGCTATCGCTAAATGTAATGTTGGGCGGCCATATGGGAAAAGGAGTCTTCCTCCTGATCTTTTGCAGCGTGATCGTGGGCATGGTCGATAACTTCGTCCGGCCGTGGTTGATCAGCGGGCGCGCCGAGATGAGCGGGCTGATCATTTTTATCAGTATCATCGGGGGCATCGGCGTATTTGGGCTGCTCGGAGTCGTTCTGGGACCGATTGTCGTTGCTCTGGCCGCAAGCATACTCGATCTTTATGGTCCCATCGCGCCTG
>JBOGNK010000123.1:0-41538 GCA_050747085.1 Candidatus Acidiferrales bacterium
TCGCTCGTCTCCTTGACCTTCTTCACTTCAGACGAGTTCTTTCAATTAAAGTTGCACAAGGAATGGGTTTTTCAACAAGCTGCTAGACAGTATTCCGTGGTCGTGGGGCGGGGTTCTTATAGCGCGACGATACGGACGCGCCACGAGCATACGTATGAGTAGGAGAAGCAGCTCGTTCTTGTCTCTGCGCTTCGTAGTTGCTGTTCTCACGTCCTCTGCGGATGACCGAGTTGTTCGTATTCCTGTCCTGCCGCGCCCGGCAAAAGCACCCACAGGGTGTAAATGCCCAGCGCCGTGCCAAACGGGAAATGTAGCAGAGTTAAGAATCCAAGGACCAGAGCGAGGATCCTCGCCCACGGACGGCGTTCGAACAGTCCCCAAGCCGTAATGATCTCCAGCACTGCGAACCCGGCGAACCAGAACTCAATCCCGCCCCCAAATATGCCGAATGGAAATCCGTGGGCAAATGGCCAGCCGTTGCCCCAAGGCCCGTCTCCCATCCATCCGTTTATTAGCCCCGGCAGAAATGCGTGCCCGATCACGAAAAACCAAAAGGCGCCCATGAGTCGTAGAATCGCGTACACAAGCCAGAGGGACGCGAGAATTTTCAGGTGCCGGGTGACTCGGCCGTCCCAGGCAGGCGCAACTACAATAGGCGCGACCGCGGGCCGCGCCATCGGCACCGGGGCCGTCGCCAACTGCTTCCCGCAGTTGCTGCAGAACTGGGCGCTGTCCCGCAACTGCGTGCCGCAACGGTCACAATACATTTTTGCTCTCCTCGTCCTCACTTTGTAGTACGCGCGGGGAGCGCGTAAAGTTCCAATGCTGAAATCGCGCTCAACGCGACGTGGCGAGCAATTGCGCGTACCTTTCCCGCGCGGCCGCAGGCAGCAACTCGACAAACGTGTATATGGCCAGGCCGGTTCCAATCGGAACTTGAATCAGTGCGACGAATGAGGCGATCAACGCGATCATCCGTCCCGAGCGCTCGCGGCGCATGAGCATCCATCCGGCGAACAGCCCTAATGCCCCGGCAAACATCGCGAAAATGCCAGACCAGACGAAAATCGCGTGCAGCACATCCGATGAGAGGCCGGAATTCGCTCCGACCATCTTTTGGAACATTGCGAAGTAATTGCCTGGCATGCCGACGGTCAGGAACGCTGTCACGATTTGAAAAACGCCGTAGATCACCCACAAAATGCTCATGATCCGTAGATGAACGGCAAGCGACTGAAGCGCTGCCACGGCCTTCGAAGGCGACGGCGCGTGCATCGGACGTCCGCAGCCCGGACAGAATTGCGCCGCATCGTCCATCTCCTTCCCGCAAGCCTGACAAAACAAATTTCACCTCGTGAGGAAGATTATAGAATTGAATAAGACACTACGGAACGCAGACGTGTCAACCGCGCCGGCGCGTGGTACGTATGCCTTCTGGCGCCTGATTAAGGAACACGTTCTCAGTCAACCGCACTCACAGCGTGTCAATAAAGGGGCGCTCAACGGCTTCCGATTGGCGCCGCCTTCCGCATCCCGGTATCTACATCGAAACAAGACGCGTTGAGGCAAGTGCTCGCCGGGGTATAGTCGGGACGACTCTCATTTGTGGTCTAGCTCGATGGCTTCTCTCCAAGGGTCACAAGATTTGCGTAAAAGACAAGCGAGGCTCGCTATGCGAAGGAACATTTGCATCGCAGTGTTGACCGTAGTGCTTGCGCCGGCGTTAACACTGGCGCAGAGCGGTTTCGACGGCACCTGGAAAATGGACTTGAAGACAGCCAAATTTGACACGCAGCCGCAGGTCATGCTGGTGCAGAACGGGATGTACGAATGCAAAAGCTGCACTCCGCCCACACGCGTCCAAGCCGACGGCATAGATCACGCGGTCGAGGGCAACCCGTATGTCGATGCCGTCAACGTCAAGGTGCTGGACGACCGGACGATCGTCGTTGCGGCACAGAAGAAAGGAAAGACAATTGGAACCGCGAAAGATCGCGTTTCCGCAGACGGGAAAACGATGTTCGTCGATTTCACCCGAGCCAGCACAGGGAACCGTGCTCCGGTGACTGGCCATAGCCTGTTGACTCGCGTCGCGAGTGGACCTGCCGGGTCTCACGCCATATCAGGATCGTGGCAGCTAGCGAAGGACACCGTGTCCGAGAATGAACTCATAACCACGTTTAAAGTGAACGGCAATGAATTGACTATGACCTCTCCAACCGGTCCGAGCTATACAGCTAAGCTCGACAGCACTGTCGCCACATACCACGGTGATCCCGGCACCACAAACGTCTCAGTGAAGAAAATTGACGCCAACACCATCGAAGAAACTGACCTGCGAAACGGCAAAATCATCTCCGTGACGCGAATGACGCTTTTACCCGGCGGCAAGAAGATGAAGATCGCAAGCGATGATAAGCTCCACGGCGAGCACAGCGAAGTCATCGCAATCAAGGAGTAGGCGGGCTTTACCATTCGCATGTCGTCATGCAGCGCATACCCTGCATCGATCGATTCTCGCGCGTTCGGTGCTGGACCGACAATTGCAGTCGCGGCACAACTGAGCGCGGGCGGCTAACCGCCTAACGATAACCATCGCGAGACCGTGGAACTGTGGTGCGCACGTACATAACCATGTTGCGCACCAATCACCACTTTGCCGCGCGCAAATCACGATAGACTATCCGCGATGCCCCAGGAGCCGTACGTGTCGGAACCTGCCGCCGACCCGCAGACCACAGATTCTTCTTTGCCCGATCCGCGGGCCGAGTACACGCGCCGCCTCGAACGCCACGAGCGCGCGGCCGCGCAGCTTGAGCAGCGCCATATTCGCGCGGGCAACATCAAACTCGGCGTGATCGTCGCCGGAATCATCTTCGCGGTTTTGATTCTCGATCGCGTCTTTTCACCCTACTGGATCATCCTGCCGTTCGCCGCTTTTGTGGTTTTAATGGTCCTGCACGAACGCATCCTGCGCCAGAAAGCCCACGCGGAAACGGCCGCGTCGCTGTATCGCTCAGGCCTCGCGCGCATCGACGACAAATGGACAGGCACCGGCGCGACGGGCGAACGGTTCCGCGACCTTAAGCACGTGTACGCCGAGGATCTCGACCTGTTCGGTCGTGGCTGCCTGTTCGAGTTGCTCTCGACAGCGCGGCTTCCGATGGGTGAGGAGCGCCTGGCGTCGTGGCTCACAAATTTTTCGCCCGTGCGGGATGTCGTCGGGCGGCAAAAGACCGTCGCAGAACTGCGTGACAAGCTAGATCTCCGCGAAGACATTGCACTGACGACCGAGGATCTGCGGCCACGTGTGAACCCTGCGTCGCTGAATTCGTGGGCCGAAGCCACGCCATTGCTGACCGATCAGACTCTGAGGTCTGTCTTCGCCTCCCTCGCGCTGGCCGCGATTGGCGCGTTCATTTATATGTTTTTCGGTGAAAGGATCTGGCCCCTGGCCGCAATTCTTGCTGTTGAACTGATCCTCTACCGCACTTGGCACGATCGTGCGGAACGGGTGATGAGCACCCTTAACAGTAATGCCGAAGGTCTCATTCTGTTTTCGCGCATTCTCGAGCGTATCGAGCGCGAGCCGTTCACCTCGCCACACTTGCAACAGCGCGCAAACGACTTGCGTTCGCAATCGGCTTCGATTGCAGTTCGCAGTCTGTCTCGCATCGTTTTTTGGATCGATGGCCGCGAAGGCATGCTGGCCAAGGTCCTCGATCTGCCGCTGCTCTACTCCCTGCAGACCGGCTTTGCCGCGGATGCGTGGCGCATGCGCTGGGGCAAGTACGTTCGAAGCTGGATGGATACGGCTGCCGAAGTAGAAGCTTTGCTCTCGCTGGCCAGCTACTCGTTCGAGCATCCCTCCGATCCATTTCCAGAGTTCGTTGGATCGGAGTTGGCTGCTGCCGGTCCGGCTCGCGCCTCAACTGATGCAAATCCGCCCCGCACCACAGGCATCCCCATTTTCGACGGCGACGAACTCGGACATCCACTGATCGCCCAAAGGGACTGCGTGCGAAACAGCGTCCGGCTCGACTCCGCCCTGCGCATCATGTTGGTCAGCGGTTCGAACATGTCCGGCAAGAGCACCTTGCTGCGCGCTGTCGGAATCAACGTGGTGCTCGCGATGGCGGGCGCGCCTGTCCGCGCAAAATCGCTTCGCCTCACTCCAGTTGCGCTCGGCACGCGCATCCGCAGCACGGACTCGCTGCAGGAGGGTCGCTCGAATTTCTACACCGAAATCCTGCACATCCGGAGCGTCTTCGAGCTACTGAATCATGGCGCTCCCCTGCTTTTCCTGTTCGACGAACTACTCGAAGGGACCAATTCGAAAGACCGGCTCATCGGCGCCGGGGGGTTGCTGCGCGCCCTGGGCGAGGGTGGCGCGATTGGAATTGTCACCACACACGATTTGGCGCTGACGGCGATCGCGCGCTCGCTCGCCTCAAGCATTCAGAATTTTCATCTCGAGGATCACGTCGAAAATGGTCAGATGCGCTTCGATTACCACCTGCGGAACGGCGTCGTCACGCGCAGCAACGCGATAGAACTGATGCGTATCGTCGGCCTGCGTGTGTGAACAATGCCCCGTCAGACCGAAAGCTTCTGGGCAATGGGGAACCGCCGGCCGACGCTAAACGCCTTCGAAGTGACTTTCAATCCCGGCGGCGCTTGCTTGCGCTTAAATTCCGCGCCGTCCACCAAGCGGGCGATTGATCGAACGAGATCGATTGCGTAGCCCGTGTCGTCGGCAATTTCCTGCGGACTGCGCAGATCCTCAACATATGCCTTCAGAACGCGGTCGAGAACTTCGTACGGCGGCAACGTGTCTTGATCTGTTTGGTTCGCGCGAAGCTCGGCCGACGGCGCCTTCGTAATGATTTCACGCGGTATGATTTCGTTGCTTGCGTTCACCAGGTCAGCCAAGGCATACACCATCGTCTTCGGCACATCGGAGATCACCGCCAGCCCACCGGCCATATCGCCGTAGAGAGTGCAGTAGCCAACCGCCATTTCCGATTTGTTTCCAGTGCTGAGGACCAGCGAATTGAACTTGTTCGATAGCGCCATCAGCAAGTTTCCGCGAATGCGCGCCTGGATATTTTCCTCCGTAACGTCTTCCGTACGCTCAGCAAAACTCTTCGAGAGGACAGTGCGATAGCTCTGGAAAACTTCTGCGATAGGCAAGACGAGTAGTTCGATGCGTAGATTTTCGGCTAGCCGTCTGGCGTCCGTCTCGCTGCCTTGCGATGAATATGGCCCCGGCATGCTGACGCCAAGCACGTTCTCGTGCCCAAGCGCATTCGCGGCTATCGCGGCAACCAACGCCGAGTCGATCCCCCCACTGAGCCCGACAAGCGCTTTGCGAAAACCGCATTTCCGCACGTAATCACGCGTCCCAACCACGAGCGCGCGATACGCGCCTTCGAGCTCGTCCTTGGGCAGGCAGCGCACGTCGCCTGTACCTGTCGCGCTGTCAAAAAAGACCATGTCCTCTTCGAATGATTTCGCTCGCGCCGCCACCCTCCCGTCCGGCATGAACGCAACACTCGATCCATCGAAAATCAAGCTGTCGTTCCCGCCCACCTGGTTTACGTACACGACGGGCACCTTATGTTGAATCGCCGTCGCGCGCAGCATGTCGTGCCGCAGCTCACGCTTGTCGAGTATGTACGGCGACGACGAAATGTTGAGAATAATCTCGCTTCCCTTCCCTACCAGTTCGCTCACTGGATCACGGTCGTACAGCCGCTGTCTCCAAAAACTCTTGTCGTTCCAGATGTCCTCGCAAACTGTGACGCCCAGGTTCATGGCTTTCAGCGGGAAAACATATTGTGTGTGTGCCGGCTGGAAATAACGGGATTCGTCGAACACATCGTATGTCGGCAACAGCATCTTTCGCTGCTCGAACAAAACGTGCCCATCGCCGATTACGGCGGCGCAGTTGGCGACTTGCTTGCCCGTGTCGTCCTGCGCTCTGCCCACGTAACCGACGACCGATGGTAGCGCAATAGCTTTCGCAAGGTCCGCGACGCTTTTCAGGTTGCGCTCGAGAAAAGATGGCCGCTCGATCAGATCCTGCGGCGGGTAGCCGCAAACACACAGCTCGGAGAAAACAGCGAGATCCGCGCCTCCCGTCTTCGCCTCGTGCGCGAGTTGGAGAATGCGTCTTCCGTTGCCCTCGAAATCGCCAATCGTGGGGTTGAACTGGGCGAGCGCGATTTTCATTGAAGCTATAGGATACGGGGCGCTTACGGCCTTTTCAATGCCACCTGCCCTACCTTACACGCTGCCTCGGTTCCCTCCGTACGGTTCGAATTCCTTGCCACGCTCCCACCTCCGCTTGCCCCAAAAGCTTAACGAGACTGCTGTAAACTGTCGTGCTCGTGGTCTGATCGATGAACTGGTTCGAAACGACAATCCGGCGCTACGAACACATGCGCTGGGCACAAGAGACCGGCCGCCGAATCCTACCGTTCGCGTGGGGACTCGAACACATCGGCGGTAACTCCAATGATCCCGACCCTCGTGGATTCCTGAATCGCTTCGTCGACCAAACCGTTGTGCGCAGCGATGAATGGTTCGCCGTCACACCCACCCCTGATTACGAGCTGCGCGACGGCATTCTGACGTTCACTAGCCAGATCGCTTCGCCTTGGCCTGAGAACAATCGCGTGTATGGCCAACTCTTCCGGGCCCGCCGCAAAGGACCGGCCGTCGTCGTGCTAGCACAATGGAACGCGCGTTGGGAAGAGCAGCGGGACATTTGCCGCTGGCTCAGCCGCCTTGGCATCACAGCGATCAAGATCAGCCTTCCGTATCACGATCGGCGCTCGATTCCAGGCTATCCCCGCGCCGACCATCTTGTCGGTCCCAATATTGGCCTGACTCTTCAGGCGAATCGACAGGCTGTGGTTGACGTGCGACGGACGCTGCTCTGGCTGGCGAACGAAGGATACCACCGGCTCGGAATTCTCGGCACCAGCGTCGGCTCCGCCATTTCGTTCGTCACCATTTGTCATGAACCGCTGCTGCGCGCAGGAGCGTTCCTGCGTCGCCACATACTACGGCGACGTAGTTGCCAACGGCCTGACAACCATGAACGTTTGGGAATCGCTGCGGCAGAACATCTCTCCGGAGGAACTCCAGCATTTCTGGTCGCCAATCAGTCCGTTTGCTTATATTCCGAAGCTCAGCGGAACCGGAAAAAAGATCCTTGCGATCAGCGGCCGCTACGATCCCACTTTCTGGCCTGAATTCACCGACGCATTTCTGCGCGAGATTACTCGCGACGGTCTGCACGCGAAATCGATGGCGCTCCCCTGCGGCCATTATTCTCTCGGTGTGGCGCCATTCAAGTATGCAGCCGGACTTCGCTTCATCACCTTTCTCCGCCGCTCTCTCTCGTAGACCTCTGTTGCGGCGGAGCAGCAGCTTTGCGCTTCTCCGTGTGCTCAAAGTTCTGTGTTTTTTCGGTGGTCGGACTTGAGGAGCTTGGGTTGAGGAAGGTATGGTAGCGGCGGACCTAAAGAAGCGAACTGAAACGTCCATCCGCTATCGCCTGCGCGACGGCCTCAATATCCGGCGCCAGTGAACGGTCCTTATCTACGCTCTTCGAAAGCGAGCGAACAACATCGTACGCTTTTTGCGCCTCATGTCCCGTCCGCAGCGGCACGAGGAAATCGATCCCTTGGCATGCGCACAGCAGTTCGACGGCAAGAATGTGGCGCAGGTTCGCCATCATGGGCTGCAATCGCCGCGCACCACCCATCCCCATCGACACGTAATCTTCTTGATTTGCCGAAGTCGGAATCGAATCTACGGAGTGAGGTGCCGCCATTGGCTTCATCTCGCTCGCCAGGGCCGCCGCAGCGATCTGCAGGATCATGAAACCGGAATTGACGCCCGGCTCTCGCACCAGAAACGCGGGCAGCTGACTCGTCGCTGGGTTGTTCATCTGCTCGATGCGCCGCTCGGAAATTCCGCCGAGCGTTGCCAGGGCTACAGCAAGTTGATCCGCGGCCATCGCGAGTGGCTGGCCGTGAAAATTTCCACCGCTGATCACTTCGCCGGAATCCGCAAACACCAGCGGATTGTCTGTCGCGCTGTTCAGTTCGATCTCGACCGTTGCTCGAATCTGTGCCAGCGCATCCCGCACCGCCCCATGGACCTGAGGAGCGCAGCGCAGGCTATACGGGTCCTGTACACGCGGATCCTTCTGCGTCGAACGATGCGACTCACGAATCTCGCTTCCTCGATTCAGACGTTCGAGATTGCGGGCCGTGGTCGCGTGCCCCGCGAACGGCCTTGCCTTCGCAATTCTTTCATCGAAAGCCGCCGGACTGCCGCGCAGCGCATCGAGTGACAGCGCCGTTGCAACATCCGCTGTATCGACTGCGACTTCGGCTTCGTGCAGCGCAAGAGCAAGCAGTGCGAGCATGCCCTGCGTTCCGTTTAGAAGCGCCAGGCCTTCTTTCGCTTCCAACTTAAGCAGCGCGATTCCCGCTTCTCGCAGCGCTTCGCCTCCCGGCATTCGCTTGCCGCGATAAATTGCTTCGCCCTCGCCAATCGCAACCAGCGCCAGATGCGCCAGTGGCGCAAGATCGCCGGAAGCTCCAACCGAGCCTTGCGCAGGGATCACTGGATGTACCCCGGCGTCCAGCATCGCGCAAAGCGTCTCAGCAACCACCGGCCGCACGCCCGAAAATCCCTTGGCGATCGCATTCGCCCGCAGCAACAGCATCGCTCGCGTTTCGCTCTCGCTCAGCGGCGCGCCCACGCCGCACGCGTGGCTGCGCACCAGATTAAATTGCAGTTCCTGAATTTGTTCGCGCGAAATGCGCACGGAAGCAAGCTTCCCGAAACCTGTGTTTACCCCGTATACGGTCGCGCCCGATTCGACGACGCGCTCGACGACTGTTCGTGAACGGTTCATGCGCTCGTGAGCCGCTGGCGTGAGTTCAGCGTGAGCGCTGCGCAGCGCAACATCCAGCAACTGCGCGAACGTCAGATGCTCGCCGTCAATCTGAATTGTGTCCATGTGTGACGCCATCCACTGTATCGGAACCCACGAAGTACTTCTTGTATTTGTCAGGCAGCGATTTCGGATGCCCGCTCCGGTCGCAGACCACGTGAACCGTGTCGCCGGTCGCGATCAGTTCGCCTTCCTTGAAAATCTCGTATCCGAAGCGGATGGTTCGGCGCTGCGTATCAGTCACGCGCGTGCGGATCGTGAGCAGGTCGTCAAATCGCGCCGGGCGCTTGTACCGGCAAGACGCCTCTGCCACAACGATGTAGCTATCGTCCTCCGCTTCCATGCGTTTGTACTCGAAGCCCAACTGGCGGCACAATTCGACGCGGCCGACCTCGAACCACGTGAAATAGTTGCCGTAGTACACCACGCCCATCTGGTCCGTTTCCGCGTACCGTACGCGAATTGTCGTCTCCGCGTGTGTCGTCACAATGTTCTGATTTCCCGGTGAATACTCGTACTCGAAAGAGCGCGCATGATTGGGTTCCGCAAAGCGGGCAACAGTTCGCTATTTTGCAGCCTCCATCGCGTTTCGAACTTCGTTTGGCGAACTGGCATGGCCTCGGTCATCTCTCTAAGCAGCGCCCTTCGGAACAAAGGCGACGGTCCGGTTGTACCCGTCGGTAGCAACCACCAGTCCGTAACGACAGCCATGCAGAATCTGTGATGGCAAGACATTCGTGCCATGGCAATTCGCCGGGCGAGGTTCGGAGCGCAACGAGACAGCAAACAAAATGAATTGCAGTCGTTTCTAAACTGAACCCCACCAGAAACCTAGTTCCCCGACGCCAGCAACGCCAGTTCGCAGATCGCGACTACGCCTCATGCACTCAACGGCCGACCCACTTCGGATGCCGCTTCTCGAGGAACGACGCAAGCCCCTCGCGAAAATCCTCAGTCGAACGGATATTCGCATTTTCATGGACCGCGTTCTCGATTTCTGTTTGCAACTGCGCCTCGCCGCTCCGCAGCAGCAGCCGTTTTGTCCGCGTGATGCTCGTGGGACTGGCCGCGATGATGTCCATCGCCAGCGCGCGCGCCTGCTCCATCAGCGCCTCCGGCTCGACAATTTGGCTGACGAGCCCGAGCCGATGCGCATCCTCAGCCTCAAACAATCGGCCGCTTAACAGTAGGTCTCGCGCGATCTTGTCGCCCACCTGACGTCGTAGGAATACCGAAACCAGCGCGGGAATAAACCCAATCTTCACTTCTGTGTACCCGAACTTCGCCTCCGGTACGGCTAACGTAAAATCAGCGAGCGTTGCGATCCCGCAGCCGCCAGCAATCGCTGCCCCGTTGACCGCGGCAATTAACGGCTTCGGAAAACTGAAGATGCGATAGAACATCTTCGCCATGCGCCGCGAGTCCTCCACGTTCTCTTCCTGAGATTGCGCCGCGATCGCGCGCAGTCCGTCCAGATCCATGCCCGCGCAGAACGCTTTACCTGCTCCCGTAATCATGCCGACGCGCGCCGGCCCTGTCTCCATTTCGTTCAGCGCCGCGAGCAGCTCCTCGACCATCTTGGTCGAGATAGCATTGCGTTTATCGGGCCGATTCAGCGTGATCGTAGCAATCTCACCCGCTGTCTCGAATTGCAAAGTCTCGTAGCTCATTCCGTTCTCTTCTCTGGGTCTGCCGTCGCTAACTGTATTGGACTCGCGGGTCCTCTCCCGGGGAAATATGTTTCCTCAATTCGGCTTCGATGCCTGCGCTCGCTCTTTGGCCTCGTGCGCATACCGCTCTCGCAGTTCGTGCGTCATGGCACACGCAATCGCCAGCGATTTTGTGTCGATTCCCGTAGAAACGCCGCGCGATGCAAGCGCCGTCAGTACGGTTTCCGTCGGGATGTTCCCCACCAGGGCGTCCGCCGCGAAGGGACACCCTCCTAGTCCTGTCAACGCGCTATCAAACCGGCGACAGCCCGCTTCATAGGCCACCAGAACCTTTTCCGCGGCGCTTTCTGCGCGACCGTGCAAGTGAACACCGATCTCCACCCCCGCGACGCAATCCTTCGCGGCGCGATAAACGTCGGCTACAGTTCGTGGCTCTGCAGTACCGACTGTGTCTGCGAGCGAAACCGCTCGCACTCCGATGTCCTTCAGCCAGACGAGAGTGTCTTCCACAATTTCCGGTCCCCATGGCTCGTCGTACGGATTCCCAAACGCCATCGAGATGTAAATCACCAGCTTGCGACCCGCCGCTTTCGTTGCGCGGTGCAATTGTTCAACCAGCGCGCGCGATTCCTCTCGCGACATATTCGCATTCGCCCGCCGAAAATACGCCGAAATCGAATATGGATAACCGACTGTGGTCACCCCCGGAGTGGCCAGCGCGCGCTCGAGCCCTTTCTCGTTTACAACAATTCCGATGATTTCCGGTGCTTCGCCCGAGGGCGATCTCGCCGCACTCAATTCCTTCATCACCGCTTCGCTGTCTGCCATTTGCGGCACG
The DNA here is from genome assembly GCA_050747085.1 of Candidatus Acidiferrales bacterium. GTDB lineage: Bacteria > Acidobacteriota > Terriglobia > Acidiferrales > UBA7541 > Palsa-295. The sequence goes on from JBOGNK010000123.1 coordinate 11,489, forward strand.
TGCTTCGGTGAAACGAAACTCACCGCATCGATATGCGCGAATCCCAGCGACACCAGCGTCTTCAGATACCGGACCTTCTCCTCCGTCGGAATCGTCTCCGCGAGCCCCTGCCACGCATCCCGCGGACACTCTACGATCGTTATCGATTCGGTTGCTGTCACTATGCTCGTCCTTTGATCCACTTCACAAAATCATTCGTCAGCCAAAAAGCCCAACCAACGAAGACAGCAACGTCAAAACGCCAATCAATCTAAGGTACGTGGAAGCTGAAAACGGCCCGCCAATCTTGTATCCGACCGAGGTCAACATCAGCGCGGCGGTCATTCTCCAAGCCGCAATCCATCCCACTAATGCAAGAAGCAAAACGGGGATCGACCGTTTCCGCATCAGGTCTGCAAGACACCGGTCTTGAACTCCGAAACCTCCGGATTCAGTGCAGCCGACTCCAGCGCCTCGATCAATGCTTCCCGCGTGTGCGCCGGATCGATGATCGCATCGACCCACAATCGCGCAGCCCCATAGCGCGGATCGCTTTGATGCTCGTATGTCGCGCGCGTCGATTCGTATAGTTCCTTCCTCTCCGCTTCGCTCAGCTTCTTGCCTTCACGCTCGAGCTGCTTGACCTTGATCTCAACGAGCGTTCCGGCCGCCGAATCTCCGCCCATTACGGCGTAGCGCGCTGTCGGCCACGCAAAAATGAACCTGGGATCGTATGCCTTACCGCACATCGCGTAATGTCCGGCGCCAAAACTCCCGCCGCAGATCACCGCAATCTTAGGTACGACGCTGTTGGCCACCGCGTTGACCATCTTCGCACCGGCGCGAATAATCCCGCTCCATTCCGCTTCCTTGCCAACCATGAAACCATTCACATCATGCAGGAAAACCAACGGAATCAAATTCTGATTGCAGTCGAGAATGAACCGCGCGGCTTTGTCCGCCGACTCCGTATAAATCACGCCGCCAAACTCCATCCGGCGCTCGCCCGTACCCGGAGCTGAAACTGTCACATGCCTGCGATTGTTCGCAACGATCCCCACGGCCCATCCGCCAATCCGAGCGTACCCGCACACCACCGTCTCGCCGTATTCCGCGCGGTACTCCTCAAATTCGCTCGCGTCCACAACTCGCGCGATGATTTCGCGCACGTCGTACTGTTTCGAAGGATCGGCCGAAAACAACCCGTAGATTTCGTCGGGGGGATACGCCGGCGGACGGGCAGCCTTATGGTCGAACGGTGCAAAAGCCGTATGTCCCATCTTCTCGACAAGCGACCGAATCCGCCTCAGACACGCTTCGTCGTCCGGCTCCCGAAAATCGACTGTGCCACTAATCTGTGCGTGCATTTGCGCGCCGCCCAGCTCTTCGGCCGATGCCTTCTGACCGATCGCGGCCTGCACCAGCGCTGGTCCGGCGAGAAAAAGCCCGCTGCCATCCGTCATCAGGATGTGATCGCACATCACCGGCAAATAAGCGCCGCCCGCAACGCACATCCCCATGATGGCTGTGGTCTGCGGGATTCCCATTGCGCTCATCACTGCATTGTTGCGGAATACGCGCCCAAAATCGTCCGTGTCGGGAAAAACGTCTTCCTGCAGTGGAAGGAATACGCCAGCGGAATCGACCAGATAAATTGTCGGAATGCGATTCTCGATCGCGATGTTCTGCGCGCGAATCACTTTCTTCGCGGTCATAGGGAAAAACGCGCCCGCCTTCACGGTCGCATCGTTCGCGATGATCATCACGCGCCGCCCGCAAACCTGCCCCAGCCCGACCACCGTTCCCGCCGCCGGCGCACCGCCCCATTCCTCATACATCTCGAATGCGGCGTAGAGGCCCAGCTCGAACAGTTCTGTCCCGGGATCGATCAGTTTCGCGACACGCTCGCGTGCTGTCAGGCGCCCTTTCTTGTGCTGCGACTCGGTCGCCTTCGTTCCGCCGCCCTGCCGAAGACGTTCCTCCTGGTTCTTGATTTGCGTGAGCCGATCGATCATCTGCCGGCTGTTTTTCTGGAAAGCAGAAGAGTTCATGTCCGCGGCCGTGCCGATTTTCGTTCCCCGCGCGTCTGCGCGGCCTTCGATACTGCTTCGACCGGCCTCGGTCGGCGACGTCGCGGTTGCGCGGTTCACACTGGCAGCCGCAGCGGACTTCCCTGCATGTCGGGCTTGGCTCTTCTTTGGCAAACCGCGATTGTATCATCCGAAATTCATTTTGCGCTGCGCTCGTCCAGGGTATACTCCCCTTCGGCTCGCACGTGCCGTTGAGCCTATCTTCTCTGAGGAGGCGCCTATGCGCTCGATCGCTTACCTGAAGAGCGAGTTCGCCTCCGCTTCCCTTCTATAGCGCGGCGCCTCGTTCTTCCGTTCTGATCCATCGCTAATCGACAACACAATCGACGCGTGCGCACAAAACAGAATTCCCGCGCTCGACCTTCGGTGCGCCTTCGACAGGCGCTGAAGACGGAGAAAATTACAATGAAATTCATCGATTTGGAACTGGTTAGGCGATTAGAAATGGCTTCCGCTCTGTCGGGCAAGACCTGCGCGGACGCAGCGAACAAGTTTCATCCCGAAATTGGGGCCGCTTCCGAGGAAATCGCGGGAGGCATTGCAGTGTTCGCGGGCATCGATTCGCCCGTCACACAAGCTCTTGGCGTAGGCCTCAGTGGGCCGGTCAGCGACGCTGAACTCGATCGCCTCGAGCACTTTTTCCAGTCGCGTGGCACCGCGACCGCGATCGAGCTATGTCCTTTTGCGGGCCTTCCCATTTACGAGGCCTTGGCGAAACGCGAATATCGGCTCGTCGAAGTGTCGAACGTGCTCTTTCGCGAACTGAAGCATGGCGACAGCTTTCCGCCCGCGCCGTCGGGCGTAGCTGTCCGCGCCGCTCTTCCGGAGGACGAGAAGCTGTTCACGCAGACCGTAGCGCAAGGCTTTGCCGAAATCGCCCCGGTTACGCAACCTCTACTCGATGTCATGGAGGGATTCTTTCACAGCGAAGGCAATCATTCGTTTCTCGCTTTCGTCGACGGAGTAGCGGCGGGCGGAGCTTCAGCTTTTGCATTCGACGGGGTTGCCGGCATGTTCGGCGCGAGCACGCTCCCACAATTTCGTGGCCGAGGCGTTCAATTCGCTCTACTTTCAGCGCGTCTCGGCTCGGCTGCTCGGCACGGCTGTGAACTGGCGAAAGGGATTACGTTGCCCGGAAACACATCGCACCGCAATCACGAACGCCTTGGCTTCCGCGTCGCCTACACGCGCACAAAGCTCGTCCGTCAGGCGCCCGCGTGAGAACTTCTACGGACACACAACGTGTAGAAATCCAGCGATGGCGTCGGCGGCCACCGCCATGAGTTCATTCGGCGCCACGACGTTACGCACAAGTCCGGCTTCGAGCGCTTCGTGCGCCGTCAGCCGTTTGCCGGTAGTGAAGATTTCCAGTGCACGGCTGCGCCCGATCAACCTCGACAGCCGCTGCGTCCCGCCCCACCCCGTCAGAATTCCCAGCGCCCCGCCCGGATGCGCGACAATCGCATCGCCTGTGGCGATCCGTGCACGACAAGCCAGAGCAAGATCGAGCCCGCCGCCCATGCAATAGCCTCGGATTGCGGCTACGATCGGCACGGGCGACCGCTCGATCAATCGCATCACGCGCTGTCCCTCGCGCGAAAATTCGTACGCTTCCGCCGGCGTCAGCCGCGCCAGTTCGGCGATGTCCGCGCCGACGGCAAACGCTCGTTCCATGCCGGTGAAGATGCAGCCCGCAAAGTCGCGAGTCGCCCCAAGCGCTTCCACGCGATGGCCGATCTCCGTCAGAATTTCACGTTGTATGCGAGGGAGGCCGTCGTCGCTTTGAAACGCAAGAACGAGCAGGCGGTGCTGCGACGTGCACTGCACACGCGTCGCCACCGAGTTGCTACGCTCCGTGCGATGCGGTTGAAAGTCGCTGATGAATGAAATCGACGATCGCTTGCGTGGGGGTGCCAGGAAGGAAAACTTCCGTAACGCCGGCCTGCTTCAGCGCGGGAATGTCCGCGTCGGGAATGATTCCACCAATGACAACGGTCACGTCGCCCATGTGCTTGTCGCGTAGCAGGTCCATCAATCGCGGGCAGAGCGTGTTGTGCGCGCCCGACAAAATCGAAAGCCCAATCACGTCGACATCCTCTTGCTCTGCCGCCGACGCAATCATCTCGGGCGTCTGACGCAGCCCCGTATAGATCACTTCCATACCCGCGTCGCGCAATGCGCGCGCAATGATCTTTGCGCCGCGGTCGTGCCCGTCTAAGCCCGGCTTCGCAATCAGCACCCGTATCTTTTTCTCTGGCATCCGGCTTTTCTCTGTGTTCTCTGTGCCTGTGTGGCAAAAAACGTGACCGACAACCGCTACGTAATCGCCACTTCCTCGTATACTCCAAACACGGCTCTCATCGCGTCGCACACTTCGCCCAGCGTCGCGTAGGCTTTCACCGCATCGTACAAATACGGCATCAGATTTTCTTTTCCCGCCGCGGCCCGCTTCAGCGCCTCCAGCCGCCGCTCCACTTCCTGATTCGACCGCTCCGCCCGCAACTTCTTCAGCCGCTTGTCCTGCTTGTGCGCAACGCTCTCGTCAATCTGCAAAATCTCGATCGGCTGTTCCTGTGCAACGTACTCATTGACGCCGACAATGATCTTCTTTTTCTTATCAACCGCCATCTGATACTGATACGCGGCCTCCGCAATTTCCCGCTGCGGATACGAGCGCTCGATCGCGTTCACCATTCCGCCCAGAGCGTCGATCTTCTCGATGTAATCCCACGCCCGGCGCTCCACTTCATTCGTCAGCGTTTCAACGAAATACGACCCGCCCAGCGGATCGGCGGTATTCGTCACGCCGCTTTCGTGCGCGATGATCTGCTGCGTGCGCAGTGCGACCGTGGCGGCAAATTCCGTCGGCAACGCCCACGCTTCGTCCAGCGAATTTGTATGCAGCGACTGCGTCCCGCCCAGCACGGCGGCCAGAGCCTGGATCGCCGTTCGCACCACGTTGTTGTACGGCTGCTGCGCCGTCAGCGAACATCCCGCCGTCTGCGTATGGAACCGCAACGCCCACGACCGCTCGCTCTTCGCGCCAAATCGCTCCCGCATCGTCTTGTACCAGATGCGCCGCGCTGCCCTGTACTTCGCGATCTCCTCAAAGAAATCGTTATGCGCGTTGAAGAAAAACGAAAGCCGCGGCGCAAACTCATCAATGTCCAGCCCGCGCTTCAGTCCCCATTCGACGTATTCGATTCCGTCGCGCAGCGTGAACGCCAATTCCTGAATCGCCGTCGAGCCCGCCTCGCGAATGTGATATCCGCTGATCGAAATCGAGTTGAATCGCGGCGTGTTCTTCACGCCAAACTCGAATGTGTCGATCACTAACCGCATCGACGGCTCGGGCGGATAGATGTACTCCTTCTGAGCGATATACTCCTTCAGGATATCGTTCTGAATCGTGCCGGAAATTTTCTTCCAGTCGGCGCCTTGCTTTTCCGCAACCGCCAGGTACATCGCCCAGATCGCTGCAGCCGGCGAATTGATCGTCATCGACGTCGTCACGTCCGCGAGCGGAATCTGATCGAACAAAGTTTCCATGTCCGCCAGCGAACTGATCGCGACGCCGCACTTCCCCACTTCGCCCTCGGAAAGCGCGTGGTCCGAGTCGTAGCCCATCAGTGTCGGCAAATCGAACGCCACGGAAAGCCCCGTCTGCCCTTGCGAAAGCAAATAACGAAATCGGCGGTTCGTGTCCTCGGCCGTGCCGAATCCGGCGAACTGCCGCATCGTCCACAGCCGCCCGCGATACATCGTCGAATGGATTCCGCGTGTGTACGGAGGCTGCCCAGGAAGGCCAAGATCCCGCTGTTCGTCCCAACCGACGAGATCGTCCGGCGTATAAAGTCGCCGAATCGGATAGCTGGAAACGGTGGTGAACTCGGGCAATCGCTCCGGCGACTTCTGCAGCGTCGGTTTGAGCGTCTTTTCTTCCCAGTCGCGGAGTGAACCGGAACGCCCGTCAACCCGAACGGATGACGAAGCCGACTCGTCATTCTGCCCACACGTCGATGCAGACGTCGCCTTCGGCTCTTTCGCCGTTTTCTCACCCATAGCAGAACTCCCAGCCGCGCGCCCGTTCGCGCGTCTCACTTCATTCATTTTAGGGGAAGGAACCGGGCCCAGCAAGCGACCGTGTCGTAGCTGCGCTGGCCTGTCGCGCCGGCGTATGCCCGTCATCCAGCGTCCGCCTTTACTTCCTACAACTTGATTCCGCGTCCCAGCACAAAGACGAACACCGCCCCGCAAACGACAGTCGCCGCAATCCACCTGTAACTCCGTCCAACATTGCTCGAAGCTCGTGCTGGTGCGGTCTTTTTTGGAATATAGTATTGCCACCACAGCAGCCCCGACTGCGCACCCGCAGTTGCCGGCAGCGCTGACTCCCACATCAGCATGATCCCCAGAGGATTAGGCGCAGCCGCCGCGGCCGCCAGGACGATCGCACTGAAATAGCCGAACAGCACGATGGTCCATCGCCGGCGTGCCTCGTTCAAGGACACACCGAGATAACGAACGAATGCAATCCCCACCACCCAAACCGCGCCGTAATACGCCGCGATCCCCACAATTACCAAGAGGGTGCGCCAGAGCGCGTGACGCGGAAGCCCGGCGATCACCTGCGCCCAATCGCCAAAGTCAGTGACGCCGGAAAAGAAGAAGTATCCCGTACCCGCGAACATATTGAATGCGCAGCTAAAGAACAGGAAAAGGCGGGTGTGAATCGAGGCATTCCGCGCACTGCGCAGCGCTATCCAGAACACAAGCCCCGCAAAGACATTGACCAGCGTCCCGCCGGCTTCAACGAGCCGCGAATCATAGACGCTCGACCACGCTACGGTGGACAGCACGCCAGAATGCGCGCCGGCGAGCAACGCGACCGCGGCGTGGCCCACAGCTTCATGCAACTGGTCCGACAGCATCGACGCAAGCGCCGCAATCCCGCAAATCGTGAAAGCGTCGTCTCGCAATTGCCTAGGAGTTGCTACCGCAGCAGGAGCGGAAACAGCCATGGCGCGACTCTACACCAAAGGCCAGTTTTTTCGCTTGCTTCCTACTTTTTCGTCCACGGATTCTGCGCAGCAGCCGGATTCGAGGCGTCTGCGTCGGGCGTGCCAGGAATATTCGGCACCCCAATCACCTTTCCATGTATTGCATCCGCAACCGTGATGTTGTTCGCTTTCAGCGTCCGCCCCATGAACTCGTTGAATTGCACTTGCGCTTCGATCAGGTTAATTCGGTCCCGTAGCTCTGTGCTCTGAGCGACAGTCAGGTCGCGCGACCTGAGTACCACCGTATAGGGATCGGAAGCCCCGAGCTGGTACTTTTTCTGCTCGTCAACAAAGGTCTGGTTCGCAAGCCTGGTCGCTTCTGCGGCGGCTGCCACAGCAGCGCGGTCCTGTTCCAACGCGACCAACGCGCTGCGTACGTTGACGTAAATCGTATTGCGATCTCTCTGATAGAGCACCTGCTGCTGTCGTGCGTCAATTTGCGCGCGCGCGCTGTTTGCCTGCGCCGCACGGTTGCGGAGCGGCAATCCTAGCGTTATGCCCGCTTCGTAGGTAGGATATGTGGCGTTGAACGTCTGATTCTCGGCCGTGCCAACTCCCGAGGCGGCCACCGTCGTGCTTGATGGCCCGAATTGCGTCGGGATTCCGAGGAACAGAGCCGGCAAGCCCGGCGTTCCGTTTGCATCCACAATCGGTTCTGTCGGATCAGCCGCGAATGCGGTGGGGGTTGCCGTAGTGAACGTCCGGACGCCCGCGAGTCCTGTTGCCTGATATTGCGCGAAGACGTTCAGCGACGGCCTCAAGCCATTCGCCGCCACCTTAACTTCTATCTTATCGTTTTCCAGTGTCAGTCGATCGACCGTCATCTGCGGCACGCGCTGCCAGGCTTCCGCCATCAGTTGATCGATCGGCGTATTCACCTCGTCAGGCGTTTCGATTGGCGTAGTGGGGACGATTTCGATGTTCTCCAAATTGGGCGCATTCGGATCTTTCGTAATGTCGTACAGCAGCTTGATCTGCTGCTGAAGTGCACTCGTCCGCGCCGCCACCAAAGCCTGTCTGTCACTGGCCAGTTGCGATTGGGCCGTCAGCACGTTGATCGGCGCCATGGTCCCGATCTGAAGCTGCTTCTTGTTGTCCTCGTACAGTTTCTGTGACACCGAGACAGCCTGTTGCTCTACGTTTACGAACTGCCGGTCGTACACCAACTCCCAGTAATCGATCTGTGTTTGCGAAATGTCCGTGATTACGGCCTGGCGGAACGTGCTGTCTGCTATCACGGTCCCGTTTCGAGCTTCAATGATGAACCGTGTCGTCGGCAGGAAGCAGCAGCCTGCCAGCAGAGGCTGCGAAATGCTCGCGGTCAGGGTCGGTTGAATCCACGGGTTGAAAACGAACGAGGTGAAATTCGATGAATACCGCGGATTGTCCCATGTTACCGAGAGCGATGTGCCTGAATGAAAGCCTTGCGCATACGAAATTTTGAAGTCGTTGTAATGCGACGACTCGCTCGGTACGGCGGTTCCGGCGCCGGACGTGAAGGCGTTGTTCACTGGAACAAGCGACTGATTCCAGCTGGTCTGTACCGTAAGCTCCGGATCGAACGAAACACCCGGGCCGGATCCTAAAGTCACCGACTGTGACGTTCCTGCCTGTGGGACACCACCCGCTTTGGCTGTCAACAACGCCGCTTGCGCGATCCACGTTTGATACTGCTGGACACGGATGTCCAGATTGTTTTCCAGCGCCAATGCAATCGCATCGTCCAAACTCATTTTGAGCTGGCCGTTTTCGATTAACTGGTCGATCCTCGGCGTGTTCGTGAGCGAGGGCGCCGGAACGGGCGTGGGCCAGTATTGGTCGAAGATGTTCGGAAACCATCTCTTTGCCCGAGAGTAGTCGGCGCCAATTCCCAAATGCTTCTGCGAGATTGGCCCGACGGTTCCTGTCTGGGATGCAGTCGACATCTGCGAGACGTCCGGCAGTGGCGCCGGCGTCGACGGCTTTGCCGGTGTTTGCTGTCCCTGACTCTGCTGATCCTGGTGCGGCGCTGAACTCTGCGCCTGTGCCAATGCCGGTGAAACGATCAAAGAACCCGCGGTCCAGACCACCAAGGCAAACCGCGTTAAGCTTTTCATCGTGTTTTGTCCTCTCCCCACACAAGAATCAATGCAAAAACTCTTACGCTGGCCTGACTTAGGACGACTTTCGACGCGCCGAAACATCGACCTCCAGGCGCGCTCCACAACGCCTCCAGCGCGCTTAAAGAAGGTAACCTGATCTCGAGCACGCGAAATTCAAGCCAATTCACCGCCGACCTGTCGCCTGAATTCCACTTGTAAGAACGCGCGGAACTGCCGGTTTGTTTCGCGAGGCCGCGCGTCCGTCCGAACAAACTTGTCCGCAGTCATGCTTCAGGCGGGATCGCGAATCGGGCGAACTGTTTTGCGCCCTCGCATCCCCCGAGACGGCAATTCGAGCGCGCGAAAAAAGCAGACGCGTGAGCGCGCGTTGATTAAAAAGCTAGCCGGTCAACAACTTGCAAGCCGGACGCCATCGTATGTACCTGACGGCGAAGGACTAAACCGTGATTCCACTGTCCTGACTGTCCGTAAACGCACACTACCGTGCGCATCCGAACAAACCGGGCAGTCCCCTAACGGGCACGCGAGTGTATCACATCACCGCATCCATCCTTCGCGTGTCCTTCGAGATCTCCGCGGTTTCTCTTGTGTTCCGTCGCCATACGCCAAGTGCGGACCACCACGCTGCGAGGTTACGCCATGGCAACCGCCCGCCAGCGAGTCGCGGACGAAAGGCGAACAAAAGGCAAATCAAAATTTGAATGGAAATGGAGGGGGCTCAAGTGCTGAATTTGTGACGATTGATTTCGTCACTTTTATTGAAGATGCTGGACTTACGGCACTTTTTGCCTGGCACGTGTGACGATTGATTTTTTATTCGCTTTTCGTTCGCCGTGCGTCGCTCGAAGAGAATGGGTGGCCTGCGCCTGCTCGGCGGGTCTGCCAACCCGCCGCCGGTCTGGGAGGATTAAACCGGCTGCGCAGTAATCATCGCGAGCCCCATTTCACGTTGCTAATTCAACCGGACATATCATGTGCTACCGACAGACACGAGCCCCGTCCATTGACACGCATGGTCGCGGGTTCTACCATCTCGATTCCATAAAATGGCCGCTAATCCCTTTCGACGCCCGTTTTTCGGGACTGATTTGCGCAGATCGGCGCCCTTCGCGCCGGCGTTAGGGATCGTTTTGACTCTTTTATGCGCGGCGATGTTAACGTCCGTTAAGTCCGTCGCGGCAGCGCAGAATCCCGACCAACTGAAACCACAGGGCTACGTGGACGACTTCGCCAATGTGCTGAGCCCGTCCGCGCGCGCACAAATCACCCAGCTCTGCACGGAGATCGACCAAAAGGCGCAGGCGCAGATCGCCGTCGTCACGGTGCGAACGCTCAACGGCCAAACGGCCTTCGATTATTCGCTGAACCTCGCAATGCGCTGGGGAGTTGGTCCCAAGCAGAAAGACCGGGGCGTCCTTATCCTGGTCGCCACCGAGGACCACAAATACTATACGCAGGTCGGCTACGGCTTGGAGGGCATCCTCCCGGACGGCAAAGTTGGCGGCTTCGGACGCGAGGCAGTCCCCTACTTTCGCCAGAACAACTACGACGCAGGCCTTCTGCTGATGACCAAGCGCGTTGCCGACGTGATCGCCGCCGATCGCCAAATCACTCTCGCGGACGAGCCGGCGGTCGCTCCGCCGGTCAGCGCGCCGTCTGCGCAATCGGGCAGCGAAGCGCCATCCACATCCACCGAACTCATCATCGTTCTCATTCTGCTGTTTGTGATTTTTCGCATTATTCGGGCGTTCGCATTCACCGGCTCATCCGGACGATACTATCGGCGCCACTCCGGCGGATGGTGGATCGGTCCCATGTTGGGCGGTCTTGGCGGCGGATTCGGAGGCAGTGGTTGGAGCGGCGGGGGCAGAAGCGGAGGTTTTGGCGGATTTGGTGGCGGCTCATTTGGCGGTGGTGGAGCGGGCGGAAGCTGGTAATCTCAAGCTAGTCCAAGCCTCTCGCAATTCGCGAGGCAGCACACAACCGACCTCTCGACGGAATCCTATGGAAGACAAGCTGGCCGAATTTGTCCGGCGACTGAAACAGGCGCTCGGCGATGATCTGAAAGCTGTCGTACTCTACGGCTCCGCGCTGACAGGTGAGTTCCTGTCGAAGCACTCCGACCTGAACACTTTGTGCATCGTTGAGCGCGCCGGTTACGCCGACCTGCAGCGCACGCACGACGCGGTGCGCCGGTGGACGCGGCAAAGCCATGGTCACCCTGCTCCACTTGTCTTCACGTTTGAAGAGTTACAACGTTCGGCCGACGTCTTCGCGATCGAGATGGTCGATATCAAGCTCCATCACCGGATGCTCTTTGGCGCCGATTTCTTCGACCAGTTCGAGGTGCCGCTTCGGCTCCATGCATTGCAGCTCGAACGCGAGTTCCGCGTGAACTGGATTCGCCTGCGCGAGGCCATTCTCGCAGCGCCGCCCAAGCGGAGTCCGCGGCTCGCGATCATGAACGCCTCCGTTTCCAGCTTCTGTACATTGTTCCGCCACGCCCTATGGGCGCTTAGCGGAGAGATGCCCGGGCGGAAACGCGAGGCCGTCGACGGAATCGCAAATCTAACCGGCGGTAACCCGACCGGTTTTCGTACCATTCTCGATCTGCGCGAGGGCAAGATCAAACCGCGGTCGATTGATACAGAAGAGACGCTGCGAGCGTATCTGGAGTTGGTGGAGATCGCGACAAATGAAGTCGACCGCCGCCTTGAATCGCTGTGAGGGCCGTGTGGGGGCCACAGAGGCACCGTGTTTTTAGCCACAGAGACACAGAGGGCACAGAGGAAGGCTGGACTGTCTTTAGGAAAATGCTGTGATCGCATACCTTCCGAGGCCTAAAGTGGATCGTGCATTATGGGCTTCGCCTCTTTTATATTTTTCCGTAATTGAACTTTGGCGTTCTTGCCCAATTTGCTCTGCGCCTGCCTGCCGCAGACAGGTCTCTGTGACTCCGTGGCAAATTGGTTTGACCTGGAGGGGACGATGAAAGTTCTTGCCGTGCTCGTTGGGCTGGCCCTGATCGTGGCGCTGATTTGCAGTGCCGTCTACGTCGGCCACCGCAATCAGATGGTTGCCCTGAACGAACAGGTAAAATCGAACTGGTCTGAAGTCGACGTCAACCTGGAGCGCCGTGCCGACCTGATCCCCAACCTGGTCGAAACCGTGAAAGGCTATGCCGCGCAGGAACAGACCGTCTTTGGCGACATTGCCAAGGCCCGCGCGTCGTTACTGAACGCGCAGACTCCCAAAGACAAGATCGCCGCAAACGGCCAGCTCGATGGCGCCCTGGGCCGGCTGCTCCTGATCGTGGAGAACTACCCGCAGCTCAAGTCGAACGAGAATTTCCTGCGCTTGCAGGATGAGCTGGCCGGCACCGAAAACCGCATCGCGGTCGCGCGCAAGCGCTACAACGACTCACTCCAGACCTACAACACCTACATCGGCCAGTTCCCCAACAACATCATCGCCGGCCGAGCAGGCTTCCAGCGCAACGACGCCTACTTCCAGGCGGCTGGGCCCTCGCGCGAGGTGCCGAAGGTCGCATTTCCCGCTGCGACACGGTGATTAACGTACGCTGGCGGTCAACAAGGTCATCCATACGACATGCCGATAAAGATGATCTGTAATTTGAATAAATCCAGCAGAATCCGACACTTTTTTTCAAAGGTGATTTCGACGATGAACCCTTTGAACATCGAGTTAAACTGCTCTTTGAATGAATCCTTGGACGAAGCCATACCCCATTTCACGTTACTGCGCGTCGCGCCCTCCAGGATTCTGTAGCTTGCGTCCAGGGCCCAGAACGAATCAATGCCAGAGCGAATGGACTCGCACACGAACTCCATATCGTATCGATTAAAGGGATCGGTACTTGCTTGCTCCAAATCGACGAAGTACTCAGTGCCAGGCCCTTGTTGGAGTCGGCGCGCCAGATCGACACTTCCATGCTCCAGGTAGTGACAAAACTCAACAGTAAGTCTTATCACCGTATGTAAGTGCCCGAGCTCCTCATCATCGAAGCATGATTTCACGGACTCAACCATCTCCGCGTAAATCGCTTGCACACGCTTTCTAACGTCATCCATTCTCACCACTGTCCATTTTCTACTGCAGTGCAGCCCGACGCCTTAAGTCACGCAGGGCTGCCACCCTGCGGCCGTCAGGACGAACTCTGCCAGGCCTGCTTCACTTCGACGAGATAGAGTTCCGCCCCATCGGGATCGACGAAATCCGCCGCGCGCACTTCGCCATCGTCCACCATCGAAGTGCGAAAGTTCACGCCCTTTTCCTTAAGCTTCGAAATGGCATCTTGAATCGGTCCCTGCGACTGAATTCCTATGGTGATCTTTCCTGCTGGTGACTTATCCGATGCCGGGTGCAGCCCAATCGCCAGGCCGTTGGCTCCGTGAACGATGGAGAACTCATTGCCCCAGCGCTGCGCGAGTTTGAGGCCGAGAATTTCCGTGTAGAAACGTACCGAGGCGTCCATGTCTGAAACGAATATTGTTACCATTGAGGCAGACCTCCTTGCGGATTGCCCCGAGCATACACCCAAATGAGATGGACCGCCGGGCCCCCGCTGCCCCTTCCGCAATGCTCAATTGCTCGCTGGAGCCTTCGGCTCGATGACGACAAGCAAGTCCTTTGCTTCAACGCTTTGGCCTGGCGAGACGAGCAGCTTTGCGATCTGCCCATCGCGCGGGGCGTACAGATTCGACTGCATCTTCATCGCTTCCAGCGTCATCAGCTTCGCGCCTCTCTTCACGTCTTGATTCGACTGGACGGCGATGCCCGTGATCACACCTGCCGCCGGCGCGCCAACCTGCCCCGCATCGGCCGGATCGGCCTTCGGATGCGAGCGCTCCACCACGCGCAACGAGTGGTCGCGCACGTTCACTTCGCGCGGCTGTCCGTTCAACTCAAAGAAGAGCGTGCGCGTACCATCAGGATGTGGCTCGCTGGCGGTCTGATACTTGATGACGAGCGTTTTGCCCGGCTCGATGGCAACCGTGATTTCCTCGCCTGACTCCAGCCCGTAGAAGAACGCGCGCGTTGGCAGCACGCTGACGTCTCCGTAGCCCTGCCTGAACTTTTCGTATTTTGCAAAAACTTCGGGATAAAGCAGATGAATCAGCAGCTCATCGCCAGGAATCTCATGGCCTGCTTTCGCGGACACCATCGCGGCTTCGGCGGCAAAATCGACGGGGGCAAGGTTCGCGCCCGGACGCCCTCGCAACGGTTTCGCGCCGCGCAGAACGATCTTCTGCAGCTTCTTCGGCCAGCCGTCGGGCGGCACGCCAAGCACGCCGGAAAACATCTCAACAGCCGAATTGGGAAATGACACGTTGTGATTGACGTCGAGCTTCAGAACGTCCGACGGCTTCATCTCGCGCGCCATCAGGAACAACGTCATGTCCCCTACCACTTTGCTCGAAGGCGTGACCTTCACGATGTCGCCAAATAGTTGGTTCACTTCAGCATAAGTTCGCTCCACTTCGCGCCAGCGATGCTCCAGTCCCATTGCAGTGGCCTGCTCACGCAAGTTGGTATATTGGCCGCCGGGAATTTCGTGTTCGTAGAGGCGCGCCGAGCCGGCCTTCGGGCCCGAGTCGAACGGCGCGTAATGCGTTCGGACTGTCTCCCAGTAATCCGAGCACTCGTTCAGCGCGGCGAGGTCGAGTTTCGTGTCGCGCGGCGTGTTCTGCAGGGCAGCAACAATCGAATTCAGGTTCGGCTGGCTCGTTCCGCCGCTCATCGAAGCGATTGCCGCGTCCGCTACGTCGACACCGGCCTCCGATGCTTTCAGCACCGATGCCGCGTTGATCCCGCTGGTGTCATGTGTGTGGAAATGGATAGGAATCGCAATTTCCTCGCGCAGACGCCGGACCAATTCGAACGCGGCGTACGGACGGCATAGACCGGCCATGTCCTTGATCGCCAGGAAATGCACGCCGAGCTTTTCCAGCCGCTTCGCCAGCGCGACGTAATATTTCAGCGAGTAGCGCGGCCGCGCTGAGTCGAAAATATCGCCCGTATAACAGATCGCGGCTTCACAGACGGCGTTCGTCGCGAGCACCGCTGCAATCGACACCTCCATGTTCTCGATCGAATTCAGCGAGTCGAACACGCGAAAGATATCGATTCCCTGCCGGTGTGCCTCATACACGAACTCGCGGATCACGTTGTCCGGATACGACGCGTAGCCCACCGCATTCGATCCGCGCAGCAGCATCTGAAAGCAGATATTCGGCACAATGCGCCGCAATTCGCGGAGCCGCTGCCAGGGATCTTCGTGCAGAAAGCGGATCGCGGTATCGAAGGTCGCCCCGCCCCACATTTCCACGCTGAACAGATTCGACAAGCGATGCGCCACGGCCGGAGCGACGGCCAGAAGATCGAATGTGCGCACTCGTGTCGCCATAAGCGATTGGTGCGCGTCGCGAAAAGTCGTATCGGCGATCAGCAACTGCTTCTGCTTGCGCGCCCATTCAGCAAATTCCCTCGGGCCCAGTTTCAGCAGAAGTTGCCGCGTCCCCGCCGGCGGTTCGCTGCGCGGGAACGGCGGAATTACGACCTGTTCCAGATTCCGAGGAGCTTGTTTCCCCTTCATTTCCGGATTGCCGTTCAAAATCACGTCGCCCAGATAGCTAAGCAGCTTTGTCGCGCGGTCCCGGCGTCGCGGAAGAAAGAACAGCTCCGGGCGATCGTCGAGAAAAGAAGTGGTGATTTCGCCACGCTGAAATTCAGGATGATTGACCACATTTTCCAGAAAAGGAATGTTGGTCTTCACGCCCCGAATGCGAAATTCGCGCAACGCGCGATCCATTCGCTGGCATGCTTCGGCGAGCCTTGTACCCCAGGCCGTCGTCTTCACCAGCAGCGAATCGTAAAAGGGCGCGATCGTCGCGCCGGCGTATGCGGTTCCTCCGTCGAGCCGAATTCCAAACCCTGCCGGCGAGCGGTACGTGGCGATTTTCCCGTAGTCGGGCGCGAAATTCCGCTCGGGATCTTCTGTTGTGACGCGGCATTGCACCGCCGCGCCGTGCAGCGGCACGGCCTCCTGTTTTGGCAAAGACATCACCGGATCGTGCAGGCTGTGTCCTTGTGCAATCAGAATTTGCGCGCGGACGATGTCGATTCCGGTCACCGCCTCCGTGACGGTGTGCTCCACCTGAATCCTCGGGTTGACTTCGATGAAGTACCACTTCTGCGAGTCGACGTCATAAAGGAACTCGACCGTGCCCGCATTTCGATATTTCGCTTTGCGCGCAAGCTGGATGGCGGCGCCGCACAATTCCGCGCGAATCGACCGATCGAGATTCGTTGCCGGGGCCACTTCGACCACCTTTTGATGGCGCCTCTGAACGGAGCAGTCGCGTTCGTACAAATGAAGTAAATTTCCGTGATGATCGGCGATGATCTGAACCTCGAGATGCCGCACCCGCCGCAAATATTTCTCGAGGAACACGGAATCATCACCGAACGCCGATCGCGCTTCGCCCTGCGCCTCTTCCACGCGCGCCGCCAGTTGGCTATCGTTCTGAACGACACGCATGCCGCGCCCGCCGCCACCCATGGCGGCCTTCACGATCACGGGATAACCGATTTCCTCTGCAATCTTTTCCGCTTCCTTGAGCGATTGCACGGGCTGCTCGGTCCCCGGCAGAACGGGAACCCCAGCCAAAACCGCGAGCCGCCGTGCCGCCGTCTTGTCTCCAAGAAGTTCCAGAAGTTTAGGCGTGGGACCGACAAACGTGATTCCCGCCGCCGCGCACGCTCGGGCGAATGCCGGATTTTCAGAAAGGAAGCCATAGCCGGGATGAATCGCGTCGACGCCCTTCTCTTTCGCGAGCGCGACGATGCCATCAATGTCCAGATAAGCCTCGACCGGCCCCTTTCCCTCCCCTGTCAGATATGCTTCGTCCGCCTTGAAGCGATGGAGGCCGAGGCGGTCTTCCTTCGAGTAGATCGCGACGGTCTGCAGGCCCAACTCGGCCGCAGCGCGAAAAATCCGAATAGCGATCTCGCTGCGGTTGGCGGCGAGTAGTTTTTTCATGATTTTCTGGGTCGCCATGGCTGGTTGCGTTCGCCCGGTGTGAATCGCGCCATTTTTTCACGTCTGGCGCGAACGGTCGATGATAAATGTCGATCGCCCAAATTCCAATTCGCAATCGCGCGGAGCAGGCGCATCTTCGCTCTGTTTTCTTTCCATTTTCGCGGCGGAACGAGTATTCTTCCAATCCCCCCATGGCAAAAAGCCAGAAAGCATCTCAGCCCGGGACCACCGACCGCCGCATCGATGCCCTGCTCACCCTGCTTGCCGAAAACGCGACCATCGTTATCAGCGGGGCAAAAATCGCGCAGGAAATTGGAGTCTCTCGACAGGCGGTGTGGCGCTGGATTCAGCTTCTGCGCGACTTGGGCGTGCGCGTCAAGGGCCATCCTCGCGCGGGCTATCACATCGAGCGCATCCCCGACATTCTGATGCCCCAACTGCTGAGCCATCGCTTGTACGGCACACCTTTCGCCCGGCGAATCATCCACTATTTCAAAGCGAACTCGACAAACACGCTCGCAATGCAATTGGGCGAACAGGACGAGGCGCACGGTGCCGTCGTGATCGCCGAAGAGCAGACGGAAGGACGCGGCCGCGCGGGGCGTTCGTGGATTTCGGAGAAATCCGCAGGCATTACCTGTTCGGTTCTGCTGCGGCCGCCGATCGCTCCCGTGCAAGCGCCCTTGCTGACGCTCGTCGCAGGCCTGGCCGCTCGCGATGCCGCGGCCGAGGAGCTCGACGGAATGCCAGACATTCGCTGGCCTAACGATCTGCTCGTCAAAGGCAAGAAATTCTGCGGCATCCTGACGGAGATGCACGCGGAACCAGATCGCGTTCACTTCGCGGTGGTAGGGATCGGGATGAACGTCAACCAGTCAAAAATGCCACCGACGATTGCGGACATCGCCACCTCGCTGCGCATCGAGACGGGCAAGTCGCATTCGCGGATCGAGATCCTTATCCGGTTGCTGCGCCACCTCGACCGCTACTACAATGAATTCCTCGTGGAGGGATCGGGCCCCATTTTGCGCCGTTTTTCCGAAGTTTCCAGCTACTTTCGGGGCAAGCGCGTTCGCATTACCACGAGCACGGAAACGTTTACGGGCGTAACAGCCGGACTCGAGCCGAACGGCGTGCTTCGCGTCTTGCGCGACGGCGGCGGGATTGAGGCAGTAATTTCCGGCGATGTGGGAGATGTTTGACCCATGCTGCTCACGATGGATGTAGGCAACACGAACACTGTTCTGGGCGTGTTTCGCCAGTCAGAACTGATCGCGCACTGGCGGCTGACCACCGCTCGCGACCAAACTGTGGACGAGTACGGCATTCTGACGCGCAATCTCTTTTCCCTCGCCGATCTCGATCCGAATGAGATCAGCGGCGTCATCATCAGTTCCGTAGTCCCCCCGTTGAATTGGACTCTGGGGGAAATGTCGAAGAAGTATTTTCATCAGACGCCGTTGTTCGTTGAGCCGGGCGTGAAGACGGGGATGGCAGTCCTGGTCGATAACCCTTTAGAGGTCGGCGCCGATCGCATCGTCAACGGAGTAGCCGCTTTTCAGCAGTACGGCGGGCCACTGATCGTGATTGACTTCGGCACGGCCATCACATTCGACGTGATTTCCGCGCGCGGCGAATATCTGGGTGGAGCGATTGCTCCGGGCATCGGAATTTCTTCCGAAGCTCTTTTTGCGCGGGCGGCGCGTCTGCCTCGCATTGAAATCAAAGACCCCGGCAAAGTGATCGGCAAGAACACGGCGGCCCACATGCAGTCCGGCCTCTACTACGGGACGATTGACATGGTCGATGGCATGATCGGCCGGATCAAATCGGAATTGGGCGCCGACGCCGCAAATCTGAAAGTGATTGCGACTGGCGGTCAGGCAGGTTTGATTTCGCGTGGATCGAAATATATTCAGGACACCAACGAATTTCTCACCCTGAATGGCCTGCGTATAATTTGGGAACGAAACCAGGATGGTGTTCAGGAAAAGGTCAACGCGCGGACGAAAGCATCGACAGCCAAGCGGCCTGCATAATCAGGGCTTGGCCCGATCGCCCGGATCGGCGATCCAGTTTTAAGTTTTCGGTCCTGCACAGCCAGCCAGACCCGAACATCGATGGACGCGTTCAACTATTTCAATTACTACACGGAAATCGAAGAACACTTCTGGCGAAAGCGCGGCGCGCACTTGCTAGTCTCGCCGCTCGATTGGGCAATTGTCGAAACGTGGCAAAAGGCCGGAATTCCCCTTCCCGCTGTGCTCAAGGGCATCGATCGCGCGTTCGAGAGCTGGGGTCGTTCACGACGCGGTACGGCCGGGCGCCCGCTGAAGAGCCTTGCATACTGCGTCGACGCTGTGCTGGACGCGGCAGCGGAAGCGCAGGAAGCAGCGGCCGGCACCGGGCCGGAAGTTGCGTCAAGCGGCAAATCGAACGAGGCATTCTCACGCGAGGAACTGAAGGAATATTTCGCGCGCAATACGGAACGCCTGCGGCAAGCAGCTGATAAACAGCGCGTTTCGCGGCCAGGTATTGCCGCCAGGCTTGGGGAGACCGCCGCGCGGGTCGACGAAATGCGCGCGTTGCTCGATCCAGCCGTGCCGCTGGACCTTGAGGACCTGGAACGTCGGCTCACTGTGCTCGAGGAAAAGCTCAGCGCCGGACTTTCAGCGGACGCCGCCGAAGAGGACTTGCTGGCGATCCGTCGAGAAATGGATCGCTCGCTGGCGCCCTACAGGCGTAAGATGTCCGCCGAGCAACTGGCGCAGCTCGAGCGGCAGTACACGCAAAAACGTTTGTACGAGCATTTCAACGTGCCGCGGCTGAGTCTTTTCTATCTAACTTAGTGCCGTTGTCTGACTAAAATGAAGCGCCGCTCAGATTTCAAACCCCGGCGAACGCCCCACGCCGTAGGTCAGCGCTCTGCAAATCCGCGCCCTTCTGCCGGACACCCGTTCAACGTTTCCATCGAAAAACTGATTTACGGTGGCGACGGCCTTGCACGCCACGAGGGCGCGACTGTGTTCGTGCCCTTCGTGCTTCCTTCCGAACGCGTGACGGTCGAGCCGCTCGAACGCAAGAAAGATTTCGTTCGAGCGCGTCTCGTGCGGGTCATGGATGGCTCCTCTGAACGCACCAGCCCGCAATGCCCGCACTTTGGCACTTGCGGAGGCTGCGATTACCAACATATTCCTTACGAAGCACAAATCCGCTACAAAGCGGAAATCCTGCGAGAGACGTTGCGCCGCACTGGCAAGATTGATTGGACCGGCGAGATTGCGACGCACGCGTCCGATCCGTGGAAATACCGGAATCGAGCTCAATGGAAGGTCCGTCCGACAAAAATCACGACCGGCAACGCCCCCACGGAAGCAACGCAAAGCTCGGCAATGGAAATCGGCTATTTTCGCGCTCGATCTACCTCGCTGTGCGCCGTCCATGATTGCCCGATTCTTTCGCCCGTCCTGCTAAAAGTCCTGCTTACGTTGCGCGATGCACTCGCCGCTGCCTCCCTTCCGACGGAACTGCGCGAAATCGAAGCGTTCACGAACGAAGGGAGCAGCGGTGCAAAGACGAGCGCATTGCTGACGCTGACTCTTTCCGGCTTTCCCTCTGGCGCAACGGAATATGCGCAACAAATTCAGGCACTCCTGCCTGAAGTCGAAAGCCTGCTGTTTCACGATCCACGCCAGGGCCGCATGGCACTCTTTGGGCCCGGCTTTCTGCACTATCAGCTTGCGAAGTACAACTACCGCGTCGGTCACTTTTCGTTCTTTCAGGTGAATCGTTTCTTGGCCGAAGAACTCGCTCGAGCAGTTTGCGAAAGCGATGTGGGAGGCGAACTCGCGCTCGACCTGTTTGCCGGCGTGGGCCTGTTTGCGCTGCCACTCGGGGAGAAATTTCAGAAGGTAATGGCGGTCGAGTCGAATCCGGCTGCGGCACGCGATCTGGAAATCAACGCGGCGGCGTCTCAACACATCCAGATCCGCACCGCCGACGTCGAGGACTTCCTGCAAAAGCTGAGAGATGTGCCAGACTTGGTTGTGGTTGACCCTCCTCGCGCGGGTCTTGCGCTGCAAGCTGTTCGCCGTTTAACGGAAATTGCCCCGCGGCGAATCACTTACGTTTCGTGTGAACCGCCTACGCTCGGCCGCGATCTGCGTCCTCTGCTTGAAGGTGGCTACCGCATTTCGAGTATCGATCTCTTCGACGTATTTCCGCAGTCATTTCATATGGAAACCGTTGTGCGGCTCCAGCGCCCATGAGGTTGCCGGCACTCTGGCTCGCATTGGCTTTCGCTGCCGGCGTGCTCGCGTCCTCTCGCATTGGCCCGCACCATTTGGCACTAGCACGCATGCTCATCCTTGCCGCCATAGTCGGCATCAGCATCGCTGCCATCGGTCTTAGTCGCAAACAGCTGCTGGTAGCGTGGATTGCCACGCTGGCCGGATGGACCATGCTCGGCGCCCTCGCGGGGAATCTGCAACGGGACGCCGTCCCGCCCACTCACGTAACGCAACTCATCGCCGCCGGGAGGCTTGACACTTCCGACACGCTCCGCTGGCGCGGCCGCCTCCGCAACGACCCAACTGAATTGCCGTGGGGCTACCGATACGAAGTCGATCTGGAGCAGGTGGAAACTGCTGGTGTGGCCATGCCCGTGAGTGGCGGCCTGAGAGCGAATCTGTATTTCGACACGCACACGTCTTCAGTGCCCCATAGCCTGGAGGCCGGCGATCGCGTGGAAGCCCTGATGCGGGCCCGCCCGCCGCGAAATTTCCTCGACCCCGGAGCACCTGACATTCGCGCCACGCTCGCGCGTCAAGGCATTGATCTGATCGGCTCGTTGCGCAGTGGAGAACTCCTTCAACTGATTGATAGGCCCCCGCCCACGCTCCTGCAACGCTGTGCTCGCATCCGAGGCGCCTTGCTGGCACGGCTCGATGCGCTGTTCGCGAGTAATCCTCAGCGCGCTGCCGTGCTCAGGGCGATGCTACTCGGCGACCGCACGTTCCTTGAGTCCGACGTCGTCACTAAATTCCAGAAAACCTCTGCCTACCACGTGCTCGTCGTTGCCGGACTGCACGTAGCCGCGCTGCTCGTGTTCATTCTTTGGCTGTGCCGTCGCCTCCGGCTCCCGTTAGGCGCCGCAAGTTTCGTCGCACTCGCAGCCGTCGCTGGCTATCTCCTGATCGTCCAGGACCGGCCCCCGATTCTCCGCGCGGCGCTAATGGCTGCTTTCTATTTAATCGCTCGTCCGCTGTTTCGAAGAATTGATCTCCTCAACACCATCGCGTTGGCGGCGCTCGCGCTGCTGGTGTGGAAGCCTTCCAACTTGACCGACCCCAGCTTCCAGCTTTCATTCCTCGCCATCGGAGTGATCGCTGGCCTCGGACTGCCCTGGATCGACCGCACGAGCCAGCCATATCGCGCGGGGCTCACGCACTTGGCAGACGTCACGCGCGACGCAACGCATCCGCCGCGAGTAACGCAATTTCGTATCGAACTGCGCGCCGTCGCGAGGCATCTGGCTGCCCACCTGCCGGTGCGGCTGGCATCTCATGCCGACAGAATTCTGTGCTGGCCGATTCGAGCCGCCCTGCGCTTGTGGGATATTGTCGTCCTGTCACTCGCGATTCAGCTCGGCATGATGCCTTCGCTCGCGCAGCAATTTCATCGCGTGGCGCTCACCGGACCGATCAGCAATATCCCAGCGGTGATCTTAACGGGAATCATCGTTCCCTCCGGCTACGTTTGCCTGGCGCTCACATTTATTTGGAATGGCTTGGCCGTCGCGCTTGCGCACGTCCTCAGTCTTTGTGTTGCCGTGTTGCTTGGCTGCGTGACGTGGTTTGCGCGGCTGCCGCGCGTGTCGTACCGGATTCCGGGACCGCCGATCTGGTTAGTCGTTGCCTTTTTTTCGGCGCTGATTTTGTTGGCGACCGCTTCGCGGCACGAAACCAGACGGCGAGCGCCGCATAAAGTCCGGCGCCGGCTTCTGCGATTCATGACAACGTCCGAGAAAGTCTTCGCTGCCCTGCTGGCGGTACTGGCAATTCTAATAGCGTCCTACCCTTTCGCGCCTCGTTTGCGGACCGCCAAATTGGAAATGACCGCACTCGATGTAGGCCAGGGCGATTCTATTTTTATGGCGTTTCCCAGCGGTCGCACGATGCTGGTCGACGGAGGCGGCCTCGCGGGATCGAAATGGACCGGTGGCTATCGTTCGGGCCCAGACATCGGCGAAGAAGTCGTTTCGCCATACCTTTGGTCACGCGGCGTGAAACGGCTCGACGTTGTCGTGCTGACGCACGCAGACCACGACCACATCGACGGGCTTCATACCGTGCTCCAGAATTTCCGCGTCGGAGAGCTTTGGGTTGGCCGCGATCAGGACAAGCCCGAGTTCAAGAGCTTGATTGCGGAGGCGCATTCGCTGGGAATCCCGGTCGTGCATGAAACTGCCGGCGACAAATTCAATTGGGGCGGCGCAACGGACCAAGTTCTGTGGCCGCAGGACTGGCACGCCATCCGCGCGGCTTCCAACTCAGATTCCCTGGTGATGCACATCACGGACGGCGAGCGACAATTCCTGCTGACGGGCGACATCGAGCGCGACGTCGAATCGAAACTCGTAGCCGAAAATGCACAGTTGGCTTCCGACGTTCTCAAGGTACCGCATCACGGCAGCAAAACGTCGTCCACTGAGTCGTTTGTCGAAGCCGTCCGGCCTAAACTAGCGATCATTTCCGTGGGTTTATACAATCCGTTCGGCCATCCCGCGCCGAGCGTCGCCGAGCGGTACAAGCAGGACGGAGTGCGCCTGTTGCGAACCGACCGCGATGGCGCTGTCACCGTGGTGACTGACGGACGCGACCTTTCGGTGCGAACCTTCGTCGATCCGGAACGCGATTAAGCACTCGTGTCATCGCTCCTCCGGTTCGCGTCACGGAGTCGATACGAGTTGATGATGCCACGCGCTTCGTTGGCTTCCGACTCGTACGCATAGATTTCCACGCCGTGGGTCGTGCCGCGGCTCATGTTGGCATCAACCAGCGGGAAGGGATCGGGACTGATCGGCCCCGGAACACGGATTCCGGAGCTTTCGAGAAGTCCTCTGACCACCAGGGCTTCCGATCCGCTCCCAGCCGTGTAAACCACTACGGTGCGTTCGTTTTGGGCTTTTTCGCTCACGCTTTCATTTTAGCAGTTGGCTCAGCCTCGCGCTCTAATATGTCCACTGGATCGGCGTCGGGGGAACGTTCTATTGCGCGGCCTATTGCGGCAGTCCATACTGTTTTTGACGAAGTTCTGCGGGTCAATCATGGAAGATGCGCATATGGGCCGTACCACGCCCACACAGGAAGAAATCGACGACGAAAGCAGAAGGATTCGCCGCCTGCGCATTCTAGTGAGGCTAACGCTCGATACGATCGCGGGAGGCGACCTCTCCGCGGAAGAGGCAGCGGGAATGGTAGCCGCAACGCGAAAAGTCGCGCTCGAAATGTTTCCTGGCAAGGAACGCGCTTTCGACCTTATCTATAGACCGCAGTTCCAGCGAATGATGCACGCCGTCTACAACCTGCAGTAGACTCTTTGGCTAGTCCTCGCCGCGGCGCCTTTCTCCGCCGTGAATTTCGTCCGCCATCTACTTATCGTTGTTCGATCTTCTCTTTTCCGTTGGACCTCAGTAGCCCCATCGAGCCCGTATCCACATCCGTACGATAAGCGTCCCCAGACCAATAATCGTGCCGATGACTGCCTGATATTCGCGATTCCGCCGGTACTGCGTCCACGAAAAATTCGTGCGCGCCTCGCCGCCCAGTGTCGCAACCCTTGCTAGTCCGCTTACAATGCGCGGAAAGAAAAGAGGAACGCGCGCGCGGTACTCTTCGTACGCGGCGCCGAACCGGACGCGCAAATCGCTCTCCTCATTCCGCATCACCGCGTAATAGAAAACGCCGAAATAAACCGCCACCAGCGCGCCGGCGGCCCAGGAGTGTCCCGCTACGATAAAACCTGCCGCGAGAAACGCACTGCCGAAATAAAGAGGATTTCTTGTCCACGCATACGGGCCGGAGATGGCCAACTCGCGATCCTTGCGCAAATTTCCCGACGCGGCCCCTCGAATGATCAGGCCGGCGATAGCGATCGCCGCGCCATAGATGATCGACCGATATGTCGGTCGCGCGAGCAGCCAGTAGGCGACGGCTACGATATAGCCCGCGCGCACGCGCCACCGCATCCAGAACTTGCGCTCGCTCACCCGCCGCGCTCCAGACGGCGCTCGATTGCATCGAGAACTTGATCGACCGTGATCGATAGCATGGAAGCCGAATAAGATGCCTCGCGGCGGTAAGTCGTGACGCTCGCGTGCGGATTTCGCACCACTATGTCCGCGTAAGAGTACGGTCCGTTGCGCGCTGGATCGGTGGGACCGTAAAGCCCGATCACCGGCGTCCCCAGCGCCGACGCAAGGTGCAGCGGTCCCGTATCTGCGGAAACCATGAACTTCGCACGACGCAATAATGCCATCAGCGGCCCCAGCCCTACCGGCAATGGCACGGGCGCCGGATCACCCGCATGCCAAACCACCGTTGACGCAAGACTTTCTTCACTCGGACCAAAGCTCACAACTCCACGCCAGCCGAATCGCGCCGTTATTTTTCGATGTAGCTCGCCATAACGTTCCGCCAGCCAGCACTTCGAAACCCACCCACCTCCAGGATTCAGGACGAAGAATTCACCTACGCCGTGCCTCGCAAGCTCTCGTGAGACCACCTCTTCATCTTCAGGATCGATCGCCAGTGGGAAGCGCGGACATTGCGGCTGCTTTGCACCTGCCGCAATCGCAAGCGTCATGTTGTGATCCACTTTGTGTGATCCGCGCGGATTCAGGCGTTCGGTGTACAGAACTGACGCGAGCCCTTCGCGCGCATAGCTGCTCGTGAATCCAATTCGGCGGCTCGCTCCCGTAGCAAACGCGAGCAGCGCCGATTTGTACAGCGCCTGGAAGTCAATCACGCAGGTGTACTTCGGCGCACGAACGGCTCTCAACGTCGCGAGCGCCCCCGCCGGCGTCGTCCGATTCGCGGTGATTACCGCGTTTAAATCGGGATTGCCCTTCAAGAGGCGCGTCCATCGTGGCTCGACCGCCCAGTCGATCCGTGCATCCGAAAATGTGTCACGCAAAGCGGCCGCGGAGGGCAGCGCGTGAATGATATCTCCCATCGATCCCAGTCGCACAAGCAGGAATCGCGCCTCAGCCATGGCCCTGCCGGCGGATGCGGCTCAGAAGATCGCGCGTCGAGTGATCCTTTGGATCGCCACAGATCACGGTGCGGATGCCCAATGATTTGGCCAATTCGCGCTCGGGGACGGTCTCCGCCGAATAATCTGTGCCCTTTGCGTGGACGTGGGGACGAATTTCGCGCAGCAACTCCTTCACATCAAATTCGTCGAAGATCACAACGTAATCCACAGCCGCCAGCGCAGCAACTACGGCGGCTCGGGCGCGCTCCGTCATGATCGGGCGCCCCGGCCCCTTCTGCGCGCGAGTGCTCGAATCGGAATTGATCGCCACGAGAAGAATGTCGGCCTCATTCTTCGCCGCCTGCAAATACCGCACATGGCCAACATGCAGCAGATCAAAAATGCCGTTCGCCAGGACGATCTTGCGCCCCAACCGGCGATGTTCCGACAGCACGTCGCGCAGTCCGCCACGAGAAAGAATCTTCTGCCGCGTATCCATGCTTCCTCAGGACTGCGCAGCTTCGCGTGCGAGAACCGATTCCAACTCGACGCGCGTCACTGTCGCGGTTCGTCGCTTCATCACGACGATCCCACCCGCGTAATTTGCCAGATGCGCCGCTTCCAGATATGAGGCGCCCGCCGCGAGCGCCAGTGTGAAGACAGCAATCACCGTATCACCC
The DNA here is from genome assembly GCA_050747085.1 of Candidatus Acidiferrales bacterium. Classification (GTDB taxonomy): domain Bacteria; phylum Acidobacteriota; class Terriglobia; order Acidiferrales; family UBA7541; genus Palsa-295. Next base: position 38,717 of record JBOGNK010000123.1, read on the forward strand.
GCTCCCGTCACATCAACAGGCGTATCCGAACCATAAATCGGGATGTGCCGCGGGCCCGAACCGGTGTCTGCGTCTCCACAATCTCGCTCGAAAACTGACATCCCGTCTTTTCCGCGCGTCACGACAACCGCCTCAGCGCCAAGTTCGCGAACGGCCCGCGCGCCAAGGTCTCGGAGCTTGTTCAGATCGGCTCCAACCTGTGTGCCGTATGCCGCTTCGACTTCCGACTCATTCGGCGTCGCAGCCGTAACTCCCGCGTCGCGGAATTCAAGCAGCCGATAACGCGAATCGAGCGTCAGCAGCTTGGCTTTCAGCTTCCTGGCAAGTGACGGCGGCGCAGCACCCATCCCGTAATCGGAGATCAGCACGGCATCTGCGCTCGCCGCCACTGCGCGAGTTTTTCGCTCGATGGCCTGCTGCACCCGTTCCGGCAAAGTCGCGCCGGGCTCGCGATCGACGCGCAACACCTGCTGCTCGGTCGTATGGCTCCAGCCCGCAAGGTAGCGCGTCTTTGTCGTAGTGGGTCGCTCGCGCGTCACGATAATTCCGCTAACGTCGATACCCTTTCGCCCGAACAGATCCAGCAGCTTTCTGCCGGCTTCATCATCGCCGACGGCGCCGATCGGAGTCACCCGCGCGCCCAGATCGGCGATATTGTTGGCCGCGTTTGCTGCGCCGCCCGGATACGCTTCTGTTTTCCGGTGCCGCAGAATCAGTACAGGTGCTTCGCGCGAAACGCGCGAAATTTCGCCCGACACAAACTCATCCAGCACCATATCCCCGACGACACAAATTTTCTTCCGCGAAAACGCGCCTACGATGTCCATCAGGCGCGTTAGATCGACGAAGGCAGTCCGTCCGCTCCTCGAAGCGCTGGCAGCTCGCCGCTTCATCGCCTCAGTACGGGTTGGCATGATTGTTCAGGATGCGCCTCGACGCACGATTCGGACCACGAAACGTATCACACGCCCCTTTTTAGCGCCAATTTGGCGAGCCCTGGCTTCATCCTGACGAGCGCTTCAGAAAGGCAGCTTCAGCTCGCCGGCGTGCACGCGCGATGCAACGATTCCCATCAACGTTCGCCAGAATTTCTGTTCCTCGCTGATTTCCAGAGAAATCACGGCGCAGTACAGGTGCGGGCGCCTGTATCGCAACTGATTCACCTTGTAGATGTCCTTTTCCGTGCAGACTAGAGCCGTAGCACCGGCAGTCACCGCTTCCCTGCTGATCGCGTCTTCGTCGGCAGGCAGATACCGATGGTGGTCCCGGAAAAATTTCTGCCCGACTACGTTGAATCCCCAGCGCCGCAGGTCCGTAACGAATGCCGGCGGATTCCCGATGCCGCAGAACGCGAAAAGCCGGTGATCCCCTTCTACCGATAAATGCGCGCCCCACTCGCCGTCAAAAAAGCTGCGAATGCCGTCGAGCCGCGTCTGCGCGTAGAAAATGGGAGCCTGCGAATGCCGACGAATCAGCGTCTCGACTGCGGGCGCGTGATTGCTTCGTGTGATGACGATAATGTCGGCGCGGGATACAGCCGAGCGCGGTTCGCGCAAGCGCCCCGCCGGCAGCAGGCGCCCCCCGCCGAATGGGTCCGTTGCGTCGATCAAAACGATGTTTGCATCGCGCGCGATCTGCATGTGCTGAAATCCATCATCCAGCACAAACCAGTTCACACCCTGCCGGATCAATTCCTGTCCTTTCGTGAACCGATCCGCGCCGACACCGAACGCGACGTGCGTCCCCAGCCGCGCCCTCAGCAGTTCGACTTCGTCATTTGTCGACCCAAGATCTCCAGTCGGGCCGGTCGAATCCGTCGGCGTGCTCCTGTACCCGCGCGTCAGGATTCCCGTTCGTCTCCCTTCTGCCACTAACCGTTCCGCGATCCAGAGCACCATCGGTGTTTTGCCCGTCCCGCCCACGGTCAGATTACCGACGCTGATCACAACCGCATCGAGTCGCTTCTGCTGGATCGCGCCCGAGGTATACATTGCCGCGCGAAGCCGCGCCCCCGCTGCATAGGGCACACTGAACGGCCACAGGAGCGGCCCTCCGAGCCTCACGCTGCACTGCCTTTGGTTGAACTTTGTTCGCGCTCGATAATTCCCGTGATCCGATCCAGGCAGCGGTCCGTCGCTCCGCGGTTCCGCTCCCAAATCGAGCGCGCAGCCTGCCCCATCCGCTCGCGCAGCGGCACAGCCTCGATAAGCTGCAGCCAAACCTGGCCCAACTCAGGCCCGCTGTGCACTTGGATCGCGGCCTTTGCGCTCAGGAATCGGTCGGCCATTTCGTGAAAATTTTCCATGGAATTGCCGAACACGGGCACGCGTCCAAACCACGCCGGCTCCAGGATATTGTGCCCGCCAACCGGAACCAGCGACCCGCCTACAAAAACCGTATCCGCGAGCGCGTAGAGTCCGGCCAACTCGCCAATCGAATCAAGCACGACGATATCCGTATCGTCCGGCAGAGCCGAGTCCATGTCGACCCGGCTGCGGCGCACGATGTGCCACCCGCCTGTCTCGGCAATATCCGAGGCGGCATCGAATCGGTCTGGTTTGCGTGGAGCAAGCACCAGCAGGGCCCGCCGAAATCGCCTTTGCACGATGTCGTACGCCGCGAGCACCGCCTCCTCTTCCTGCGCCACAATGCTTCCCGCTACCAGCACCGGCCAGCGCTCCTGCGACGCGATTTGCGCCGATAGCCACGAGGCGAACTCGGTTGGCGATGGCGGCTCGCTGTCATACTTCAAATTGCCTGCCACTTCCACGCGCTCGTCCAGCGCCCCCATCGCTCGCAGCCGTTCAGCATCTTCTTCCGTC
>JBOGNK010000124.1:0-3473 GCA_050747085.1 Candidatus Acidiferrales bacterium
GTACCCTACCGGTAATAGTATGTGGCGACATAAATTATACAGTTACGTAACACTTACTTCGTAATAGTTGTGTATGCTTACCTGTTTTTGTTCGCAATACGATATTCACCGTATTTTAGTGATCGCACGCACCGGGTTTCCGCGGTGCCAGTCTGCAGTTTGCCCTTCCATTTGCCATTACCGCTACAGCACAAACGTTTCACTTTGGAATTGGCACGCGTATGATGCGGGCATAGATTTAGTGCCCTGCCTGCGGCAGGCAGGCCCAGTCCGGCGTTGGGTCATGCTCCGAGCGTGCCCCAAGCCATATCTCACGTGCGTAATTGCGTTCATTTGTCGCGCCGCTTACTCGTCCCAGCGGGTAAATGGGACAAAGGATGGCTGCCACGGGCAGTCGTTCACGCGCGGTCATTCTGTTGACGCTGTTGACGGCCCAAGGAGGGTAGATGTGGGGAGATAAGAAAGCGGACGCTTCCGGAAGGTCTCCGCTCCCGCAGCAACCTGGAACAGCAGCACCAAATTCGTCGGCCACACAATCTTTTTCAGGGGAGGCAAGGACAATGGCGATTGATTCGGGGTACCCAACTTCGACGAGCGGCAACACAGCGCGGCTCGGCGCTAGTTTGCACATTAAGGGTGAAATTACGGGCAACGAAGATTTGCAGATCGACGGCAGCGTCGAGGGTCTGGTTTCCCTCGAAGACCGCAAGCTGACCATCGGTGCCAGCGCTCGCGTCACCGCGGACATTATCGCTCGCGAAGTAGCCGTCTACGGCAACGTGAAGGGCAATCTTCGCGCGCGCGACCGCATTGAAATCAAGAAGGACGGTTCCGTCGTTGGCGACCTGACCACAGCGCGCATCATGATCGAAGACGGTGCGTACTTTAAGGGATCGATCGAGATCGACAAGGCCGGCGAGGGCAGCGACAGCGAGTCGAAGTCGTATAACCGTGTGCGCAGCACGGCCACGACCTCAGCCGACTAAGCCGTTCATTCTCTCAAATGAGAGTTGTTTCGGTGCCGCATCCTTCGTGTTGTCGGCGAAGGGTGCGGTTCTTTGTGTTAGCTTCGCGTTTTTCGGCGACAAGCGCTTTCTTCCTGCCCTGGCCTTCTGCCCCAGGGGGCCATTCTCGACTGCCCCAAATGCGTCCGCAGTCTTCGTTTGACAGATTTCGTTCCGTACCTTAGAGTTAGGGTTTGTTTTTTGATGAATGGAAAGGTGTGATCAAGCTGATGCGGACGTATGTTCCAAAGGGACGTGAGGCGGAAGAGCTGGCGGAAGGGAAGAACTGGTTTACGGTAAACGCGGAAGGGCAGGTGCTTGGGCGCCTTGCTACGCGGGTTGCGCGGCTACTGATCGGCAAAGACAAGCCGCAATTCACTCCCTACACCGATTGCGGCGATCACGTTATCGTCTTTAACGCCGAGAAGATTCGCCTTACAGGTAACAAGATGGACCAGAAGGTTTACCGGCGACACAGCGGCTATCCAGGCGGGCTGAAAGAAGTGTCCGTCAAATCGTTGCTGCAACGCCGGCCCGAAGAGGTAGTGCGGGAAGCGATAGAGGGAATGCTGCCGAAGAACAAGCTTCGGGCTCGCCGCGCGCGGAAACTGCGAGTGTACGCAGGGGCCGAAGCAGCTGCGCGTCATGCTGGACAGAAGCCTCAACCGCTCGCGTTATAACCTCGTGCATGGATCGTGAGCATTTCTCTGCGCCCGGGCGAATTCCCTTCGGCGCTCGATTGACGCTTCACTTTGAGATTGCGCAAGCTACACAGGAGGAGCAGTGAGTTCATCTAACAGCCCGATTGCTGGACGGGGCAAGCAGTTTTATGGCACTGGCCGCCGTCGCGAAGCGATCGCGCGCGTCTATATTAAGCCGGGAGCGGCGCGGTTCACCGTGAACGGTCGTCCGGTCGAGGAATATTTCCGAAACGTTTCGTGGCACACGACGGCCGTCGAGCCTCTGAAATTTACGCAGATGCTGGATCAGCTCGAAGTAACGGCGCACGTGAAGGGTGGCGGTGTTGGCGGACAGGCTGGAGCGGTTCGCATGGGTTTGTCGCGCGCCATTTCGCTATTAAATCCTGAACTACGACCTGCGCTGCGAACGAACGGATTCCTGACGCGCGATCCCCGCATGAAGGAACGCAAGAAGTACGGCCAGAAGGGTGCGCGTCGCCGCTTCCAGTACAGCAAGCGGTAGTGGGCTGGTTGTTCGGTCGCGATTTGCGGCCGGTGGAGCGGGATAATTGGATTTGGCGCATGTCCCCGGTGGAGATGGCACTAGCCACTTACGCCTAATCACTCGTCACCTGTAGTTAAAATCACGGCCGGCAAGCTGCCGGCAAAAAAGGATGCTGGTTCCGGCCAGCAACCGGGACTAAAAGCATCCCTTTCGCGAGAGGAGGCACTTTGGCAGTCGAAATCACGATGAAAGAGTTGCTGGAGGCCGGAGTTCACTTCGGTCACCAGACACGGCGTTGGAACCCCAAGATGAAGGAATATATTTTCGGGGAGCGCAACGGCATCCACATTATCGATCTTCAGAAAACCCTCAAGATGTTCCGGGAAGCGAGCCGGTTTGTGAGCGATCTTTCCGCGATGGGGAAGACGGTTTTGTTCGTGGGCACCAAACGGCAGGCGCAGGAAGCGGTGTCGGAGGAAGCGAAGCGCTGCGGCGCGTATTTTGTGAACCACCGGTGGTTGGGCGGGACGCTGACGAACTGGGCGACGCTGCAGAAATCGATCAAGCGGCTGAAGCTGCTGAAGGCCATGACGGAAGACGGCCGGATCAACGAACTCTCGAAGAAAGAAAAGGCGCGGCTGGGGCGGGAAATGAAGCACCTCAACCAGAACCTGGAAGGCATCGAGAACATGAGCCAGCTTCCGGACGCCATGTTCGTAATCGACTCGAACTCGGAAGAAATCGCGGTGAAAGAAGCGCGGCGCATGGGCGTGCCAGTGGTCTCCGTGGTGGATACGAATTGCGACCCGGATGTGGTGGACTGGATCATTCCTGGCAATGATGACGCGCTGCGCGCGATACGGCTGTTCACGACGAAGATCGCGGAATCCGTCATCGAAGGGCATACGGCTTATCAGCAATCGCAGGTGGCGGAACAGAAGTCGGCGGAAGACCAGGCATTGGTGGATGGCGTGGAATATGTGGACACCAGCGCTTACGAGCAGTATGAGAAGCAGGAAGGCGACTTCGTCGAGGGAGCGGTCGTGGAGGCACTGCCGGACTCTCCGGTTGAGACTGCGGAGGGCGCGGAAGCCACCGTGCCGCCGGACGAGGGAACAAGTTAAGAAAGTAGTAGAAACAAGAGATCCTCGAGGCCCGCTCCCTGCGGCTCGGAGCGGGCCTTTTTGCAGCTACTAACAAAACATTGACATCTTGGGTTCGCAGAGAGAAAAGGGATGAGCACACAACAGCCAGCAATGCAGATACCGGCGCAACTCGTGAAGG